>JAZKCX010000029.1:0-11398 GCA_040387875.1 Pseudomonadota bacterium | reverse complement strand
TCCGGTATGGGCGGTCACCGCGAAATCTGCAGCAATCCGCCAGACCCAGGGCGTGGCCTCCAGCTCCACAAACACCCGCTGCGGCCCGTTCTGGAAATACCACTGGCCGGCGTCGTCAGCCAGGTAGTTGCGGCCGATGAATTCCACCAGCTTGTCGTGTTTGAGCAGCGAACCTTTGCTCTGCGGGCTGCCGCTGGCAAACGGCCCTGCCGCCTGCACCCGGTCGTCGCGCATGTACCACTGGCCGCGCGCATCCAGCCCCAGCCAGCCGTAGCAGTGCGGTACGTTGGGCCATTTGGCCATGGCCTGTTTGACGATGTCATCCATGGTGTTGTGTGGTCTCGGTCGTGCTGCGGGCCAGCCAGGCGCCCACGGCGTCGGGCATGGCGCGCACATCGGCGGGTGGGCGGCCGCGCGGAAAACCCACATGGCCGCCGTGCGCCGGTTGCCACAGCGTAACGCAGGACCCGACTTCGTGCTGTGCCGGCAGGCTGTCTGCAGGCACGAAGGGGTCATTGCGGGCATTCACCACCAGTGCCGGAATGGCGATCTGGTGCAGGTGGGGTTTGGCCGATGCGCGGCTCCAGTAGTCCTCGGTGTTTTTAAAACCGTGCAAGGGCGCAGTGAACACGTTGTCGAAGGCATACAGGTCGCGCGCGGCGAGCAGCGCGTCGCGGTCGAACAGGCGCGGGTGCTGGGCCAGCTTTTCCAGCGCCTTGGGCTTCATGGTGCGCAGAAACATAGGCGTGTAGATGAGCCGGTTCAGGCCCCGGCCAATGGCCCAGCCACCGGCTGCAAGGTCAATCGGCGACGACACAGCCGCCACTGCGCTCACGACTTTGCTGGCCGACGCTCCCATCTCGCTGGCCCAGCGCAAAAGCGCATTGCCGCCCAGCGAAACGCCCACCGCAAGAATCGGCCCGCCGCCATGCTGGTCGCGCCAGGTGCGGAATTTCTGCAGCATCCAGCCAATTTCTTCAAAGTCGCCCGAGTGGTAGGCACGCGGCGCTAGATTCAGCTCCCCGCTGCAGCCACGAAAGTGCGGCACCACAAAGTCCCAGCCGCGCTCGCGCGCGAAGTCGGCAAAGGCTTCAGAGTAGTGGCTGCGCGACGAGCCTTCGAGGCCGTGGAACTGCACCAGCAGAGGCCTGGCACGCGACACGTTCGAGGTGGGCGACAACGCCGCAGCGCCGGGCCGCCCCAAGCAAGGCACGGCCCCCTCGGGGGGCAGCGAACCACGCGGAGCGGGGAGCGTGGGGGCCACATCGACCAACCAATCGACGTCTACGAAGTCGCCGTCCGGTGTGCCCCATCGCTCGCGCCGGTACTGCGGCGTGGGGCCAAAAACCCGGCGCGATGCGATTGCGGGCCAGATGGTTTGCAGCTGGCCACCGGGCAGCCAGACGGGTGCCGAATACTCCATGCGCGCTAGTGCAACACCGACGGAATGTCCGACAGCTCTTCCATTTCGTGGGGGGTGCCGGGACTGGCATGGTGCACCACCAGGCGCCAGCCCTGGGCGGTCTTGTGGTACACGTTGGAGGCAATCACGTAGGCGTGGCGTGGTCCCTCGTTGGTCATGACTTCAATGCGCTCCAGCACGTTGTGCACCGCGCTGGCCAGCGACTGGACCTTGCGCACATGCTCTGGGTAGGCACGGATGCTGCCGTTGGCAAACATGGTCTCAAACGACGCGCGGATGGCTGCCGCACCCACCAGCCGCGGGCCGCCGGGGTGCACGCAAACGATGTCGTCCTCGTCGGCCCAGCAAAGCATCAGCCGATCAATGTTGCCGCTTTGCAGCGCTTCGTAAAAAGCAGCTTCGATTTCTTCGCAGGTGCCGCCAACGGTGGCGGCCTGGAGCTTGGCTTTGGACATGGCGACAGCAGGTTTAGAAGGATCGTAGTGATTGTGCCGGGAATTGCGCAGCACCGCAGCCATCAACATACTATTATTTTTATAGCACTAAGTTGAGAAAATACGAAGGCTACAGCCTGTTTTCATTTGAAATTGGCTGGTGCGAAGCCTTTTTGCAGCCTTTTTTGCAGTCGGGCTGGCCCGCGGCAGCCCCAACAAGACGGGCCGAAATATCGGTGCATTCCCGCGTTTTGTGCGTCCGCGCTTGCGCTACCATCAAATCCCCGCGCACCGCACTGGCGCACGGGTTTGCCGGCCCGTTTTGAAGATATACGTCACACGTTTCTGAATTATTTGATGCACCCGGCGCCGCCCCTTTTTCACCTCCTCCACCTCGAGGACTCCGAGCCCGACCACGAACTGGTGAAGTTTGCGCTGGAGCGCGAAGGTCTTCCCGTCACTGCCACCTGGGTGGACAACTTCCCCGCATTCAAAGAGCAGATCACGGCGCGGCATTTTGATGCGGTGCTGGTGGACTACCACCTGCCCGACTGCACCGCGCTGGATGCGCTGGCGCTGGTCAAAGTGCACCAGCCGACCACGCCCACCATCATTGTCTCGGGCGCGATTGGCGAGACGGCAGCCATCAATGTGCTGCACGAGGGGGCCAGCGACTATGTGCTGAAAGACGGACTGCACCGCCTGCGCCCGGCGCTGCAGCGCGCCATCGAAATCCAGCAACACCTGCTCGACAAGGAAGAGGCCGACGCGCAACTGCGTGAGTCGCAACAGCGCATTACCGAGCTGGCCCGGCACCTGCAGACCAGCATTGAGGAAGAGCGCACGACCATTGCGCGCGAAATCCACGACGAGATTGGCAGCACGCTCACCGCACTCAAGTTTGATTTGTCCTGGATTACCCGCCACGCGATGGACGAAGCGGTGGTGGGCCGGGCGCTCAATTCGCTGGAAACCATTGACCAGGCGATCCAGTCCACACAACGCATCATGCTCAACCTGCGCCCCGCCGTGCTGGACCAGGGGCTGGTGTATGCCATTGAGTGGATGGCGCGTGGCTTTGAAAAGCGGACTGGCATCAAGACGGTGTTTCAGACCACGCAGCCGCAGATCAAGCTGCCCGACGACATACAGCAGGTGGCCTACCGCACTGCGCAGGAAGCACTCAACAATGTCTTCAAACATGCCCACGCGACCGAGGTCAAGCTCTACATGACGCCCGACAGCGGCGTGCTGTCGCTGGAGATCACCGACAACGGCAAGGGCCTGCAGGATGCCGACCTGGCCAAACCCAAGTCGTTTGGCATCCGCGGCCTGCACGAGCGGGCACAAACGGTGGGCGGCTGGGTCGATGTGAGCACCGGCGCAGAAGGCACGGCGGTCATTCTGTCGGTTCCGCTGGAGCGCACGCAGAAGGTGGCCCCATGATCCGCGTCGTACTGTGCGATGACCATGCGCTGGTGCGCCGCGGCATCCGCGACACCATCAGCGAAGCAGTCGATCTGCAGGTGGTGGGCGAGGCTGGCGACTACACCGAGTTGCGCAATGTGCTGCGCACCACGCAGTGCGACGTGCTGGTACTGGACATCAACATGCCGGGCCGCGACGGCCTGGACGTGCTGACCACCCTCAAGGCCGAAGGCTCGCCGGTCAAGGTGCTGATTGTCTCGATGTACCCGGAAGACCAGTACGCCATCCGCAGCCTGCGCGCGGGCGCTTCCGGTTACCTCAACAAGGCGGGTGACCCGCTGGTACTGATCAACGCCGTGCGCACCGTGGCGCTGGGCCGCAAGTACGTGACGCCCGACATTGCGCAGATGCTGGTGGACAGCCTCACCAACGAACCCGCCGAAGCGCCGCACAACACCCTGTCGGACCGCGAAATGCAGACGCTTTTGAAGATTGCCTCGGGCAAGCGCCTGTCCGACATTGCCGAAGAGTTGATGCTCAGCCCCAAGACGGTAAGCGTCTACCGGGCACGGGTGCTGGAGAAGCTCAAGCTCTCCAACAATGCGGAACTGACCGTCTACGCCATCCGCAGCGGCCTCGTTTGAGACTTCGGCCCGCAGCAGCGGGCTTTGGGTGCGAAAAAAATCGCCTGTACATCCCCCTGAAATGACGCGTTTGAAACGCCGAAAAGCGCTGGCTTATCAGCATTTTTGCGAGCCTGCGCATGCAGAAATGTGAAAAAGTTCCGAAAAACCGTCTGCACACGCTCTTTCCGGTATTTTTTGTGTAGGAATCGGGCCGACACCTGAAACAGCCTGTTACCAACATGCGGCCAATGGCTTGCGTCCCACAATTCATTCCATGGCAAGCAGATTCGAACAAGGTCTGTTCCGCCGAAAAGAGCTGGATTTAGCAACGATTTCTGAAGGAGAGCACTATGCAAGGCGATGACCAAATTCTCGAAGACATTCGCGAAACCAATATGTCCTATCTGGTGCTGGCACAGCACCTGATCCGCCAGGACAAGGTCAATGCCCTGTTCCGGCTGGGCGTCTCCGAAGAAACTGCCAACATGATTGTGGGCCTGTCCCCCGCCCAGTTGATGAAGGTGGCCTCGGTCAACACCCTGCTGTGCCGCTTCCGCATGGACGACAGCATGGTCTGGAACCTCCTTACCCAGCAAAACCTCGGCAAGTCGGCCAGCAGCCAGACCGCCCGCCTGCACGCCAACATTCTGATGGCCGGTAATTTCAAGGAAGCGATGTCCGGCTAAGCCGGCACCGTACCGCAGACAACAATAACTGGAGAGCAGACCATGATCGCAAAAAGCATTCTCAACGAGACCCGGCAGATTGAACGCGCCGTGACCCTGATCCAGCTCGGCGCCCGCCTGCAGGTTCTGGAAACCGAGACCAGCCTCTCCTACGAACGCCTTTTGCGCCTGTACAAGGAAGTGTCGGGCAAGTCGCCCTCCAAAGGCCAGCTCCCGTTCTCGACCGACTGGTTCCTGACCTGGCAGCCCAACATCCATGCCTCGCTGTTCCTCAACATCCACGAATACATCTCCAAGACCAGCGCGCTGGAAGAGATTGATTCGGTGATCAAGGCCTACACGCTGTACGCCGAGCAGATGGCTGCCTGCGGTGTGGAGCCCCTGCTGTCCATCACCCGCGCCTGGCGCCTGATGAAGTTTGTCGACAATGGCATGCTGACCATGACCAAGTGCAAACACTGCGGCGGCCTGTTCGTGAGCGAGCCTTACGAAAACGCCAAGCACTATGTCTGCGGCCTTTGCAACCCGCCGGCACGCGCCGGCAAAGGCCAGTCTTTCGGCTCCATCCACCTGCACTGATACCTGCCTGGCCCCGTGGCACAACGCCTCGGGGTCTGCGCAAGCCCAGCGGGCTGTCGCAGACACTGACCCATGACCTCTCCCCGCACCGCCGCCGCCATTGAAGATGGGCCGGCGGTTTTGCGTTTGGGCGCCAACCAGAACGGCCGCGATTTTGCCATTGGCGACATCCACGGCTGCATGGACGCCATCATCGACACCATGAGCGCCGTGCATTTCAATGTGCGCAGGGACCGGCTTTTTGTCTGCGGCGACCTGGTCGACCGCGGCGAAGAAAACGAGGAGGTCGTTGCGCTGATCGATGAACCATGGTTCTTCTCGGTGCGCGGCAACCATGACCAGGCCGCCATCCATCTTTACCGCGAATCCCAGGCCAGCACGCAAACACCTCCGCCCGCAGTAGCAACCACATCGCCGGCCGCGCCCGCGCGGGTAGACGACCAATGGCTGCGCGACCTGATCGCGCACCAGCCCCAGGCCGCACGCAGCGTAGTGCAGCAGCTCGCACGCCTGCCCCTGGCGATTTCGATTGAGGGCCGCCATACACGCATAGGCCTGGTGCATGCCGATATTCCGGAGGGATTTTCATGGCAGAACGCGTTGCGCGCCCTGGAGAGCGGCGACCCGGAATGGGTGCGTTACGTACTGTGGGCCCGGCCCGCATTTGGCACAGGAAGCGATGCGCCCATCATGGGCGTAGACCAGATTTATGTGGGGCACACGCCGCTGGTACAGCCGCGCTGTCGCGGCAATGTGTGGTACGTTGATGGGGGAGGCGTCTACAAGGCAACGCGCGACAAACAGACGCAGAGCCGCGCGCACTATGCGGGCGCCTGGAACCTGATCCGGCTCGACACGCCAGAGCATCCAATGCAATTCCCGCCTTTTGAATACGGCTTGCTGCGTGTCTATGGCGCCCGCAACTGAATCGATGGTGCCAAAAAAATTGGCCGTTACCGCTTGCGCGGTAACGGCCAACGGGCCATTCGAGTAATTCGGGTTGGCTTAGCGGTAGCGGAACTCGACGCGGCGGTTCAGCGCATAGCCTTTTTCTGACAGTTCGGTGGAGGCCGGTTTTTCGGCGCCCAGGCTGACTGCCTCGAGTTGGTTGTCGGCAACACCAAGTAATACCAAAGACTTCCTGACGGCTTCCGAGCGCTTCTGGCCGAGTGCCAGGTTGTACTCGCGGCCACCGCGCTGGTCGGCGTGGCCTTCAAGCAACACTTTGCGGTCGCGGTTGGCAATCAGAAACTTGCCGTGGGCCTGAACCACACTCTGGAACTCCGATTTGACGACAAAACTGTCGTAGTCGAAATACACCACTGTCGGCACGCCGGGAGGGCCTTCGCCGTCGGCCGGCACCACTGCCGTTACCGCTGCGGGGCGGGCAGTTGCAATGGCCTGCGAACCGGCGCCCGAGCCATCGCCAGCACCACCGCTGCCTGCACCAGCGCTGGGAGCGCGGTTGCCGTAGTAGTAAACGGAGACTTCGTCGCCTTTGGGTGCAGTACCGCAGCCCGCAAGCAGCAAGACCAGCACGCTCAGCGTGGTAATAAGAAATTTCATTTCAGACCATCCTCAGGTATTGAAAAAGTTATAGCTACAGATCGCGCTAACAAAAGTATACGCGCAAGCGGATATTTTCTTCGCTTTTCCGGGCTTTGGGGCCATGGGTTAGGTATATATTTCCGCGCGATTTTTTGGTGCGCCATTCCTGCATTCCCTTAGGGCATTTCGTGCGCCAAGTGGCCATGCCCGATTCGGCGCTTTTCAGCGACATCTGTCGCCATCTGCTGTTCGCCGCACGGCGGCGCGTAAGCCTACAAATACAGCCGCTTTCCGCGCTTCTTTGAAGTACTGGGCGGCATTGCAACTGTCAGACTTATTCCACGTACTGCCCCGCCAAATTTAGCCTTCGCAGCGAATTTTTCATACCGGTTTATGCCGGAATTGTGAATTCATCGCAGGCGGGGCGAATACAAAAGGGATCACCCTCCCTGGCCAATAGTTTGTGCAAAGTTTCGCTGGAATTGATTTGACGTTGATATGTGTACTTTCTCCAAGTGCTCCGGGCTGTCAGGCCAGTCCCAGAGCGGTAACTCCCTCGCTTTCGCCGCCTGTGTCAGCACCACCAGCGTTGGCTGCCTGAAGGATTAGCCATGTCCAACACGCATGCCTCCCTGGAGCGCAACGCCATGGTTCGGTTGTACAGCCCGCTGGTACGCCGGGTAGCCCACCGCCTGATCGTCAAACTACCCCCCAGCGTGGAGATCGACGACCTGATTCAGGTGGGCATGATTGGTCTGACCGAAGCGCTGACCCGGTTTGATGAAGCCCAGGGCGTGCAGTTTGAGACTTTCGCCACCCAGCGTATCCGGGGTGCCATGCTCGATGAACTGCGGGGCGTCGACTGGGCCTCGCGCAGTTCGCGCCGCGGCCAAAAAGACATAGAGCGGGTCATCCACCGGCTGGAGCAGACGCTCGGACGGGCGCCGGCAGAATCCGAAATTGCCAAATGCATGAAGCTGAGCCTGGCGGGCTACCAGGAGTTGCTGGCCAAAGTGCGCAGCGTGCAACTGGTTTACCTAGAAGACCTGGTCGCCTCATCACAAGACGGTGAAGATTTTCTGGACCGCCACGTCGGCGACTTCGAGGCCGACCCCATGAAGATGCTGGGCAACAGCCGCAAACACAGCGCGCTGGTGGCAGCCATCAAGGTGTTGCCCAAACGCGAGCAGCACCTGATGAGCCTGTACTACGAACAGGACATGAAGCTGAAAGAGATTGCCGCTGTTTTGGGCGTCACCGAGTCGCGGGTTTGCCAGCTGCACGGCCAGTCGATAGCCCGCCTGCGGACAAATTTACGAGCCCACTGACGCCGCGTTTCTTCTGCATTCGCCCACAAAAAAGCCCGGTTGAGAAACCGGGCTTTTTTACGGAGCTGGCGAGAATTACCGCTTTTGGCGGTATTTGCGCAGGGCTGCAATCTGTGCTGCCATCACCGCCAGCTCGGACTGGGCCTTTGCCAGATCGATGTCATTCTTGGCGTTTTTCAGCGCTTCTTCGGCCGCAGCCTTGGCGGCATTGGCCTTTTCGTCGTCGAGGTCCTTGCCGCGGATGGCAGTGTCGGACAGTACGGTGACATGGGTAGGCTGCACCTCCAGAATGCCACCGGCCACAAACACGAATTCCTCGGTACCGTCCGCCATCTCGATCCGCACCGAACCGGGGCGGATGCGGGTGATCAGCGGCGTGTGGCGCGGGTAGATGCCCAGTTCGCCCGCTTCACCGGGCAGGGCCACAAAACGGGCCTCACCCGAGAAGATGGACTCCTCGGCGCTCACAACATCAACCTGAATGGTGTTCATCTAAATATCTCCAGTAACCTGCCTTTTCCCGAAACACCGCAGAACCGGCTTCGCCGGGCTGCGGGTGTTGTCCCCGTGGAGGGGAAGCGCCTAGGGCGCTTCGGGGGTGGTTAAACCTTCTTGGCCTTCTCGAATGCTTCGTCGATGGTGCCGACCATGTAGAACGCCTGCTCGGGCAGATGGTCACACTCGCCGTTGGCAATCATCTTGAAACCGCGAATGGTTTCCGACAAAGGCACGTACTTGCCCGGTGAGCCGGTGAACACTTCGGCCACAAAGAATGGCTGGCTCAGGAAACGCTGGATCTTGCGGGCACGGGCCACTGCCAGTTTGTCCTCGGGTGCCAGTTCGTCCATGCCCAGAATGGCGATGATGTCGCGCAGTTCCTTGTAGCGTTGCAGCGTGTTCTGCACCGCGCGGGCCGTGTTGTAGTGCTCTTCGCCCACAACGTTGGGGTCGAGCTGGCGGCTGGTCGAGTCCAGCGGGTCCACAGCGGGGTAAATGCCCAGGGCAGCGATGTCACGCGACAACACCACGGTGGAATCCAGGTGGGCGAAGGTGGTGGCAGGCGACGGGTCGGTCAAGTCATCGGCGGGCACGTAGACGGCCTGGATGGAGGTGATCGAACCCACCTTGGTCGAGGTAATGCGCTCTTGCAGACGGCCCATTTCTTCGGCCAGCGTCGGCTGGTAGCCCACGGCGGAAGGCATACGGCCCAGAAGTGCGGACACTTCGGTACCGGCCAGCGTGTAACGGTAGATGTTGTCCACGAAGAACAGCACGTCCTTGCCTTCGTCACGGAAGGACTCGGCAATGGTCAGGCCGGTCAGCGCTACGCGCAGACGGTTGCCCGGGGGCTCGTTCATCTGGCCGTAGACCATGGCCACTTTCGAGTCCTCGAGGTTGTCGAGGTTCACGACGCCGGAGTCGGCCATCTCGTGATAGAAGTCGTTGCCTTCGCGGGTGCGCTCACCCACACCAGCGAACACCGACAGACCGCTGTGGGCCTTGGCGATGTTGTTGATGAGTTCCATCATGTTCACGGTCTTGCCCACACCGGCGCCACCGAACAGACCCACCTTGCCGCCCTTGGCGAACGGACACACCAGATCAATCACCTTGATGCCGGTTTCCAGCAGTTCCTGCGAGGGGCTCAGTTCGTCGTAGGCCGGAGCCTTGCGGTGAATCGAGGCCGACAGGGTGGCCGAGACCGGGCCGCGCTCGTCGATCGGGCTGCCCAGCACGTCCATGATGCGGCCCAGCGTGGCCTTGCCCACGGGCACGGTGATGGGATTGTCGGTGTTGTACACCATGTTGCCGCGGCGCAGGCCGTCCGACGAGCCCAGCGCAATGGTACGCACCACGCCGTCGCCGAGCTGCTGTTGCACTTCGAGGGTCAGCGCGGAGCCGTCCATCTTCAGTGCGTCATAGATGCGGGGCATCTTGTCGCGCGGGAATTCGACGTCCACCACGGCGCCGATACACTGAACAATTTTGCCCTGAACGCGTGCGTTCACTTGGGAGTTCTCTTGAGCCATCTAGCTTGCTCCAATAAAAATTAAACTGCCGCCGCGCCAGCTACGATTTCCGAAAGTTCTTTCGTAATCGCTGCCTGACGCGTTTTGTTGTAGACCAGCTTCAGCTCGCCGATGACGCTGCCTGCGTTGTCGGTAGCAGCCTTCATGGCCACCATCCGTGCCGATTGCTCGGACGCCATGTTCTCGGCCACCGCCTGGTACACCAGTGCCTCGACGTAGCGCACCAGCAGCTCGTCGATGACGGACTGGGCATCGGGCTCATAGATGTAATCCCAGCCGTGCTGGTTTCCACCGGCCTGCGCGTCTGCCTGCATCTTCGCCGCCGACAGGGGCAGCAACTGCTCCACCACCGGCTCCTGCTTCATCGTGTTGATGAAGCGGGTGTAGCTGAGATAGACCGCACTGACCTCACCCTTGACGTAGGCATCAAGCAGTACCTTGACGGGACCGATCAGCTTGTCGAGGTGGGGGGTATCACCGAGTTGCGTCACATGCGACACGACCTTGGCACCGATCCGGTTCAGGAAACCGAAACCCTTGTTGCCAATGGCCACGGCCTGGGCCGACACGCCTTCGTTCTGGAAGTCGCGCAGCTTGTTGGTCACAGCACGCAACACGTTGGTGTTCATGCCGCCACACAGCCCCTTGTCGGTGCTCACCACAATGAAACCCACCGACTTGGCGTCGTTGGTCTTCATGAAGGCGTGCGTGTATTCCGGGTTGGCCTTGCCGAGGTTGGCCGCAATGTTGCGGACCTTGTCGCTGTAAGGCCGGGCCGAACGCATACGCTCCTGCGCCTTGCGCATCTTGGAGGCGGCCACCATTTCCATGGCTTTGGTGATCTTCTTGGTGTTCTCCACCGATTTGATCTTGCCGCGTATTTCCTTGCCTGCTGCCATGACAGTTCCTGTTGGGAATTAGGCGAAAGACTTCTTGAACGCGCCGATGGCACCGCTCAATTCAGCTTCGGCATCCTTGTCCATGGCCTTGTCTTTTTCCAGCTTGGCCAGAAGCGCAGCGTGCTTGTCCTTCAGGTAGGCGTGGAGGCCATGCTCGAACGGCAGAATCTTCTTGACTTCCACATCGTCCATAAAGCCTTTGTTCACTGCAAACAGCGTCGATGCCATCAGCGCGATGGACTGCGGGCTGTACTGGGCCTGCTTGAGCAATTCGGTCACGCGGGCACCGCGGTCGAGCTGTTTGCGGGTGGCTTCGTCCAGGTCGGAAGCGAACTGCGCAAACGCAGCCAGTTCACGGTACTGGGCCAGGTCGGTACGGATACCGCCGGACAGGCTCTTGATCAGCTTGGTCTGGGC
>JAZKCX010000028.1:0-2973 GCA_040387875.1 Pseudomonadota bacterium | reverse complement strand
TCGCCGGCTTTCACCGCGAACGACACCACCTTGCCGGGCATGGGCGCGGTCAGCCGGCCGCCTTCGCCTTGGGTTTCGCCGGCATGGGCCAGCGGATCGATCACGGTGATGGTAGTCGCGCCCTGGCCTGCAAAGATGTGCACCGTCTCGCCCTGGGCATAGACCTTGGCCAGCAGGCGCTGGCTGCCGAAGCGCAGATCCAGGCCGTCTTCGCGCGCAGCGAACGACAGCAGGCCTGACACATCGCCCACCTGCAGTTGCAGCGCGCCGTCGTGTTGACAGGTCAGCGCCGCCTTGCAGGCTTCGCCATGGAATTCAAAGTCAAAGCGGCGCACCACCATGCCGTGCGAACGCCAGCCGTCGCGCTTGCTGAACGGGTCTACGCCTTCCAGCGCCTTTTCGTCCTGCAGCGCGCGGGCCACGGCCGCCGCCACCGCCAGCGGCAAACCGATGGTTTCCTGGTGGAACAGCACGGCCTGCTCGCGGGGAATCAGGCCGGTGTCCAGATTGGCCTGCGCGAACGACGGGCTGCGCACCACGTGGCGCAGGAACTGCACGTTGGTGGCCAGGCCCACGATGTGGGTCTGCGCCAGCGCTTCATCGAGTCGGGCCAGCGCCTCGGCCCGGGTGGCACCGTGCACGATGAGCTTGGCCACCATCGAGTCATAAAAGGGGCTGATGGCATCGCCCTCGCGCACGCCGTCGTCGATACGCACCGCGCCCGGCGCCCGCTCAAAACTGGTGCTGCCTGGTTTACGGTAGACCTGCAGGCTGCCGGTGGCAGGCAGGAAATTGTTGTCGGGATTCTCGGCGCAGATGCGCGCCTCAATGGCATGGCCCTGGATGCGCAGGTCGGCCTGCTTGAGCGGCAGCGGCTCACCAAAGGCCACGCGCAACTGCCACTCCACCAGATCAAGGCCAGTGATGGCTTCGGTCACCGGGTGCTCCACCTGCAGGCGTGTGTTCATCTCCATGAAGAAGAAGTTCATGCTGCCATCAGCGCGCTGTTCAACGATGAACTCCACGGTGCCAGCGCCCACATAGTTCACCGCACGGGCTGCGGCCACCGCCGCTTCGCCCATCTGCTGGCGCATGGCTTCGGTCATGCCGGGGGCAGGCGCTTCTTCCAGCACTTTCTGATGCCGGCGCTGTACAGAGCAGTCGCGCTCGAACAAATACACGTAGTTGCCCTGCGTGTCGCCGAACACCTGAATCTCGATATGGCGCGGGCGCTGCACGTATTTCTCGATCAGCACCGCGTCGTCGCCAAAGCTGTTGATGGCCTCGCGTTTGCACGACGCCAACGCGCCGGCAAAGTCCTCGGACTTGTCCACCGCCCGCATGCCCTTGCCGCCGCCGCCGGCGCTGGCCTTGATCAGCACCGGGTAGCCTATGCGGTCGGCCTCGGTCTTCAACATGGCGGGGTCTTGGCCCGCGCCGTGGTATCCGGGCACCAGCGGCACACCGGCCTTTTCCATCAGCTGCTTGGACTCGGCCTTCAGACCCATCGCCAGAATGGCTGATGCTGGCGGGCCAATGAAGACCAGCCCTGCACTGGCGCAGGCCTTGGCGAACTCCTCGTTCTCGCTGAGGAAGCCGTAGCCGGGGTGAATGGCCTGCGCGCCAGTGGCCTTGGCGGCCTCGATGATTTTTTCCCAGCGCAGGTAGCTCTCTTTGGGTGCGCTGCCACCCAGGTGAATGGCCTCGTCGCAAACGCTGACGTGCTTGGCGCTGGCGTCGGCATCGGAGTACACCGCCACCGTTTTGATGGCCATGCGCCGGGCCGTGGCTGCCACGCGGCAGGCAATTTCACCCCGGTTGGCAATCAGAATTTTTGTGAACATAGTGATCTCTTCTCAGGTTGTCTTGGGCGACGCAGCGCCGCCGAATAGCTTGGCCAATCGCTTCAGCAGCGCTTTCAGAAATTTCACCAGCACCACCAGCAACCAGACCATCAGCACCAGCGCAATCGCCAGTGCAATGCCGAACAGCAGCGGGTGGGTGGTCGCCAGCCACAGCGCACCAATCACCAGACCGTCTTCCAGCAGACTGACGCCGATGTTGGAGAAGGGTTCGGGCGAGGTGTTGACGGCCGCACGGGTCGTCATCTTGGTCGCGTGCGAGGTGGCGGCCAACGTACCGCCCAGCAACGCCGCCACCGTGGCCATGGTGCTGCTGTCGGCGCCCAGCGCACCGGCGGCCAAGGCCGCGCCGGCAGGTATGCGGATAACGGTGTGCACCATGTCCCATAGGCTGTCCACACCAGGAATCTTGTCGGCGAAGAACTCGACGAACAGCATGAAGCCGCTGGCACCCAGCATAGCCGGGTGCTGAAGCACCTGCAAACCCGGCGGCAACGCGACCCAACCCATCCAGCCCGCCATGCCGGCGAGGAACACCGCCGCGTACAGCCGTATGCCACTCGCCCAGCCCAGTGCCGCCGCGAGTGCGAGCAGTTGTGGGGTGTCCAGCAGGTTGCGGATGGCGTCCATTGCTTCAGCCTTGCGGCAGCCAGTTCGGCTTGCGCTTTTGCAGGAAAGACGAAACGCCCTCCTTGCCTTCGTCACTGGCACGGATGTCGGCAATGCCCTTGACGGTCAAGGCCAGCAGCGCCGGGTCGATCTCGTGACCAGCCACATCGTGCAGCAGGCGCTTGCAGGCTTTCAGCGCCTCGGGACCGGCCGTCACCAGTGTTTGCGCCAGCGTGGCCACCCGCTCGGCCAGTGCGTCGGCCGCCACCACTTCGTGCACGAAGCCGATGCGGTGCGCTTCAGCCGCAGTGAAACGCTCGGCAGTCAGAAAGTAGCGGTGTGCCGCGCGGGCGCCCATGGCGCGAATGACGTAGGGGCTGATGGTGGCGGGAATCAGCCCCAGCTTGACTTCGCTCAGGCAGTAGTTGGCCGTGTCCACACTCACCGCCATGTCGCAAGCCGCCACCAGGCCCATGCCGCCGGCAAATACGTCGCCGTGGAT
>JAZKCX010000027.1:0-14660 GCA_040387875.1 Pseudomonadota bacterium | reverse complement strand
AAATCTTTCTTGTAGTGCCGGATGGTGTACATGTCCAGCAGGCCCTGGGTGGGGTGCGCATGGCGGCCGTCGCCAGCGTTGATCACGTGCACATGCGGCGCCACATGCTGGGCAATCAGGTAGGGCGCACCGCTCTCGCCGTGCCGCACCACAAACAAATCAGCTGCCATCGCGCTCAGGTTGGCGATGGTGTCCAGCAGCGACTCTCCCTTGCTGGCCGACGAGCGCGCGATGTCGAGGTTGATGACGTCGGCGCTGAGGCGCGTGGCTGCGATCTCGAAGGTGGTACGGGTGCGTGTACTGTTTTCAAAGAACAGGTTGAACACGCTTTTGCCGCGCAAAAGCGGCACTTTCTTCACTTCGCGGTCGCTGACGCTGACGAAGTTGGCGGCGGTGTCCAGAATGTGGGTGAGGATGTCTTTGGGCAGGCCCTCGATGGACAGCAGATGGACCAGCTCGCCGTTCTTGTTGAGTTGCGGGTTACGTTTGTAGAGCATCTTCAAGCCTTCCGCCGGGCCGTCCCAAGGACGGCGTGCGCCCCCTCGGGGGGCAGAGCAGCGGCAAAGCCGCAAACGTGGGGGTTCATATCGCCTTCTCCACCCGCAGGCTGAAGCGGCCGGCGCCATCGCGCAGCAGTTCCAGCGACTGCGCCGCGTGCAGGGCGATGGTGTCGGCCACCACATCGGCCTGCACCGGCAGTTCGCGGCCTCCGCGGTCCACCAGCACCGCCAGCCGCACGCGGGCCGGGCGGCCGTAGTCGAACAGCTCATTCAGCGCCGCGCGTATCGTGCGGCCGGTGTACAGCACATCGTCAAAGAGCAGAATGTCGGCGCCGTTGACGTCGAAAGTGAGCTGCGTCTGGCCGCCGTCCGAGAGCCCGCGCTGTGCAAAGTCGTCGCGGTGCATCGCCGACGAAATGCTGCCAGGCGCACCATTCAGGCCCAGATCGCGCTGCACCCGCTCGGCCAGCCAGAAGCCGCCGGAGTGGATGCCGACGAGCTGGGTGTCAGCGGTATGAATTGCGCGAACGCCCTTGAGCAGTTCGAGGTACAGCGCCTCCGCATCGAGAAGCGCCCCCACACTTGCCACTTCGTGTGCTGCGCTGCCCCCCGAGGGGGCCCTGCCTTGCTTGGGGCGGCCCGGCGCGGCGGCGTCGCTTGGCGTCGTCATGGAATGCTCCTCAGGAATTGCTCCAGGATGATGCAGGCCGAAGCCGCGTCGGCATCTTTTGCGCCGTCCGACAGCGCCTCGGTGGTGCTGTAGCGCTCGTCGACCTCGAACACCGGCAGCCGGAAGCGGCCGTGTAATTGCCGTGCAAACTTGCGGGCACGCTCGGTGTTTTCGTGGCTGGCGCCGTCGGGGTGAAAGGGCACGCCCACCACCAGTGCGTCGGGCCGCCATTCACGGATCCGCGCTTCAATCGGTGCAAAACGGGCCTCGCCCTGGGCCGCGATGGTGGGCTGCGGCGAAGCTTGTCGCAAGAGCCGGTTGCCGCTGGCCACGCCGGTGCGCTTGAGGCCGAAATCGAAAGCCAGAAAGGTTTGCAGGTGGGTGGGGACGTCGATGGGTTGGGCCACGGCGTTCATGGTCAGCTGTGCCCAGCCTCTGGAGACAAAGTCCACGCTTCCAGGCCCAGCAGCGCCAGCGCCTTGTCGTAGCGCTGCGCCACCGGCGTATCAAAAATCACTGCGGCGTCGGCACCCACGGTGAGCCAGCTGTTGTCGGCCAGTTCCGATTCAAGCTGGCCCTCGCCCCAGGCCGCGTAACCCAGCGAGACCAGCACGCGGCGCGGGCCGGCGCCGGTCGACAGGGCTTCGAGCACGTCTTTGGAGGTGGTCATTTCCAGCCCGCCGGGAATCACCATGGTCGAGGCATAGACCGAGTCGCCCGACGTCACATCACCCGAAGCCATGGCTTCGTGCAGCACAAAGCCGCGCTCGGTCTGCACCGGGCCGCCCTGGAACACGGGCGTCTCTACCAGGTCGTCGCGGCGCAGCGGCAGCTCGACCTGGTCGAACAGGCGCTTGAGGTTGATGTCGCTGGGTTTGTTGATGACCAGGCCCAGCGCGCCGCGCTCGGAATGCTCGCAGACGTAGACCACACTTTTGGAAAATGCCTCGTCTTCCAGACCGGGCATCGCGATCAGGAAATGGTGGGTCAGGTTGATCGGGGCAGAATCGGCAGGCATACGGCAATTTTAAGGGGGAACATGGAAAAAGCATTTGCCAGCGGCCTGGTGTGGTTTCGGCGCGACCTGCGCTGCGACGACCACGCCGCGCTCTACCATGCGCTGAAGTCCTGCAAACAGGTGCACTGCGTCTTCATTTTTGACAGCACCATCCTGGACCCCTTGCCGCGCAAGGACCGCCGGGTCGAGTTCATCCGCGAATCGCTGGTGGCGCTGGACGGCGAGCTGCGGGCGCTGGCCGGCCAGCCCGAAGCCGGGCTGATCGTGCAGCATGCCCCCGCGCAAGACGCGCTGCCGGCCCTAGCCGTTTTGCTGGGTGTGCAGGCGGTGTTTGCCAACCACGACTACGAGCCGCAGGCGATTGCCCGCGACGCGCAGGTGCTGGGCGCGCTGGCCAATGCCGGCATTGCGCTGCACACCTATAAAGACCAGGTGGTGTTCGAGCGCGACGAGGTGCTCACCCAGATGGGCCGGCCCTATGGTGTGTTCACGCCCTACAAAAACGCCTGGCTGAAAAAGGTCGACGATTTTTATCTGCGGTCCTACCCGGTGGCGCGTTACGCCGCCACGCTGGCGCCCCGGCCTGAAGCCCTGCGGCAGGGCGTGCCTACGCTGGCTGATATCGGCTTTGCGCCGACCAATCTGGCCGAGCTGAAGATACCCACCGGTGCTGCCGGCGGCCGCGCGCTGTTCGAGGATTTTTTCGACCGCATGGACGACTACCACCAGACCCGCGACTTTCCTGCCGTCAAGGGGCCGAGTTATCTGAGCGTGCACCTGCGTTTTGGCACGGTGTCCATCCGCAAGCTGGCCGCCACCGCGCGCCAACGGCAACTCGAAGGCAGCCAGGGCGCAGCCATCTGGCTGAGCGAACTCATCTGGCGCGATTTTTATTTCCAGATCCTGTTCAACTTTCCGAAGGTGGTGGCCGGCGCCTTCAAGCCCGAATACGACGCGATAACCTGGGAGCATGGCAAGCACGCCGACGCGCTGTTCGCCGCCTGGTGCGAGGGCCGCACTGGCTACCCGCTGGTGGATGCGGCGATGGCGCAGATCAACCAGACCGGCTACATGCACAACCGGCTGCGCATGGTGGTGGCGAGTTTTCTGACCAAGGACCTGGGGCTGGACTGGCGCTGGGGCGAGCGCTACTTTGCCGAGCACCTGAATGATTTTGATTTGTCGGCCAACAACGGCGGCTGGCAGTGGGCCAGCTCCAGCGGATGTGACGCGCAGCCCTATTTCCGCATCTTCAACCCCACCAGCCAGAGCGAGAAGTTCGACGCCGACGGCAAGTTCATCCGCAAATACCTGCCGCAATTGGCGGGCCTGCCCACCCGCGCGCTGCATGCGCCTTGGCTGGCCAGCCCGATTGAGCTGGCCGCTGCCGGGGTGGAGTTGGGCAAAACCTATCCAAGGCCGGTGGTTGACCACGCCGAGGCGCGCGAGCGTACCCTCCAGCGTTATGCGGTGGTGAAGAAGTCGCTGGCCTGAACACGGCGCAACGGCTAGATTGCTCCTGATAAAAGAGCAACCTAGCGAATATCCACGCTGGCCCGTGGGCTACTGAATGCTTTTTTCGGCGTTGGCGTACTGCTGCACCAGGCCCAGCAGCTCGTCTTCGGCATAGGGCTTGCCGAGGTAGTGGTCGGCGCCCAGATCGCGGGCGTGATCACGGTGCTTTTGTGCCATGCGCGAGGTGATCATCACCACCGGCAGGCCGGCCAGCGCCGCGTCGTTGCGGATGGCGCGCAGCAGATCGAAACCGTCCATGCGCGGCATCTCGATGTCGGACAGCACCAGTGCCGGCCGCTCGTCGGACAGGGCTTTGAGCGCCTGCAGGCCGTCGGCCGCCAGCGCCACGCGGTAGCCTTCGCGCTGCAGCAGCCGCTGCGTGACGCGGCGCACGGTGATGGAATCGTCCACCACCAGCACCAGCGGCACCTGGGTTGCCGCCGCAGGCGTGCTCGCCATCTCGGTGCTGCCACCACGGGCCATCCAGTCCCGCGCCTGCGCGCCGTACACCGTGGCCAGCGCCACCGGGTTGTAGATGAGCGCCACCGCGCCCGAGGCCAGCACCGTCATGCCCGACAGGCCCGGCAGCCGCGCCAGTTGCGCCCCCAAATTCTTGACCACCACTTCCTGGTTGCCCAGCACTTCGTCCACATGCAGTGCCACCCGCTGGCCCGCGCTGCGGATGATGACCACCGGTGTGTTCTTGCCCGTGCCTTCGCTGCTGCGCTGCGAGTTCTGCAGCAGCGCGCCGCCCCAGAAGAAGGGCACGGTTTCGCCGCCAAAGGCCACGCTGCCGCTGGCATAGGCCTGGGCCAGGTCGGCGGTATTGGTACGCCGCACCAGTTCCAGCACACTGGCCGGAACGCCTATCGCCAGCGCCCCCATGCGCAGCATCACCACCTGGGTGACGGCGGTGGTCAGCGGCAGCACCAGCTTGAAGCGGGTGCCCTGGCCGCTCTGGCTGTGGGTCTCGATGCGGCCACCCAAAGCCACCACTTCCGAGCGCACCACGTCCATGCCGATGCCGCGGCCGGCGAGTTCGGTCACTTCCGACGCGGTCGAGAAACCCGGCACCTGGATGAGTGCAGCGGCCGAGGCATCGTCCAGAAACTCGTCGCCGCGTACCAGGCCCAGCGCCAGCGCGCGGTTCCGGATGGCGTACAGATCGAGCCCGGCGCCGTCGTCCTGAAACTCCACCGAGACGTCGTTGCCCTCCTGGCGCAGCCGTACGGTAATGAGTCCGTTGGCGGTTTTGCCGTTGGCCAGCCGGTTCTCGGGCGACTCAATACCGTGCACCACGCTGTTGCGCAGCAGGTGCTCAAAGGCCGGTGTCATGCGGTCCAGGACCGCGCGGTCCATTTCAATGCTGCCGCCCACAATGTCCAGGCCGACCTGCTTGCCGGTTTCCTTGGAGGTCTGGCGCACCACGCGGTACAGCCGCTCCGAGATACCTTCAAATTCCAGCATGCGGGTGCGCAGCAAATCGCGCTGCAACTCGCGGGTCTGGCGCGCCTGCGCGGCGAGTTCGTCCTCGCTCACTTCCACCGTGCGCTGCAGGTTGCGCTGCACCGTGCCCACGTCGTTGACCGACTCGGCCATCATGCGGGTGAGTTCCTGGACGCGGGTGAAACGATCAAACTCCAGTGGGTCAAAGCCCAGCTGCGATTCCTTGGCCTGCGCGAGGCGCGACTCCATTTGCGTTTCGGCCTGCAACTCGATGTCGCGCAACTGGGCGCGCAGCCGGTCGAGGTTGCCGGTCATCTCTTTCAGCGCGCCGCGCAGCTGGCCCAGCTCGCCTTCCATGCGGGTGCGGGTCAGCATGATTTCGCCGGCCTGGTTCAGCAGCCGCTCCAGCAACTGCGAACGCACCCGCACGGTTTGCGATGCCGCCTGCCGGCTGGCCGCTGCCGCGCCAGCGGGCGTGACTACGTCGAGCGCAGCCACCGGGCCCAGCGGCACCCAGGGCGCGCTTGGCTGAACGGGTTCGTACAAGGTGGTTTCGGGCTCGGCCACCGGTGTGTTGAGGGCCTGGTAGCGCTGCGCATCGCTGGCACGCAGTTGGTCAAAGGTGGCCTGCAGTGCATCAAAACGGCCCAACAGCGGCGAGAGCAGGGTGGAGTCTTGCTGGTCGGCGCCCAGCGACTCGATCTCGGATTCAAACAAGTGGGCCATCTCGCCCAGCCGCAGCGCGCCGGCCAGCCGGGCGCTGCCCTTGAGCGTGTGCAGCACGCGCAGCACCTCGGTGCGGGCACTGCCGTTGTCGGGCCGGGCCGTCCACTGGCGCAGCGCGGCACCCAGTTGTGGCAGCAGCTCCACCGCCTCTTCCTCAAAGATGGGGAAAAGGTCGACGTCCACCGCATCGGTCTGGTCGAGTTCGTCGTCGGCGTCGGTCGCAAGGCGTTCGGCAGGAAAGCGGGTTACTGCAAATTCTGTAGCAGTAAATTCAACGGGGACGCCGGCTGAGGGCTGATTTTGTATAAATTCTGGGACTTCTGGCGGTGGCTCGGGCGCAAATTCTGGTGGCGCTTCTGGCGTTGCCACCGGTGCCGGAACCACCGGGGTCTGCAGGTCGTCCAGCGCCTGCACCACGGCCGGGTTGGGCTCTTTCAGGAAGCCGGCCGCAAACTGGTGCAGCAGGCGGCGAATTTCTTCGGCTGCGGCCACAAACACCTGGGCCTGTTCGGGCATGCCGGTGGTTTGCGCGGCGGCATGCTGCAGCGCCATCTCCAGGGTTTTGGCCAGGCCCGACAGTGCCTGAAAACCCACGGTGGCCGAACTGCCGGCCAGCGCATGGGCCATGGCCTGCGCTTCGGCGGGCAGCGGCTGGTGCAGCTCCAGCGCCCATTCACCCAGGCTGGTAAGCAACTGGCGCGACCACTCGTCGGCCTCGTTCAGATAGACGTTGTACAGCGCAATGTTGATGCGCAGCCCGTCAATCACCTTGACCTGCTCGTCCAGCGGGTTGTCGTCAAAACTGTCGCTGCCGGCCGCTGCTTCTGCAAACGGCTCTGCCGGCATTTCGGCCAACGCAGGTTCTGATTCGGGTACAGGTGTCTCGGCAACCACCATCAGCTCTGGCGTTGTCCATGGCGGCAATTCCGCTGCGACTTCGGTTGCCGCTTCGGTCAGATCCACCGGCGCATCGGCCACGGCGGCCAGGCTGGGCAGGTCGATGTCCTGAATTTCCAGCGGGGGTGCGGGCGCGTCGGTGTTGCCGGGCAGGTTCAGGTCGATGTCGCCAAACAGCGCGGCAAAGTCGGGTTCGGACAGCGCCAATGGCTCGGCGGCCGGTGCGGGCAGGTCTGCCGGAGCGGGCTCGGCGGCGCCGTCGTCCAGATCGAAATCTACCTCGTCGAAATTCTCGAAGGCCTGTGCAGTGGGCGCAGCTTCTGCGGCTGGCACTGCTTCCACCGGCGACACGACCAGCGGCTCCAAAGGCGCAAGGTCCTGCGGCTGTTCATCCGTTGGGGAAGAGGAAGGGGACGAAGCAAGCGAGAGCGGCAGCAGGCGGCCTTCCAGCCGCAGCGCGTCGGCACTCGCACGGAAGTCCTCCGCCTGCCAGATGCTGGTTTTGCCCTGGGCAATGTCTTCCACCCAGCCGGCAAAAGCGTCCAGCGCCTGGCCGCAAAGGGTCAACAGGGCCGGTGTGGCAGCCAGCTGGTCGGCCAGCCAGGTGTTGAGCACCTGCTCCACCGACCAGGCGGCGGTGCCGAATTCGCCCAGGCCCACCATGCGCGAGCTGCCTTTGAGCGTATGAAAAGTGCGCCGCAGGGTGGTGAGGTGTTCCTCGTTGCCCGGCTGGTCCTGCAGGCCAGCAATGGCCTGGCGGCCGGTGGCCACCACTTCGCGGGCTTCATCCAGAAAAATACCGCGCAAATCGTCTTCTTCCACCGGTGTTTCGGCGGGCACCTCGGGCTGCGCTTCCGGCGCAGCGGCAACGGTGGCAAGCTGGCTGAGCGCAGCCTCGGTGGCGGCAGATTCCTGCGATGACGCGGCCCGTGCTGCGGCTGCGGCTGCGGCCGCCAGTGCCGGCTGCTCGGCCAGCGAGGCCGAGGTGGCCAGCGCGCCCAGGCGTTCGGTGAGCGCCGGGGCGTCGGGGTTGGCGGCGGCGGCCAAGGCCTCGCGTGCCAGGGTGTCGGCGGGTTCGGGCGGGGCTGCAACCGTCGGGGGCTGCGGGCTGGCGTTTTGGCTGCGGCCCATCAGCGGCCGGAGTTCGCCGCTGTCGTTGTCAAAAACAAACAGCTTTTTCGCCAGCGCCGGCTGGTAGTTCAGCATGTCGATCAGGAAACCCAGCGCACCCAGGTTGTTGCCCAGGGTGTCAAAGGTGGCGCCCGCGCGTTCGGGATCGACCTCGGTGACCAGCATGTCCTCCACCGTTTCGCGCATGCGCAGCACCGCAAAGGCCGCCTGCTCCAGACCCAGCACCGACAACACGCCGCGCATCTGGCCCAGCTGTGCCGGCACCTGGGTGAGCACGCCCTTTTCGCGCGGCTGGCGGAAAAACTGGTCGAGCGCGCCTTCGAGTTCCAGCATCGCGGTGCGCAGCTCGCCCACCACGCTGCCCATGGTCTGGCGGTCGCTGACGCGGCGGTACAGCTCTTCCATCCAGGCTTCCAGCGGCTGCGCCGGGTTGCCGGCCAGCACCTGGGTCAGCCGCTGCGACAGCCGCGTGGTGCGGTCCACCAGTTGCGGATCGTTCAGCGCCAGGTCCTGCAACACCGCCTCGAGGTAGAGCACCGAGGTTGCCACCTCCATCGCCACTTCGGTGCTGGGCGCAGCGCCGGAGCGCAGCGTGTTTTCCATGACCTCGGTCAGCGTCTGTGCCAGCGCGGCACTGGGCGGATGCAGCTTGACCAGCGAGTCGGCCACCAGGCTGAACTGGTCGGCCACGGGTTTGAGTTTTTGTGCGTCGCCGCCCGACAGGTGCGACCAGGCTTCTTTGGCTGCCGCAATGCGTTTGCGGGCCTGGCTCAGCAGTGCGGGGTCGAAGCGGCCGAAGCGGGTTTCGTTGTAATTGACCGGTGCGCCGGCGCCCACCTGGTGGGCATTGCGCAGCGCCGTCAACACGCCGGCATGGGCCAGCGCGTCGGGGTCGGTCTGGGCGCAGAAAAACAGCAGGTCCTGGGCCAGACGTTCCGACACGCTGGTGTCGCCCTGCGCCAGGGTGGAGTACTGCAGCAGCATGCGGGTGGCTGCCCGTTTGACGTAGATGTCCACCGGCAGCAGGCCCAGTGCAATGGCTTCGGCGCAGCCGGCGGCCAGTTGCCAGAACACGCGCGGCTGCAGTGCGCCCTGCGCAGCGGCAAAACCCAGTGCCATGTCGCGCAGCTGCAGCGCGGCTTCGGGGTCGCTGCTGCGCACGGTGCGCAGCACGGCCTGGTCAAGCTCGGCGCGGGCCGAGGCGGCGTAGGCCAGCGGGGCAGCCTGCGGCAGCGCGGCGCCCGCGTCGGCCCAATGCCAGCCGTGCGAAAAAAGATCGGCGGGGTGGACCCGGTCGGCACCGGCCAGCTCCTGGATCGCGCGGTACTGGGGAAACAGCGCCACGGCCGACGTGGCCTTGCCGGCCAGCACCGCGTCCAGGTACTCCACCAGTGCAAAACCGGCCTGCTCTACGCCGGCCACCGCCGGCTCGTTGCACAGCGCGGGCTGTTGCACAAATTTCTGCACCACCGCTTCCATGGCGCGCACCATCAGCGCGGCGGGCGATTGGCCCACCATGTCCAGCGCGCCTACCGCCTGGTGCAATTGCTGGCGCGCAATGCGCAGCTGGGTCGAGTCCAGGGCGCCGGGGTCCTGGCTGGCGCGGGTGAGGTTGGCGTCGCGCACAAAACGGCGCAGCGACTTGATGGCGGCTTCGAGCGATTTGCGCAGCTCGTCCTGGACCCAGGCCAGCGGCCCGAGGTCTTGCGGGGCAGCGTCGGTTGGCGCAGTAGCGCCCGGGCTTTCGGCGGTGAATGTCTGCATGGGGCGGGCGGCGGGGTGTCAATCAGGCAATCTTGAACCGCGCCACCGACTGGCGCAGTTCCTCGGCCACCCGCGCCAGATCGCGCACCTGCTGCGCCGTAGAGCGGGTGCTCTCGCCGGTCTGCTCGGTCATGGCAAAAATGTGCTGGATGTTGCCAGCCACCACGTTGGCCGAGTTGGCTTCTTCGGCGGTGGCCGCAGAAATTTGCTCAATCAGTTCGGCCAGCCGGCGCGACACACGGTCAATCTCGGTCAGCGCCGAGCCGGCGTTGTCGGACAGCTTGGCCCCTTCCACCACGCCGCGGGTAGAGCGCTCCATGGCGGCCACCGCATCCTGCGTGTCGGTCTGAATCGCCTTCACCAGCGCCGCAATCTGGCGTGCAGCGTCGGAAGACCGTTCGGCCAGCCGCTGCACTTCTTCGGCCACCACCGAGAAACCGCGGCCGGCATCACCGGCCGATGCGGCCTGGATGGCGGCGTTCAGCGCCAGCACGTTGGTCTGCTCGGTAATGTCGGAAATCAGCTCGGTGATTTCGCCAATCTCCTGCGACGACTCGCCCAGTCGCTTGATGCGTTTGGAGGTTTCCTGGATCTGGTCGCGGATGGCGTTCATACCGCCAATCGCGTTCTGCACCGCCGACAGGCCGGACTCTGCCGCCACCAGCGACTGGCGCGCCACCGAGGCCGATTCCTGGGCCCGCGACGACACGTTGTTGATGCGCCCGGCCATGTCCAGCACCGACTGGCCGGTTTCGCGAATTTCGCGCAGCTGCTCGGTCGAGGTGCTGAGCAGCTCGGTCGACGTCGCCTCGACCTGCGCGGTGGTCAGCGCCACCCGGGTTGCCGTGTTCTGCACGTTGCCCACCAGCACCCGCAGTTCTTCCACCGTGTAGTTCACCGAGTCGGCAATGGCGCCGGTAATGTCTTCGGTCACCGTGGCTTCGTGGGTCAGGTCGCCCTCGGCCACCGTCTGCAGCTCGTTCATCAGCCGCAAAATCGCGGCCTGGTTGGCGTCGTTGACGCGTTTGGCTTCTTTTTCCTGCTGCTCGGCTTCAAGCTGCTGGACCTCGGCCTGCTGGCGTTCGCTTTCGGCAATGCGCTGGCGCACCCGGCCGTCCTGCACCTGCACATAGGCCAGGCCAAAAGCACAGGCCAGCGCAAACAGCGCGGCCAGAATCAGTGCAATCACCGGCGCGGCGCCCAGTCCGGCTTCGCCAGAAAGCTTGGCCTGCAGGTCTTGTAGCGAACGGCGCAGCGGCTCGCTGTCGGTCAGTACCGTGGTTTGCGCTTCGCGGGCCTGCACCAGGCTTTGCAGGTTGCCCAGAATCGCGCCGGCCTGGGCGCGGGTCTGTTCAAACACCTTGAGCAATGCTTCCAGCCGCTCCTTGGTCTGCGCATCGCGGGTGGCGTTCAGGCGCAGATCGGCACTGCCATTGAGCAGGCCCTTGGTGATTTCGCTGAAGGTGTTCAGGTCTTTGCCCAGCAGGAACACGGCTTCGGGGCTGACGCCCTCAATCGTCAGGAATTCGTTGGCCGATTTGCCGATGCGCTGGGTCAGCATCACCAGCTGGCCCGAGGCCGCAATTTCGGCGGCAGGTGCGCCCTGCTGCAGCTTGAGCGAGGCCACGGTTTCGGCAATTTCCAGCAGGTCGGCCGACTGCCGGTTGATGGTGCGCAGTGCCGCGCCACCCTGGGTGAGGACCTTTTGCTGGGCCAGCACGGTTTGGGCGCTTTTTTCGGCCCGCTCGACCACCGGCAGGATGGTGTCGACATCGCCCTGCAGGCCGCCGGCCACCGGCGCAATGCTGAGGGCGCTGTCGCCGTCGCGCAGTGCACGCAGGGTGCTGGCCAGCGATTCCGAGCTTTCCTTCACATCCGCGAAAGCCGACTCGCTGCCCACCAGCGCCTGCGAGACCGATTTGGCAAGGCGTTGCGACTGCATCAGCGACTGGCCGGTAGCGGCCACCTGCTGGTTGAGCTTGTTGTTCTGGCTCAGGGTGTAGAACACCGCCACACCCAGAATCAGCAGCGCCAGCACGAACAGCCGCGTGAGGGTGCGCTGGTGTTGTGCAATGGTCTGGCTGCCCAGCAGCGGCAGGCTGATCTGGTCGAGCGGCTCGCGCTGGGCCAGCAGCTCGGCAAAGCGGCTTTCGGTTTCGTCGGCCTGGGTGTCCCGCACGTCTGCGCTCTGTTGCGATTCGGCATAACCCGATGCCGCCATTTGGGACTCGGGCGGCTGGACGGATTCTGTAGAGGATTCCGGCAGCGTGTTTTTGGTGGGGTCGGCAACAGACATGAATAACCTCTATGCGCTGATTTGAACGAAACGCTCCTGCGTGCACAGCAGTTGCAGGTTGATCTCCTGCCACCGCAGCCCTGCGGCATCGGTGTAGCAGTGGCCAAAGTAGGCCGGGGCATCGGGCGGCGGCGGGTCTTGCGCCGAAAAAGCCTCGGGGTTGCGCAGGCCACCCAGCCGGTCAACCAGCAGCGCGCAGTTGAGCTCCAGCAGGCCGTTGAGCGTTACCAGCCGCGCGTCGGACGCGGCGGTGCCAGCCGCAGCCACGCTGCTGGCGGCACCCAGGTAGTTGCCAAAATCAACCACACCGTACAGGCCGCCACGCAGGCTGGCCACGCCAAGAAACCAGCTCTGGGTGTAGGCCACCGGCTGCAGGCCGGGCAGCGGAAAAATCTCGCCCGACTGCTTGAGCGGAAAAAGAAAATGCCCGCCGGCAGCTTCCACCGCCAGCCACGAGGCCGAAACGGTGGTGGTCTTGGCCACTTCCAGCTTGTGGGCCAGCCGGCTTTGCAGTTCGCGCAGGGCTTCGCGGTCGGCCATGTTTTTCTGCCTTAGCCCAGGGCCTTGATCTTGGTCATCAGCTCGTCGGCATTGACCGGCTTGGTGATGTAGTCGCGTGCGCCCTGGCGCAGGCCCCAGACCCGGTCGGTCTCCTGGTTCTTGCTGGTGCACATGATGATGGGCAGGTCGGCATAAAGCGGGTCGCGCGAGATGGTGCGGGTGAGCTGAAAGCCGTTTTGCCCCGGCATGATGACGTCCATCAAAATGAGGTCGGGCTTTTCGTCGCCGAGCTGGCGCAGGGCTTCGTCGGCATTGGCGGCGGTGCGCACCGCAAAACCTTTTTTCTTCAGCAGGTCCGACAGAAACAGCAGTTCGGTCCTGGAATCGTCGACGACGAGGATGTTGCGGATGGTCATCGAATCGCTCCCGAGAGGGTGCCGAGCTGTTGCACGGTCTGCAACAACTGGTCTTTGGTAAAGGGTTTGGTCAGGTATTCCTGGGAGCCAACCATACGCCCGCGTGCCTTGTCGAAAACACCGTCCTTGGACGACAGCATCACGATGGGGGTGTGCGCAAAACGGGCGTTGCGCTTGATGATGGCGCAGGTCTGGTAGCCGTCCAGGCGGGGCATCAGGATGTCACAGAAGATCAGGTGCGGCTGGTAGTCGCTGACCTTGGCCAGCGCATCAAATCCGTCTTCGGCCAGCACCACGTCGTGGCCGCCCTGCTTGAGAAAAATCTCGGCGCTGCGGCGGATGGTGTTGCTGTCGTCAATAACCAGGATCTTCAGACCCGAGGGGGGTGTGCTCACGTGGCTTGGCTCCTCTTGGTGTGCGTTGTGCCCGAAACTCTGCTCGAATCACCTCGCCGGGGAGCCTAACTTAAATCTGCACCATTTCAAAATCTTCCTTGCGGGCGCCGCACTCCGGACAGGTCCAGTTCATGGGCACGGCAGCCCAGGCGGTGCCAGGCGCAATGCCGTGTTCGGCAGCGCCTTCGGTTTCGTCATAGATCCATCCGCAGATCAAACACATCCAGGTTTTAGAGTCAGTCACAGTGGGCAAAGCCTTCGCATAGAATCGATTTATTGTATCGGGGCCAAACCGGCGCTCTTTAGCCCAAAGCCAACATTTACTGCGCATGACCCCCCCGCAAACCCCCCCTCCCACACCGGACGCCGAGGTCCCCGCGGACGACGAAGGCCCGGTATGCGTGCTGGTGTTCAACGCCAGCGATCCCAGCGGCGCTGGCGGCCTGAGTGCCGACATCACCGCCGCTGCGTCGGTCGGGGCGCACGCGCTGCCCATCGTCTGCGGCAGCTACGCCCGCGATTCCGCCGAAGTTTTTGACCACTTTCCCATGGACGAGGAAGCCGTGGCCGAGCAGGCCCGCACCGTTCTGGAAGACGTGCCGGTGCTGGCCATCAAGGTCGGTTTTGTCGGCACGCCCGAGAACGTCAGCGCGATTGCCGAAATCCTGACCGACTACGCCGATGTGCCGGTGATTGCCTACATGCCCAACCTGTCTTGGTGGGGCGAAAGCGAGATCGACGCTTATCTGGATGCCTTCCGCGAGTTGCTGTTGCCACAAACCGCAGTGTTGGTGGGAAACCACAGTACGCTGTGGCGCTGGCTATTGCCGGACTGGAGCAGCGAGCGCACGCCCAGCCCCAAAGACATTGCCAAGGCTGCTGCCGATGCCGGCGCGCCCTACACGCTGGTGACTGGTGTGCCGTTGCCCGAGCAATTCATCGACAACGTGCTGGCCTCGCCGCAGGCGGTTCTGTGCAGCGGCAAGTTCGAACGTTTTGATGCGGTGTTTGCCGGCGCTGGCGACACGCTGGCGGCCGCCCTCACCGCACTGGTGGCCAGCGGCATTGACCTGGCGCAGAGCACCACCGAAGCCCTGGCCTACCTGGACCGCTGCCTGGACGGCGGCTTTCGCCCCGGCATGGGCAACATCCTGCCCGACCGGCTGTTCTGGGCCGAGACCGATGAAGACGATGGCGTCGACGACGCCTCCACCACCGACGAGTTGCAACTGCTGAACTTTCCCCGCAATGACCTCAAACACTGATACCGGCACTGACCGCAACGCCCAACTCTTCGAGCGCGCCAAGGCGCTGATTCCCGGCGGCGTGAATTCGCCCGTGCGGGCCTTCAAGGCCGTGGGCGGCACGCCGCGTTTTGTGCAGCG
>JAZKCX010000026.1:0-6086 GCA_040387875.1 Pseudomonadota bacterium | reverse complement strand
ATGATCAACTCGGTCATGCGCGGCGTGTTCCTGAAAGACCCGAACCTGCGCCGCGAATTTTTGTCACTCATCCCTAACAAAGCCTGAAGCGAGAAATTCCATGCTGGTACGCCTACTTTATGCAAGCCGCGCGGTAGACACGAGCAGCGGCGCCATCGACGCCATCCTCGCGCAGTCGCGCCAGTTCAACCCGCTGTCGGGCATCACCGGCATTCTCTGCTACGGTGGCGGCATCTTTCTGCAGGCCATCGAAGGCGGCCGGATGCCAGTCAGCGAGCTGTACGGCCACATCCAGAAAGACCAGCGCCACAAGGACGTGGTGCTGCTGCACTACGAGGAAATCAGCGAGCGCCGTTTCGGCGGCTGGACCATGGGCCAGGTCAACATGTCCAAGATCAACACCAGCATCCTGCTGAAATATGCGGAGAAGCCGGAGCTGGACCCGTATGCGGTCTCGGGCAAAGTGTCCTTGGCCTTGCTGGAAGAACTGATGGCTACTGCCTCCATCATCGGTCGGGCCTAGCCATTCATGCAGTTGTACGGCTGCGACTTCTCCAGCAGCCCCAGCCCCCGAAAACCCATCGTAATTGCCAGCGGGCCGTCGTCCGCAGGGCGTATCGTGCTATCGAAACTGGAGCGTTTCAGTTCGTTGGACGCCTTTGCCACATGGCTGCAGACACCGGGACCGTGGCTGGGCGGTTTTGATTTTCCGTTTGGCCTGCCGCGCGAGCTGGTCACGCAGCTCGGCTGGCCGACCGACTGGGCTGGTTGTATGCGCCACTACGCTGCGCTGAGCCGCGCCGAGATTCGCGCCTCCTTTGCCGCCTTTTGCAACGCCCGCCCGGTGGGCGGCAAGTTTGCCCACCGGGCCACCGACGGCCCGGCCGGCGCCAGCCCGTCGATGAAGTGGGTCAACCCGCCCGTGGCCTACATGCTGCACGCCGGTGTGCCGCGGCTGGTGGCTGCCGGCGTGCACCTGCCTGGCCTGCACAACGGCGACAGCACGCGGGTGGCGCTGGAGGCTTACCCCGGCCTGCTGGCGCGCGAGGTTCTGGGCAACCGCTCGTACAAAAGCGATGACAAGGCCAAACAGACGCCCGAGCGGCTGATTGCCCGCAAGGATTTGATCCATGCGCTGGAGCAGGGCCAGACCCGGCTGGGCGTGCGCCTGAAGCTCAGCCACGCGCAACGCGACGCGCTGGCCGACGACGCCAGTGGCGACAGCCTCGATGCGGTGTTGTGCCTGCTGCAGGCCGCCTGGGCGCACGAACGGCACGCCCAGGGCGTGCCGCTTTATGGTTTGCCGGCCACGATGGACCCGCTGGAAGGCTGGATCACGACGGCGTGAAGGTGTAGTCCTTGCTGAAGGCGATGCTGCCCGCCATGCCACTCACACGCACCCGGTACGTCACGCCCGGCGTCAGCGCGGCGTCGGGCACCACAAAGGCATCGCTGCGGCCCAGTTCGCCGGCCGGGTCGTTGGCCGAAGTCATGACCTGCGCTGCCACCGGTGCGCCGCTGGACAGTACCGTGATCTGCTGGCTGCTGATGCTGATGGTCTCGCCGGCCGGTGCGCGCAGGTAAATTGGTGTGCCCAGCGTGCCGCCATGGCCCGGGCGGGGGTTGGGCACTTCGTCGGAGGGTTTGAATACCGCCTTGGCTGCAGTGGTGCCCTGGCAGGGGTAATGCAGCACCCCGGTCTGCGCAGCGGGGCCCGTCTCGCCAATCTTGGCGCCCAGCTCCATCACATACGCCCGCACCACGGTGGTTCCGTACTGCTGGTGCAGGGCCGCCACACCGACGTCGTTGGTCTGCACCATCATGCCGCGCAGGTGGTACACGGTGGTCAGCAGGCCGCGCGTCACGTCGTCGGCAAACACCGCCATGTCGCCCAGGTTGGGCTGACCGGTCACATTGGTCCAGACGGCGGTGGTCATGTTCTCCCACAACTCGCGGTAGGTGTAGCCCACATGCAGTGCGCGGTCAAACAGGGTGAAGCCGGTGAAGTAGGGCTGACCCAGGATTTCAATGTGCCAGGTCCAGTTGCCCAGCGAGGCCTGGTAGGCATTGAAGTTGACGTGGTTGAAGGCCGCCTGGTTCAGTTTGCCGTCCATGCGCAGCGTGCCAAAACCGCAGCGACCGCGCTCGTCATTCAGCCGCTCGATGGACGCCGCCTCGGGGCTGCCCGCCGGGAAAGGTACGGGCGCCGGTGCAGGTGCCGGCGAGGGGGCGGGAGCCGGCGCCGGAGCGGGCGCGGGGGGCACGTCGGGCGTGCTGGCAATGGTGGTCTGCGTGGTGGCGGTTGTACCACCGCCACCACCGCCGCAGGCCGCGAGGGTTCCCAGGAACAAGGTGGAAAGGCGGAGTCGGAGCGAATGTTTCATATCCTTGTTTACGGCCCCGGTCTGCGCCGGCTGAGCGCACATTCGCCCCGTTATTCCGGTGTTTGCCCAGCTCAAGATAGCCCGCAGCCTGCCGGTGGAGAGGGTTTGGTTTAGGGTGGGGCGGCCTGCGCGACAATTGGCCGAACTGCCGCCAACTGCCCGCCATGGACCCCACCCACAGCGCCCACCAGATCACCACCGCCGAGCAACTTGCTGCGCTGTTTGGCCCGGTGGGCGAGGCCTCTGTGCGCAAGGAGGTGGCCTACCTGCATCCGCATTACTGTGCGCTGATTGCGGCGTCGCCTTTTGCCATCCTGGCCACCAGCGGGCCGGGCGGGCTGGACGCTTCGCCGCGCGGCGATGCCCCCGGCTTTGTGGTGGTCGAGAACAGCACCACGCTGCTTTTGCCCGAGCGGCGCGGCAACAACCGGGCAGACAGCCTGCACAACCTGCTGGCCGACCCGCGCATGGCGCTTCTGTTCCTGATTCCTGGCCTGGGCGAAACCCTGCGGGTCAACGGCAGCGCCCGCATCTCGGTTGAACCGGCCTTGCTACAGCGTTTTGTGGTGCAGGGCCAGCCACCCAAATGTGTGCTGGTGGTAACGGTAGACGCGGTGTTTTTCCAGTGCGCGCGTGCCATCCAGCGTTCGGCGCTGTGGCGGGGGCTTGCGGCAGACCGGCCAGCAGGGCTACCCAGCCCCGGCACCATACTGAGCGCGTTAGCCGACGCCGGAATCAACGCGGAAAAATACGACCGCGAACTGCCGGAGCGGCAGCGCAATACGCTGTACTGACATGGCAACATCCCCGCGCGGCATCGAACTGGAAAAGCTCACCTGGCAACAAGCGCAGGCTGTGCTCACGCCCGACACGGTGGCCGTTATTCCGCTGGGCGCCGCCACCAAGGAGCACGGTCCCCACCTGCCGCTCAACACCGACTGGCTGCAGGTGCAGTACCTCGCCCAGCAGGTGCTGGCACAGGCCGAAGTGGTGCTGCTGCCCACCATTGCCTACAGCTACTATCCCGCGTTTGTCGATTACCCCGGCTCGGTGTCGCTCAGCGCCAATGCCGCGCGCGACACCGTGCTGGGCATCTGCCAGAGCCTGGCGCGGCACGGCGTGCAGCGCTTCTACGTCATCAACTACGGCATTTCCACCAACGGCCCGCTGCGTGCGGCGGCGCAAACGCTGGCAGAGCAGGGCGCGCTGCTGCACTTCACCGACCTCACGCAGGGCGGCCCCGTCAAGCAAGCGCTGCAACGACAGCAGGGCATGGGCAGCCATGCGGACCTGGTCGAGACATCCGTCATGCTGTTTGTGGCGCCTGAGGTGGTGAACATGGCGCTGGCCGTGCCCGACCAGCATGCCGAGCGCAGCCCCGGCGGCCTGACGCGTGACCGCGATGGCCCCGGTACCTATTCGCCCAGCGGTATTTACGGTAACCCGCTGGGTGCCACCCGCGAACAGGGCCGGGCGCTGGTGCACGAACTGCTGCAATCGTTACTGCACGATATTGCAAACCTGCGCGTTGCCCCCTTGCCCGCGCGCTGAAGCAATTGAAAGCCGCCATGGAAACACCTGCATCGGTTCTGGCCTTCTGGTTTGGCAGCGAGATCAGCGATGGCGCCGTAGCCCAGGCGCAATCGGCCCTGTGGTGGCAGAAGAACCCGGCCACCGACGACGCCATCCGCGCCCGCTTTGCCGGGTGGACAGCCCAGGCCGCCAGCGGCGCGCTCGATGCCTGGCGCGCCACACCGCAGGGCCTGCTGGCACTCATCGTGCTGACCGACCAGTTCCCCCGCAACATGTACCGCGGTACGCCGCAGTCTTTTGCGTTCGATGCGCTCGCGCTGGGGTGGTGCAGAGAGGGTCTGGCCCGTGGTGCAGATCGGCAGTTGCGGCCCATAGAACGGGTGTTTTTCTACCTGCCCTTGGAACACTCCGAAGTGCTGGCCGACCAGCAGCAGGCCGTACAAAACATGGGCGCTTTGGCTGCCGCCGTGCCCGCCGACCAGCGCGCGCCATTCGAGGGTTTTGCCGACTATGCGCGGCGCCACCAGGCGGTAATTGCGCGCTTTGGCCGCTTTCCCCACCGCAACGCCATACTGGGCCGCAGCTCTACGCCCCAAGAGCGGGAATTTCTGCAGCAGCCCGGCTCGTCGTTCTGAGCCCATAGCGCATCTTGCGCTGTCGTCTTACAAAGCCCTTCTGTCCGGGCTGACGGCAGTCGCGCGCTTCCTGCGCATCATGGGGATAGGGCCTGAGAGCAGGCCCAAGGACACACCATGAAAAATTTTGAATTGACCGACGACATGCTCACCATGGGCGGCGTTTTTTATCCCCGGGGCTATGCCTTTGTGATGTTCCCCACCGCCGAAGGCGCGCAGCAAGTGGCCTCGGCGATGGCAAAAAATCCGGCTGTTGCAGAAGATCTGATGCTGCTGTCCCCCGAAAAAGTGCTGAAGGAAATCGGGCAAAGCGACGGCGAGTCGGACGTGGCGCTGCCTTCCGTGGGGACCGAAGGCGCCACCGCGCAAAAATATGTGAATCTGGCGCGCGAAGGCCACCATGCGCTGATGGCCAAGGTCGATTCCGACGAAGAGGCCGAGGCACTCATGCAGGAAGCGCGCAAGCATTCCTACTCGTACGCCCAGCGTTACCACCTGCTGGCCATCGAAGACCTGGAGTAAGCGCTGGCGTTACGGGGGCACTAAACTTCCGGCAAACCGCCAGAAGAGGCCTCCATGACCGATCGCCACATCACGCTGTTCCATTCGCCACAAACCCGTTCGTCGGGCGCGCTGTTGTTGCTGGAAGAACTGCAGGCCGACTACACCGTGCAGGCGCTCAACATGAAGGCCGGCGAACACCGCCAGGGCGCCTACCTGGCCATCAACCCCATGGGCAAGGTGCCGGCCATCCGGCATGGCGACACACTTATTACCGAGCAGGGCGCCATTTATGTCTACCTGGCCGACCTCTATGCCCAAGCCGGCCTGGCCCCCGCCATCAATGACCCGCTGCGCGGCGCCTACCTGCGCTGGATGTTTTACTACGGCTCCAGCTTTGAGCCCGCCGTGGTGGACCGCGCACAAAAAGTGGTGCCGCCGCAAGGCATGTCCCCGTATGGCGACTTTGACACCATGCTCAAAACCCTGACCGACCAGCTGGAGCGCGGCCCCTATTTGCTGGGCGAGCGTTTCAGCGCGGCCGATGTGTTGTGGGGCGGTGCGCTGGGCTGGACCACCCAATTTGGCCTGGTACCCAAGCTGCCAGTGATCGAGGCCTATATTGCCCGCCACAATGCATGGCCGGCGGTAGCCAAAGTACAGGCCAGCGATGCCCAACTTGCCGCGCAACATGCAGCAGCCGCGGCTGCCCAGCAAAAATAACCGAGGACAAGCCGCCATGCCCACCTACACCGTTACCGCGCCCGCTGGCCGCCTGAGCGCTGAACACAAGACCGACATTGCCGCAGCCATCACCCGCGTGCACAACGCAGTGACCGGCGCGCCCACCTATTTTGCGCAGGTGATTTTTGTCGATGTACAACCCGGCAACTATTTCATCGGCGGCGTGCCGCTGGCTGCCGACCAGGTGTTTGTGCACGGCCAGATCCGCGCCGGCCGCACCACGGCCGACAAAGACAAACTGATTGCCGGAATGCTGCAGGCCGTGGCCGTTGCCGCCGCAGTGCCGCAG
>JAZKCX010000025.1:0-2249 GCA_040387875.1 Pseudomonadota bacterium | reverse complement strand
ATTCTGGGTCTGGGCGCGTTCTACAGCCTGTCGGCCGGCATGGGCATGTCGGCTTTTGGCGCCATCACCGCCTTTGGCCTGGTGGTGGCCGGTGTGATGTGGCTGATCCAGCGCTGGCACGCCAGCAACTGCATCAAGCACCGCCAGGAAGTCGAGCAACTGCTGGAGATTGCCCGCAGCGACAACGCGCATGGCTGAGTCCGACCTGCGGTGAGCCAGCTGCTGCCAGCCACGGCGCTGGTTTTCAACGCATTCATCTGGGGGGTTTCGTGGTGGCCGTTTCGCGCGCTGCAAGACCTAGGCGTGCACCCGCTCTGGGCTACCGCGCTCGCCTATCTTTTGGCAGTTTTGTGCCTGCTGCTGTGGCGCCCGGCTGCCCTGCGCGCGCTGTTTTCCCATCCCCAGTTGTGGTGGCTGCTGCTGGCCGCCGGCCTGTGCAATGCCGGCTTCAACTGGGCGGTGACTACTGGCGACGTGGTGCGGGTGGTGCTGCTGTTTTATCTGATGCCGGCCTGGTCGGTGCTGCTGGCCTGGCCGCTGCTGGGCGAGCGGCCCGGGCTGGCTGCGCTGGCCCGGCTGGCGCTGGCCCTGGCGGGCGTGCTGGTGGTTTTGAAGCAGCCCGGCACGCCCTGGCCGGTGCCGACGAGCCTGCCAGACTGGCTGGCGCTGGGCGCAGGTTTTAGTTTTGCGCTCACCAACATTTTGCTGCTGCGCCTGAAAGACACACCGCCGAGCGGACGCATGCTGGCCATGTTTGGCGGCGGCGCGCTGCTGGCCGGTGGGGTGGCCTTGCTGGGCCAGACGGCGGGGCTGGTGAATGTGCCACCCGCACCCGGCCTGGGCTGGCTGCTGCTGACCGCTGCGCTGGGCCTGGCGCTGGTGAGCGGGAACATCGCGCTGCAGTACGGCGCAGCGCGGCTGCCGGCCAACGCCACCGCGCTCATCATGTTGTCGGAAGTGGTGTTTGCCAGCCTGTCGTCGGTGGCGCTGGGGGCAGCGCAGCTCGATGGCAAAACCCTGCTGGGCGCTGGCCTCATTGGGCTGGCGGTTTTGCTGGCATCATTGGCCGAACCCGCAGCTTCTGCCAAGGAAAAAACGCCATGAGCTCGATCTACGACTTCACTGCCCAGCAAATCAACGGCCAGCCGGCACCGCTGGAAAACTACCGCGGCAAGGTGCTTTTGATTGTGAACACCGCCAGTGCCTGCGGCTTCACGCCGCAGTTTGCCGGGCTGGAAGACCTGCACAAGACCTATGGCGGCAAGGGCCTGGCGGTGCTGGGTTTTCCGTGCAACCAGTTTGGTGCGCAGGACCCTGGCGCCAATGAAGAAATCGCGTCGTTCTGCACACTCAACTACGGCGTGAGTTTTCCGATGATGGCCAAGATCGACGTGAATGGCGCAGGCGCCCACCCGCTGTTCCAGTACCTCACCAAAGAGGCGCCTGGCCTTCTGGGCAGCAAGGCCATCAAATGGAATTTCACCAAATTTCTGGTGGGCAAGGACGGCGAGGTGCTGAAACGCTATGCGCCGACCGACACGCCCAAGAGCCTAGCCAAGGATATTGAAGCTGCGCTGGCTTCTTAGCCCCCACGGTCGCTCACTTCGTGTAGCTCCCTGCCCCCCGAGGGGGCCGCATTTCGCCTTGGGGCGGCCCGGCGGCGAAACCCCTTTCCCGGTTGACCGCACGCCTAGTGGGGAGGTGTCACCCTCAGCGCCGCGTCCAGCACTTCCACCCAGTGCTTCACCGGCGTGGTGGTGCCGCTTTGTAGATGGGTGATGCAGCCGATGTTGGCCGAGACGATGGCTTCGGGTGCAAGTGCTGCCAGGTGCCCCAGCTTGCGGTCACGCAGTTGGGTGGACAGCACGGGTTGCAACACCGAATAGGTGCCGGCCGAGCCGCAGCACAGGTGGGCTTCGTTCAGGCTGGTGCGCACGCTGAAACCCAACGCGCCCAGATGCTTTTCGACCCCGCCGCGCAACTGCTGGCCGTGTTGCAGCGTGCAGGGCGGGTGAAAGGCGAGCTGCCCGGCGGGTGCATTCACCTTGCCCTGCAGCCGCTCGACCAACTCAGGCAGCAGCTCGCTCAGGTCTTTGGTCAGCGCGCTGATGCGGACGGCTTTGTCGGCATAGGCCAGGTCGTCGCGCAGCAGATGGCCGTAGTCTTTTACCGTTACGCCGCAGCCCGAGGCATTCATCACGATGGCCTCCACGCCGCTTTCTACATGTGGCCACCAGGCATCGATGTTG
>JAZKCX010000024.1:0-7905 GCA_040387875.1 Pseudomonadota bacterium | reverse complement strand
CCCAGTTCAATGCGGTCCAGCTCACGGATGGGCGTCACTTCCGCCGCGGTGCCGGTGAAGAAGGCTTCGTCGCAGATATAGACCTCGTCGCGGGTGATGCGTTTTTGCACCAGCTCGAGCCCCAGGTCTTTGCAGATATGGGTGACGGTGTTGCGGGTGATGCCGTTCAATGCGCCGGCCGACAGGTCGGGCGTGTAGACCACGCCGCCTTTGATCACAAAAATGTTTTCGCCCGCGCCTTCGCTGACAAAGCCCGACGCATCCAGCAGCAGCGCTTCGTCGTAGCCGTCGTCCAGCGCTTCCATGTTGGCCAGGATGGAGTTGGTGTAGTTGCTCACCGCCTTGGCCTGCGTCATGGTGATGTTGACGTGGTGGCGGGTGTAGCTGGAAGTTTTCACGCGGATACCGCGCTTCATGCCTTCTTCGCCCAGATACGCGCCCCAGGGCCAGGCGGCAACCATCATGTGGATGGTGTTGCCCTTGGGAGAAACACCCAGCTTCTGCGACCCAATCCAGGTGAGGGGGCGCAGGTAGCAGCTTTCCAGCTTGTTCTCGCGCACCACGGCCTTCTGCGCTTCGTTCACCTCTTCTTGGGTAAACGGAATTTTCATGCGCAGGATCTTGGCGCTGTTGAAAAGGCGCTCGGTGTGTTCTTCGAGCCGGAAGATCGCCGTGCCGTTGACGGTGTTGTAGGCGCGCACGCCTTCAAAAGCGCCGCAGCCATAGTGCAGGGTGTGGCTCAGCACGTGGATTTTGGCGTCGCGCCAATCGACCATCTGGCCGTCCATCCAGATCTTGCCGTCGCGGTCGTGCATGGCGGGGGGCAGTACGGAGCTCATATCAATTCCTGTGGGTTGCGGGGTGGCGGCCGGCGGGCGCCAGGAAAGCTGATTTTAAGGGGCGGGCGGCGGCAGCGATTCCGGCGCCTCGGGCGGACGGAAAAGCGACCAGTTTGCGAGCTTGCCGGAGCGGAATTCACAGGTCACGCTGGAGCCGCCAGCGTCGGTCCACACAAACACCTCGGGCTGCGTATCCGGTGGCGATTGCAGTTGGCCCAGCGCACGGCTGAGGCCCACCACCTGCAGCAGGGTCTGGCCGGCTTTCAGGCGCGAATGCAGCATCACTGCGCTGCCCACATGGCCGATGGGCCGCTCAGCGGTTTTTTTCAGCACCTGCACCATGCGGTTGAATTGCAGCAGTGCCCACATCACCAGGCCGCCGGCGGCAAAGGCCACGCCGGTCCAGCCCCAGGAGCGGTAGGCCATGACCACCAGCGCGGTGCCGAACAGCGGCCAGAGAATTTTTTGCCAGGACATCGTGCTACCCCTCTACTGCAGGCTGCGCACCACGTTGATGGCTTCTTCCACCCGTTCTACCGCGTGGATGGTCAGGCCTTCAATCGCTTTTTTCGGCGCGTTGGCCTTGGGCACCACCGCCACGCTGAAACCCAGCTTGGCCGCTTCTTTCAGCCGCTCCTGGCCGCGCGGCGCCGGCCGCACCTCGCCGGCCAGCCCCACTTCGCCAAAGGCCAGAAAGCCCTTGGGCAGGGGCTTGCCGCGCAAGGATGAGGTGATGGCCAGCAGCACCGCCAGATCGGCCGCCGGCTCGCTGATGCGCACACCGCCCACTGCGTTGACAAACACGTCCTGGTCGGCGCAGGCCACGCCGGCATGGCGGTGCAGCACCGCCAGCAGCATGGCCAGCCGGTCGCGGTCCAGCCCCACGCTCAGGCGCCGGGGGCTGGGGCCTCCGCTGTCCACCAGCGCCTGAATTTCCACCAGCAGCGGCCGCGTGCCCTCCAGCGTGACCAGCACACAACTGCCGGGCACCGGCTCCGGGTGCTGACTCAGAAAAATCGCGCTGGGATTCGCCACGCCTTTCAGGCCACGCTCCGTCATCGCGAACACGCCAATCTCGTTGACCGCGCCAAAGCGGTTTTTGATGGCGCGCACCAGCCGGAAACTGCTGTGGGTGTCGCCTTCGAAATACAGCACGGTATCGACCATGTGCTCCAGCACCCGCGGGCCTGCCAGCGCACCCTCTTTGGTGACGTGGCCGACCAGCACCACACACACGCCGCTGGCCTTGGCCATGCGCGTGAGGTGGGCCGCACATTCGCGCACCTGCGCCACCGAGCCAGGGGCCGAGGTGAGCTGCTCGGAATACATGGTCTGGATCGAGTCGATGACCGCCACGCCGGGCTGGGTGGCATCAATCGTCGCCAGGATTTTTTCGAGCTGGATTTCGGCCAGCACCTGCACCTGGCTGGCGTCCAGGCCCAGCCGCCGCGCCCGCAGCGCGACCTGTGCGCCACTCTCTTCGCCTGTCACGTAGAGCGTCTTGGAGCCGGCACGCTGCAAGGCATCGAGCGCCTGCAACAGCAGCGTCGATTTGCCGATGCCGGGGTCGCCGCCGATCAGCACCACGCCGCCATCGACCATGCCGCCGCCCAGCACGCGGTCGAGCTCGTCCAGCCCGGTGGGCATGCGCGCCATGTCGGTGGCCTCAATCTCGCCCAGCGTAGCCACCGCCGAGGCCTTGGCCAGCGAGGCAAAGCGGTTTTTTGTGGGCGCGGCGCTTTCAGCGACGGTCTCCACCAGCGTGTTCCAGGCGTTGCACTGCGGGCATTTGCCCAGCCACTTGGGGCTGCTGCCGCCGCATTCGGTGCAGCTGTAAACGGTTTTTTCCTTGGCCATGCAACAAATGTAGCCGGGCCGCCTCAGGGGCAATCCAATGCCCCGCCGTCAACGTAAGCAGTGCAGCCCCGTTAAAGTAAAGCTTCCCCTCTGCGAAAAGAAATCCCCTCCATGTTCACGTTGTATTACGCCGCCGGCACCTGTGCGCTGGCCTCTCACATTGCGCTGGAAGAAGCCGGCGCGCCCTACGACACGGTGCGGGTGGACTTTCGCAACAACGAACAGCGCAAACCCGACTACCTGGCCATCAACCCCAAGGGCCGGGTGCCGGCGCTTAAAACCCCGTTCGGCATGCTGACCGAAACGCCGGCCATTCTGGTGTTCATCGCGCAGAGTTTTCCGCAGGCCCACCTGGCCCCGCTGGACGACCCGTTTGCCTTGGCCCAGGCGCAGGCTTTCAACAACTACCTGTGCGCCACCCTGCATGTGGCCCATGCCCACCGCACACGCGGCCACCGCTGGGCCGACGACCCCGCCGCGATTCAGGCCATGAAGCTCAAGGCACCGGAGACGGTGGCCGAGAGTTTCCGGCTGGTGGAGTCCACGCTGTTCCAGGGCCCGTGGGTGATGGGCAACCACTACACCGTCTGCGACGCCTATCTGTTTGCAGTGGCGCGCTGGATGGAAAGCGATGGGGTGGACCCGGCGCAGTTTCCGGCCATCCTCGACCACCGGGTGCGCATGGCGGCGCGGCCGGCCGTGGCCAAGGTGCTGGCCGACGAGGCTGCCGAATAGGCGGCTTTACTGTGCCGGCTGCCGTTTGAGCACCAGCAGCCCGAACAGCGTGGCAGTGACGTACATACAAACCGAATACACCGCAGCCGGCAGCGCCAGCTCGAAATTCTGCAGCACCGACAGCGCAATAAAGATTGCCAGCGTGGAGTTGTGGATGCCGATCTCAAAACTGATGGCCGTGGCCAGCGGTTTGGCCAGGCCGGCGGCACGCGACAGGTAGTAGCCCGACAGCAGGCTTAAAAGGTTGAAGGCAATCACGGCCGCACCAATACTGGCAAACGAGCCGACCAACGCGTTCCACTCCTTGGTTATCGCCACCACCGTGATAACCGCCAGCACTACAGCGCTGAACAGCTTCATGGGCCCCTCCATGCGCTGGCTGAATGTGTAGGATTTGCTGCGCACCGCCATGCCCATCAGCACCGGAATCAGCACCACCGCAATCACCTCCAGCACCTTGCCAAATTGCAGCGGCACCACCTGCCCGGTGTTGGCAAACGCGCCAATCGCCAGATTGGCAATCAGCGGCAGCGTGACGATGGACAACACGGTGTTGATGGCAGTCAGCGAAATATTCAGCGCCACATTGCCGCCGAACAAATGGCTGAACAAATTGGCCGTCACACCGCCCGGCGAGGCAGCCAGCAGCATCATGCCAATGGCAAACACCGGTGGCAGCTGGAGCGCCACCACCAGCAGATAGCAGCCCAGCGGCAGCAACAAGACCTGCAGCACCAGCGCCACCAGCACCGCCTTGCGGTGCTGCAGCAGGCGTTTGAAATCGTCCACCGCCAGCGACAGGCCCAGGCCAAACATCACCAGCGCCAAAGCAACAATCAGCAGGGTGGGCAGGAGGGCGAGAAAATTCATGGGGTGTCTCCGGCGGGGTTGGCGGCAGTTTCCCGCAGCGTAAACCCAAAACCCGTCGCCTGTGTGTCAGCGCCGGCCCTGCCTGCCGGCACCCGCCAGTGCTTACTTCACCAGCAGCACCGGCAGGTCGCAATCGGCCGTCACCTTTTGGGCAACGCTGCCCATCACGGTTCGCCCCAGCAGGCCGTAGCCGTGGGTGCCCATAACGACCATGTGCGCCTTTTTCTTTTGCGCAGCCCGCACGATCTCGGTTGCAGGATTCCCCACCACCCAGTCGCACTGGTAGGGCACGGCATGCCGGTCGAGAAACTTGCGGATGGGCTTGAGCACCTTGTCGGCCTCTTCACCATGGTAGGCCGCAGCCTCTTCGCTGCCCAGCATGCGCTTGACGCGCGCCGGCAAAGGCGGCTGGACATTGACCACGTACAGCACGTCCTGTGGGCCCGCCAGGTTTTCGTGGCTGGCGAGAAAAGCCAGCGCCTTTTTGGTGTAAGCGCTGCCATCGGCAGCAAAAACGATGTTCATGTTTTTCCTCCAATTCAATATAGCACGGGTGCAGCGCTGTTCAGGCGTTCTGGCGTATCTCGTCGGCATGTTGCGGATAGGGAGCAGCCTCTGCCCGGTCAGGCGCCTCGCCGGCAAGCTTGCTGGCAAAGCCGTGGTTGATGTCGCGGTGGTGCGCCTCGTCGGCGCGCACCACCAGCACCACATCGCGCAGCGTGGCATCGTCCGGCAGCTTCCAGTAGTGCCTGGCAATCGCCGGTGCTGGCAGATTGGGCACACGGCCCTCGTCGATTTCTTGCAGGTACAGCGTGTAGCTCAGCACCGCCTCTTCCTCGAAGTAGCCCACCACCCGGTGCGCGGTGCGCGAGGACACGAGGTAAAGCAGAAAAAAGCCAACATAGAAAACCCACTGCACCAGCAGAATCACGATGCGTTCGAACCGGGTGGGCTGGGCAATCTGCACAAAGGTCATCAGGTGCATACGCTCGTTTTCGGCTTCTTCCATCAGGGTGCGAATCCAGCCGCCATCGTCCTGCATGTTGCGCAGGCTCTTGAGGTGCTGAATGGTCCCACCCACCATGCCGGGCACGGCAGCCACGGTTTCCAGCACGATGGCGCGGTGGCCGTAGCGCTTGGCAAAAAAGGTGTCGGCACACAGGCGCAGCAGCTTGGTGAAGCCGAGCGCAAAGCGGTCTGAAAATCCGCGTGGCGGGTGGTGGACGGGGGCCAGCACGGCGCCGTTCGGGCCGGGCATTTCATGGTTCATGCGAGTTTCTCCTGCGGGACCACAGGGCGCGCGAGACGGAAAAACCGCCGCAGCAAAGGTACTGGCAGACGCCTGCGGGCACCGTGGGCCCATCTTGTTCCCTCAAGCGCCGCGCGACTGTGCGGCGCCGCACCTATAGCCGCCCTGGTTCAGTCGGCAGAGACGCCCACGCGCGGCGCGAGTGCACACATCAGCTCGTAGCCCACCGTACCGCCGGCGTGCGCTACCTCGTCGATGGACAACACTGCGCCGTTGGCTGCCGTGCCCCACAGCGTGACTGCACTGCCCAGGCCGGCCTGCGGCAGGGGCGTGAGATCGACGGTGATCAGGTCCATGCTCACACGCCCCAGCGTGCGGGTGCGCACACCGTCCACCAGCACCGGCGTGCCGGTGGGGCAGTGGCGCGGGTAGCCGTCGGCATAGCCGCAGGCCACCACGCCCACACGGGTCGGCTCTGTGGCCACAAAATTAGAGCCGTATCCCACGCTGGCCGGCGCGGATATTTGTTGTATTGCTACTATTTTGCTAGCTAACGTCATTGCCGGTTGCAGGCCCCAGTGCGCTGCCGAATGCTCGGGATAGTCGGTGGCGCTGCCGTACAACACAATGCCGGGGCGCACCCAGTCGGCGCTGCTGACCGCGCCGTGGCGCAGCAGGGCGGCGCTGTTGGCCAGGCTGCGCTCGCCAGGCAGATCGTGGGTGGCCTGGTTAAACAGCGCAAGTTGCGCGGCAATGCCCTTGGGGCTGTCGGCATCGCTGAAATGCGTCACCAGCGAAATCTCATCGACCTGCGGCAGCACGTTCAGGCGTGTCCAGGCGGCGCGAAAACGCTCCGGCGCAAAACCCAGCCGGTTCATGCCGGAATTCATTTTCAGGAACACGCGGTGCGGCGTTTGGGTTTTGTGCGCGGCCAGCATGTCAATCTGCTCGCTGCAATGCACTGTGTGCCACAGGCCCAGGCGCGAACACAGCTCCAGGTCGCGGGCCTCAAAAATACCCTCCAGCAGCAGAATGGGGCCGCGCCAGCCCAGCCCGCGCAGCGTCTCGGCCTCGGCCAGATCGAGCAGCGCAAAACCGTCGGCACCGCGCAGGCCATCGAACACCCGGCCAATGCCGTGGCCGTAGGCATTGGCCTTGACCACCGCCCAGACCTTGGCGTCGGGCGCGGCCTGGCGCACCCGCGCCAGGTTGTGGCGCAGCGCGGCGGTATGAATGGTGGCGTGGATCGGGCGGGGCATGGTGCAGGGGGCGGAGTGCGGCGTTACCGTGGTAATCGAGGGGATTCTGGCACGGGCGCCATGATATAACCCGCTGTCACATGGAGACTGATTTTTAATAACGATATCTGCATCAGCCGCGCTGATGCCAGCCAGCACACCCAATGAAGCGCGGTTTTTACACCATCATGGCGGCCCAGTTCTTTTCGTCACTGGCCGACAACGCGCTTTTTGTGGCTGCCGTGGAACTGATTCGCACGGGCGGCGGCGCCGAATGGCAGCGTGCCGCGCTGGTGCCGATGTTTGCATTGTTTTATGTGGTGCTCGCGCCGTTTGTGGGCGCCTATGCCGACGCCCGGCCCAAGGGCAAGGTGATGTTCTACAGCAATGCGATCAAGGTGGTGGGCTGCCTGATGATGCTGTTTGGCACCCATCCGCTGCTGGCCTACGCCATCGTGGGTCTGGGCGCGGCGGCCTACTCGCCGGCCAAATACGGCATCCTTACCGAGCTGCTGCCATCGTCGCAACTGGTCAAGGCCAACGGCTGGATTGAGGGCCTGACGATTGGCTCCATCATTCTGGGCGTGTTGCTGGGCGGGCAGCTGGTGGGCGCGCGCATTTCCGGCCCCTTGCTGGCGTTGGATTTGCCGCTGATCGATACCGGCATCGACACTGCCCCCGAGGCCGCCATTGGCGTGCTGATTTTTATCTACGCACTGGCCGCCTGGTTCAACACCCGCATACCCGGCACCGGCGTGGAAATGCGCGCCATGCCGGCCAACAAGTTCGATCTGCTGTCGGACTTCTGGCAGTGCAACAACCGCCTGTGGCGCGACAAGCTGGGCCAGATCTCGCTGGCCACCACCACGCTGTTCTGGGGCGTGAGCGGCAACCTGCGCTACATCATCCTGGCCTGGAGCGCGGCCGCTTTGGGTTACAGCACTACCCAAGCGTCCAGCTTGGTGGGGGTGGTCGCCATTGGCACAGCCGTGGGCGCAGTGGTGGCGTCGATGAAGATGCGGCTCGACCAGGCCACCAGCGTGATGCCCATGGGCATTGCGATGGGCGTTCTGGTGATTGCGATGAACTTTATTGACAACGTCTGGGTGGCCGCGCC
>JAZKCX010000023.1:0-3299 GCA_040387875.1 Pseudomonadota bacterium | reverse complement strand
GCCGGTGCAGCGCGGCTGTCCAGCACCACCTCCACCGCGCTTTTCTGGCCGCGCTTGAACACCGTGCTGGCCTGGCGGCCGTCCTTGCGCACCGCCACTTCGTAGACCGACGCGCGCGCCGGATCAAAGGCGTTGGGATGCAGCCAGGTCTTGCCAGCTGCGTCAGTGCGCGCCCACATCGCATAACCGCGGGCCGACTGCACCGCCACCTCGGCATCGGCCACGCCGTAGCCGCGGGCGTCGCGCACTTCCAGCAGATAGCGCTCGCTGATGTCGCGTGGCCGGTGCGTGACCCGGGTACGCTCGCGAAACGCCAGGTACTCCGAGAAGTTCGCGTTGTCGTCCACCATGCCTGCAGTCACCACCGGGCTGGGCTGACGCTGCGGCTGCAGGCTTTCGCCGACAGGTGCCGGCGACGGCGCCACCACGCTGGGCCACGGCATGCTGCGCTTGGACTTATCGGCAAAGCTGGCTTCGGCCTCGACCGCCTTGGCGGCTGCCCGGCCTGTGGGCGGAGGGGGCGCGGCGCTGTCCACCGCAGCCGGTGCGGCAGCCAGCGCCCCGCCGGTGGCCCTGCTCTCCGATGGCGCCACGCTGCCATGGCGTTCGTGCCGGTGGCGTTTGAAGTCTTCCTGCCCGGCCACGCGGCCCGGCACCTCGCGGGTCTGGATGGGCCGTGCGCAGTGCTGCGCCGACGGCGCCTGAAAATTCGGCTGCATGCGCACCGAGGGTTGCGGCCCTGGCCAGATCGTGGGTTGGGGCTGCGCCCAGTAGGGCGGCGTCTGGCCGCCATCCGGCGGAGCATGGGCGGCGGCGCTGCAGGCCGACAGCAGCAGTTGCAGGCTGAGTACGGCGCAGAGGCTGCGCTGGGGACGGTTTTTCATCATGTTCTCCGGTGGTTAGTGCTGCCTGTTACGGCGGCGCCGGCCAAGCGGGGTAAAAAAATCTGCTGGGGTTTAACCCCGATACACAGCCTCGCGCGTAAACGGTGGTGTGAAAATCTGCCCATGTCCCTTGCCGCCATGCCCGACGACGACCTGATGCTGGCCTACGCCGGCGGCGACGTCCGGGCTTTTGACGTGCTCTATGCGCGGCACGAGGGCGCGCTGCTGCGCTTTGTGCGGCGGCTGTTGGGCGGCGCGCTGGCGGCGCAGGCCGACGAGGTGTTTCAGGACACCTGGCTGCGCATCGTCGCGGCGCGCGCCGGTTATGCGCCGCAGGGCGCAAGCTGGCGTACCTGGGCCTTCACCATCGCCCACAACGCGGCGATGGACCGGCTGCGGGTGAGTGGCCGCGAAATTGGTATCGACGGCTTGCAAAGCGGGGATGACAGCGACCCGCTCGACTGGCTGCAGGGCGCGCTCGACATGGCCCATCCTTCGGCCGAAGACCTGGCCTTCTGGCGCGCCGCCGGTCAGCAGTTACTGCATTGCCTGGACGAATTGCCGGCGCAGCAGCGCGCCGCGTTTCTGCTGCACCACGAAGACGGTGCCACCGTGGAAGACCTGGCGCAGCGCCTGGGCCTGAACTTTGAAACCGCCAAGAGCCGGCTGCGTTATGCGCTGCAGAAACTGCGTGGCTGCATGCAACGCTACCTGGTGGTGTTGGAGAAACCCGCATGACCGCGCTGCGCGACGCCCGCCTGCAGCGCGCGCTGGACCATGCGCCGGATGCAGCGCTGCAGCCATCGGCTGCCGTGCGCGATGCGATTCACCGCGCGGCGCATCAGGCGGTCCGGCCTCCGGTGGTTGCCCCCACTGCGGCCTGGTGGACGCGGTTGTGGACGCCCTCGGTCCAACCCGGCATGCCGTGGAACGCGGCGTTTGCCAGCCTGCTGCTGGCCAGCATGGTGACCTTGCTGTGGCAGGGCGAAGAAGTGCCCGATGCGGTACCGAAGGCAACGGCACCCGCCGCGCTGCCCGCAAAAAAGGCCGAGGTTACACCGCCACCGCCACAGCTTTCTGCACCGGCGCCGGTGGCGCCCACGGTATCCGTACCGGCCGCAGCGCCGCTGGAGCAAAAACGGATAGCGCCTGCGCCGCAGCAGGCCCCACCAGCCTTGGCACCGCCTCGCAGCGAAGCGCTTGCTGAGCGCGCTGCACCGCCCGCCGATGTGCCAGTGGCGCCCCCCGCGCCTGCTGCCATGGCCCGCAGCGAAGCGGCCGATTCTGCGCGGGCGGGCTTGGGCGCCGCCGCCGAACGCGAAGCGGCATCCGCTGCCCCGCCACCCGTACCCGCTGCAGTGGCCGCAGCACCTGCAGGCCGCAGCGCCGCAACTGCCAAAGCGCAGGGTGCCCTGGCCGACAAGGCCGAGCAACGGGAAAGGGCCTTTGCGCCGCTGCTGCCCTCCACATGGACTGAGGCGCGCATCGTGCAGGGCAACCGGCAACGCAGCGTGCTGCGCGGCGATGCCGGTGCGCTGGCCGATTTGTTGCACCGCGTGGCCGCAGGCGCGCCGGTGTCGGGCAGCATTGCCGCGCCCGATGCGACCATCGTGCTGCTGCATAACGGCCAGGTACTGGGCCAGCTGGAGCTGGCCGGCGATGTGTTGTTGTGGAGCGCGCTGCAGAACGGGGTGCAGCGCACCACGGCCGCCCGGCCCGACCCGGCCTTGCGCGACGCGCTGCAGGCTGAAATCACCCGGCTTACTGGTTCTTGAACTCGGGTTTGCGCTTGTTCATGAAGGCGTCCATGCCTTCCTTCTGGTCGGCGGTGGCAAACATCGCGTGGAACAGCCGGCGCTCGAACATCACGCCGTCAGACAGGCCGCTCTCGAAGGCGCGGTTCACGGTTTCCTTGATGGCATAGGTTGCCAGGCGCGGCTGGTCGGCAATCAGAATCGCGGCGGCGAGTGCCTCGTCCATCAATTTGTCGAGCGGCACCACGCGGCTCACCAGGCCGGAGCGCTCGGCCTCGGTCGCGTCCATCATGCGGCCGGTCAGGCACAGGTCCATGGCCTTGCTTTTTCCCACTGCGCGCGGCAGGCGCTGGGTGCCGCCGGCGCCGGGAATCACGCCGAGCTTGATTTCGGGCTGGCCGAATTTGGCGTTGTCGGCGGCGATGATGAAGTCACACATCATCGTCAGCTCGCAGCCGCCACCCAGGGCAAAGCCGCTCACAGCAGCGATCACCGGCTTGCGGATGGTGCGGATGGCTTCCCAGTTGCGGGTGACAAAGTCGCCGCCGTAGGTATCGGCAAAGGTGGCCTTGGCCATCGACGGAATGTCGGCGCCGGCGGCAAAGGCTTTTTCGCTGCCGGTCAGGATCATGCAGCCGATGGCGGGGTCGGCATCAAAAGC
>JAZKCX010000022.1:0-14506 GCA_040387875.1 Pseudomonadota bacterium | reverse complement strand
CGTTTCTGCGACGATTCGTCTTTCTCGCGGCGCACCGCTTCGCGCTCGATCTGCAACTGGATGAGCCGGCGGTCCAGCTTGTCCATCACCTCGGGCTTGGAGTCCATCTCGATCTTGATTTTGGACGCTGCCTCGTCGATCAAATCAATCGCCTTGTCGGGCAGAAAGCGGTCGGTGATGTAGCGGTGGCTCAGCTCGGCCGCTGCCACGATGGCCGGGTCGGTGATCTGCACGCCGTGGTGCACTTCGTATTTTTCCTGCAGGCCGCGCAGGATGGCAATGGTGGCCTCCACCGTGGGCTCGCCGACGATGATTTTCTGGAAGCGCCGCTCCAGCGCAGCGTCTTTTTCGATGTACTTGCGGTACTCGTCCAGCGTGGTGGCGCCCACGCAGTGCAGCTCGCCGCGGGCGAGTGCGGGTTTGAGCATGTTGCCGGCGTCCATTGCGCCCTCGGCCTTGCCGGCGCCCACCATGGTGTGCAGCTCGTCGATGAACACAATGGTCTGGCCTTCGTCCTTGGCCAGCTCGCTCAGCACGGTTTTCAGGCGCTCCTCGAACTCGCCGCGGAACTTGGCGCCGGCCAGCAGCGCGGCCATGTCCAGGCTCAGCACGCGCTTGCCCTTGAGCGACTCCGGCACTTCGCCGGCCACGATGCGCTGGGCCAGGCCTTCCACAATCGCGGTCTTGCCGACGCCGGGTTCACCGATCAGCACCGGATTGTTCTTGGTGCGGCGCTGCAGCACCTGGATGGCGCGGCGGATCTCGTCGTCGCGGCCAATCACCGGGTCGAGCTTACCCCTGCGGGCGCGCTCGGTCAGGTCCATGCAGTATTTCTTCAGCGCCTCGCGCTGGCCTTCGGGGTTGGCGTTGTCGACGTTCTGGCCGCCGCGTACCGCCTCGATGGCGGATTCGAGCGACTTGCGGGTCAGGCCCTGCTCTTTCACCAGCTTGCCGGCGTCGCCCTTGTGGTCTGCCAGCGCCAGCAGAAAAAGCTCGCTGGCAACAAACTGGTCGCCGCGCTTGATGGCTTCTTTCTCGGCGCCCTGCAGCAGGCCCACCGTTTCGCGGCTGATGGTGACCTGTTCGTGGCCCTGCACCTGCGGCAGGCGCTTGACGGCCGCCTCGGCCCCCAGCAGCAGTCCGGGCACATTGACGCCGGCACGCTCCAGCAGGGCCTTGGGGCCGTCGTCTTGGCGCAGCATGGCCACCAGCAGGTGGGCGGGTTCGATAAAGGCATGGTCGTTGCCGAGCGCCAGCGTCTGGGCTTCGCTCAGGGCTTCCTGGAATTTGGTGGTGAGTTTTTCAAGGCGCATGTTTTTCTCCGATGGCCTGTTAACTGAGGCCCGGACGTGAAAGTTCAAGACGCCATCGTGCATTACACCCGCGCTGCAAGAGGCCCTCACGGCGCCTAGAATTGGCCGCATGGATATCCACCAACTGTCGATCAGCTATGTGCGCGAGCAGGACCGCATACTGGTTCGCATCAATACCACCGCCGGCGAGGAAATGCGCCTGTGGTTCACCCAGCGCCTGCTGCGCGGCATGTTTCCGCACCTGGGCCAGGCGACGGTGAACCTGGTGGCCGCCAGCACCCCGCTGGCCGACAACAGCGAGAACTCCAAACAGATGCTGACCGAGTTCAAGAAGGAAGAGTCGCTGCAGAAAGCCGATTTCAAGACGCCGTTCAAGGCCGAAGTGGCCAAGCTGCCGCTGGGCGCCGAGCCGCTGCTGGTGACTGAAGTGCGAATTACCCAATTGGGCGAAGGCCGGCTGGAGCTGGCGTTTGACGAAAAGCTGGCCGATACGCCGAACCCGCGTGGCTTCAAGATGGCGCTGCGGCCGCAGTTGATGCACGGCATGATGCATTTGCTCAACGCCGCGATCAAGGTCTCGGAATGGCCGATTGTGGCGTCTGCCAGCGGGCTGACCGGGGTGGCCAGCGACGGCACATCCGGCGAAAGCCAGCGGCCGAAATACATGAACTGAGTGTGCCGGGAACCGGCGCCGCAACGCGCCTCAGACGTTGGGCGCGTCTATGCCCCAGCGCTTGAGCGCGGCGTCGTCGCTGACCCGCGCATCCACCCAGCGCGCGCCTTCGGGGGTGTCTTCCTTTTTCCAGAACGGCGCCTGGGTTTTCAGGTAGTCCATCAGGAATTCGCAGGCCTTGTAGCTCTCGCCCCGGTGTGCCGAGGTCACGGCCACCATCACCACCTGGTCCAGCGGCTGCAGCAGGCCCACACGGTGAATAACGCGGGCACCGAAAATGTCGAAGCGCTGGTGCGCTGCGTCGATCATGGCCTCGATGGAGCGCTCGGTCATGCCCGGGTAGTGCTCCAGCTCCATGGTTTTTACGGTGCTGCCGTCGTTGCGGTCCCGCACCGTGCCAATAAAGCTGCAAACCGCGCCCACCCGTTTGTCGCCCGCGCGCAGCGCGGCGATCTCGTGGCTGAGGTCGAAGTCTTCGGTCTGGATGGTGACGCGCTCTGCCATGCTCAGCCCCCGGTAACCGGTGGAAAAAACGCCACTTCGCTGCCCTCGGCCAGCGGCGCCGCTTCGTCGCTCATGACCTGGTTCAGCGCCACCCGCACCGCCTTGCCTCGGGCCAGGCTTTCGGCATAGTTGCCGCCGCGCGCAATGAGTTCGTCGCGCAGCGCCAACAGGCTGGTGGCAGCGGTATCGACCTGTTCACTTCCGTGGCCCACGGCCTCGCGGATGGAGGCGAAATAGCGCAGCGTAACTTTCATGACATCAACTCGGCAAAAGAAATGAACTGCACGCTGTCGCCCGGTGCAATGGCCCGGCCGGGCGGGTTGTCCACCACGCCGTCACCCCAGACGGCCGAGGTCAGCACGCCCGAACTCTGGTTGGGGAACAGTTCCACGCCGCCATTGGCCGTGCGCCGCACCCGCAGAAATTCGCGCCGCTTGTCGGGCCGGCCCCAGCTGAATTGGGCGGTGAGTGCCTGCGCTGGCGGCGCCAGCGTGGCCGCACCCTGCAGCTTGAGCAGAAACGGCCGCACCAGCAGCATGAAGGTCACGAAGCTGGACACCGGGTTGCCCGGCAGGCCGATGAAGTGCGATGCACCCACGCGGCCATAGGCAAACGGCTTGCCCGGCTTCATCGCAATCTGCCACAGGCTGAGCTGGCCCAGCGACTGCACGGCAGGCTTGATGTGGTCTTCTTCGCCCACCGACACACCGCCGCTGGTGAGAATCAAATCGTGGTGCTGGCTGGCGTCTTTCAGCGCGGCCACGGTGGCATCCAGCTTGTCGGGCACGATGCCAAGGTCGGTCACTTCGCAGCCCAGACGCAGCAGCAGCGCGCGCAGGAAAAAGCGGTTGGAGTTGTAGATGGCGCCGGGCGGCATGTGTTCGGGCGGTACGTCGCCGGGCATCACCAATTCGTCGCCGGTGGAAAACAGCGCAACACGCGGCTTGCCCACCACGCTGAGCTGCGCCAGGCCAATGCTGGCGGCCAACCCCAGTGCCGCGGGGTCCAGCCGGCTGCCCTGCGGCAATACCACCGCGCCCTGCATGACGTCTTCGCCAGCGCGGCGAATCCACTGGCCGGGCTGGGGTTGGGCCTTCACGCGAATGTGTGCATGGCCGTCCACTTCCACCGTCTCGCAATCTTCCTGCATCACAATGGCGTCGGCGCCCTCGGGCACTGGCGCGCCGGTAAAAATGCGGGCGGCGGTGCCCGCTTTCAGCGGGCTGCCAAAACTGCCGGCGGGAATGCGCTGCGATACCGGCAATTCGTTGCCGGCATCGGCGCAGCGCAGCGCGTAACCGTCCATGGAGCTGTTGTCCTGGGGTGGCACCTGCAGGGCGGATGAAACCTCTTGCGCCAGCACACGGCCATCGGCTTCAAAGGTGGAAACCACATCGCGGCGGGCCAGCGGTGCGGCGAAAGCCAGCAGTTCAGCCAGCGCTTCGTCCAGCGGCTTGAGCGGTGCGCGGGCGGGCGCGGGAGGGGAGGCAGTCATACGTACAACTCTTGGCGGTATTCAAAGCGGTCTTGATTTTCCACCAGCCAGGCAGCCAGCGCATCGGGGTTATTCAGGTCGAGCACCGGACGCAGGGTGGGCTCGGGCAACTGCTCTGGCGAATCGGTGGCAATGGCCACGATGAAATCGTCGTCCGGGTAGCGCGCCGGTTTGTTGGATGCCGCGCGCCAGATCTCGATTTTCAGCAAATCGCTGGCCTTGAAACCCTCCACCAGCACCCAGTCCACGCCGTCGTACAGCTCGGCAATCAGGTGGTGCACCGAGAGCTGGGCCGGCACCTCGAATTCGCGCACCAGCGCCAGCCGTTTGTCCGACGCAACCACCACCTCGAAGGCGCCGGCCTCGCGGTGGCGCATGGTGTCCTTGCCGGCATGGTCGATGTCAAAATCGTGGTGCGCATGCTTGACCACCGAGACCCGCAGCCCGCGCAGTTTGAGCTGGGCAATCAGCGCCTCCACCAGCGTGGTTTTTCCGGAACCGGAGTAGCCGGCAAAACCCACAACCTTCATAACATCAACCTTCAAAAGCTATTATTTCAATAGCAAATTATTGAATAAATACGCCGGCTAGCACGGTATTTTGCATAAAATTGAAGCCTGGAAAGCACTAATCGCAGTGCGCCGCAATGTAGGCCTTGACCTGGGCCACATCGGCCGGCAGCGTGTGCACGCGGCGCGGCAGGGCCTCTATGCCGTTGAACTTGGCCGGGCGCTCGGGCTCGCGGCCCAGCGCCTCCACAATCGTGGCGGCAAACTTGATGGGCAGCGCGGTTTCCAGCACCAGCATGGGCACGCCCGGCGCGCGATGTTCGCGCGCAACCTTCAGGCCGTCGGCAGTGTGGGTGTCGACCATCACGCCGTACTGCTCCCAGGTGGCGCGTATGGTGGCGAGCCGGTCGGCATGGGTGCTTTTGCCGCTGGCAAAGCCGTAGGTGGTGGCGGCCTGGGCAAAGGCGGGGTCGTCGCTCAGCGCGAATTTCCCTTCGCGCGACAGGCTGTCCGAGAACAGCCCGCGGGTACGGGCGGCATCGCGGCCCAGCAAGTCGAAAACAAAACGCTCGAAATTGCTGGCCTTGGAAATGTCCATCGACGGGCTGGAAGTCTCGTGCGTGTCGGCACTGCCGCGCACACGGTAAACGCCGGTGCGGAAAAATTCGTCGAGCACGTCGTTCTCGTTGGTGGCGACCACCAGCGTCTGGATCGGCAGGCCCATCATGCGCGCGACATGGCCGGCGCAGACATTGCCGAAGTTGCCGGACGGCACCGTGAAGCTGACCTGTTCGCCTTCGGAGGTCGTGGCTTGAAAGTAACCAGCGAAGTAGTAAACCACCTGGGCAAGCAGCCGCGCCCAGTTGATGCTGTTGACGGTGCCAATTTTGTACTTGCGCTTGAAGTCCAGATCGTTGGACACGGCCTTGACGATGTCCTGGCAGTCGTCGAACACGCCTTCCACTGCGAGGTTGTGGATGTTGGCGTCCAGCAGGCTGAACATCTGCGCCTGCTGGAAGGGGCTCATGCGGCCCAGCGGTGAGGTCATGAAAACCCGCACGCCCTTTTTGCCGCGCATCGCGTACTCGGCGGCGCTGCCGGTGTCGCCACTGGTGGCGCCCAGGATGTTGAGCTCTTCGCCCCGGCGCGCCAGTTCGTATTCGAACAGGTTGCCCAGCAGCTGCATGGCCATGTCTTTGAAGGCCAGCGTGGGGCCGTTCGACAGGGCTTCGAGGTACAGACCATCTTCCAGCTTTTTCAGCGGCACGATGGCGGAAGTGCCAAACACATCGGCCGTGTAGGTCTTGTGACACAAGGCGCGCAAATCGGCGGCGGGAATGTCGTCGATGTACAGCGACAGAATCTCGAAGGCCAGATCGGCATAGGCCAGGCCGCGCCAGCGCGCCAGCATGGCGGCATCGACCTGCGGGTAATGCTCGGGCAAGTACAGGCCGCCGTCGGGCGCCAGGCCTTCGAGCAGGATTTCACAGAAACGCGGGCGGGCCGGGTGGCCACGGGTGCTCAGGTATTTCACTTTTCTCGTCTCTTCAATACACAGTTTCAGGCGCTACAGACCAATGCCGTAGTAACGCAGGTCCAGCCACAGCCGCGACCCCAGCAAAACCACAAAACCTGCCACCAGCACCAGCCAGTGCAGCGCGCGGTCGGCGACATTGTCGGTCTGGTCGAGCAGCGCAAAGTACAGCCAGGCCGCCAAGAAACTTGCCACGCCGTTGGCGGCCAGATGCCGGTGCGTCAGCCCGCCACTCAGGGCCAGTGACACCAGGACCGCAAACCAGAAGGCCAGATGCCAGCGCGGCATCGACACATGGGCCATTTTCAGCAATGCCACCAGGGTGAGCGTGGCAACCAGCGTAGGCATAGGCGCTGGGTTGCGTGTTCAGCTCAGTTCCTCTTTGCGGATGCGGGTAATCGGCGCCAGCACGGTCGGCAGGCCCTGCATCTGGGCAATCGCTGCGTTCATCGTGCCTTCGCGGGTGTCGTGGGTCAGGATGATGACGTCGGTCTGCGGGATGCTACGCGTCCCATCGAGTCCTGATTCCCCGCCGCCCACCTCGTCGGCCTCGCGCTGCAGCACCGCGTCGATGCTGATGCCGGCTTCCGCCAGAATACCGGTCACACGCGCCAGTACGCCGGCCTGGTCCGCCACGCGCAGGCGCAGGTAGTAGCTGGTCACCACATCGCTCATCGGCAATACGGGCAAATCACTCATCGCATCAGGATGGAAGGCCAGATGCGGCACCCGCTGCGCCGCATTGGCGCTGTGCAGCCGGGCAATGTCCACCAGGTCGGCGATCACTGCGCTGGCGGTGGGCTCGCTGCCTGCCCCCTTGCCGTAGTACAGCGTGGTGCCCACGGCGTCGCCATGCACCATCACCGCGTTCATCGCGCCTTCGACATTGGCAATCAGGCGCTTGGCCGGCACCAGGCTGGGATGCACCCGCAGCTCGATGCCATTCGGGCGCCGCTTGGCAATGCCCAGGAGCTTGATGCGGTAGCCGAGCTGTTCGGCGTACTGGATGTCCTGCGCGCCGAGCTGGGTGATACCCTCCACGTAGGCCTTGTCGAACTGCACCGGAATGCCAAAGGCAATCGCGCTCATCAGCGTGGCCTTGTGGGCAGCGTCCACGCCTTCGATGTCGAAGGTTGGGTCGGCCTCGGCATAGCCCAGACGCTGGGCTTCCTTCAGCACCACATCAAAGTCCAGGCCCTTGTCGCGCATCTCCGACAGGATGAAATTGGTGGTGCCGTTGATGATGCCGGCCACCCACTGGATGCTGTTGGCCGTGAGGCCTTCGCGCAGTGCCTTGATGATGGGAATGCCGCCGGCCACCGCCGCCTCGAACGCCACCATCACGCCCTTGGCGGAAGCCGCCGCAAAAATCTCGGTGCCGTGTACGGCCAGCAGCGCCTTGTTGGCCGTCACCACGTGTTTGCCGGCGGCAATCGCTTCGAGCACCAGCGTTTTCGCAACGCCGTAGCCGCCGATGAGTTCGACCACCACATCGATGTCGGGGTTGGCGATCACGGCGCGTGCATCGTTGGTGACCTGCACGCTGCTGTCGACCAGGCTTTGCGCGCGCGCCACGTCGAGATCGGCCACCATGGTGATGGCGATACCGCGGCCGGCGCGGCGTTTGATTTCTTCCTGGTTGCGTTGCAGCACGTTGAAGGTGCCGCTGCCGACGGTGCCGATGCCGAGCAGGCCTACTTGGATGGGTTTCATTGTATTTTTAGATAAAAAATGCTTCTGGCCGGCGTGGAATATCGCTCAGGCGCTACGTTTACGATAGCTTGCAAGAAAACGTGCGATGCGGGCGATGGCCTCGCGCAGGTCGTCCTCGTGCGGCAGGAACACGATGCGGAAGTGGTCAGGCGCGGGCCAGTTGAAGCCCGTTCCCTGCACCAGCATGACCCGCGTTTCCTGCAGCAGCTCCAGAAAAAACTGCTGGTCGTCCTTGATCGGATACATCTTCGGATCAAGCTTGGGGAACATGTACAGCGCCGCCTGCGGCCGCACGCAGCTCACACCGGGAATGGCGGTGATCAGTTCATAGGCCAGGTCGCGCTGGCGGCGCAGGCGACCGCCCTCACCCACCAGATCGTTGATGCTCTGGTAGCCGCCCAGCGCGGTTTGAATGGCCCACTGCCCCGGCACGTTGGCGCACAGCCGCATATTGGAGAGCATGTTCAGGCCCTCGATGTAGTCGCGCGCATGCTTCTTCTCACCCGACACCACCAGCCAGCCGGCGCGGTAGCCGCAGGAGCGGTAGCTCTTGGACAGCGAGTTGAAAGTGAGCGTCAACACATCGTCACTCAGGGAGCCAATGGCGGTGTGCTTCACGCCGTCGTACAGCACCTTGTCATAGACCTCGTCGGCCAGAATCACCAGGCCGTTCTCGCGGGCAATCTGCACAATGCCCTTGAGCAACTCGTCGGAATACAAGACGCCGGTCGGGTTGTTCGGGTTGATCACCACAATACCCTTGGTGCGCGGCGTGACCTTGGCACGAATGTCGTCCAGGTCGGGCATCCAGCCATTGGCTTCGTTGCAGGTGTAGTGCACCGGCGTGCCGCCCGAGAGGCTGGCCGCAGCCGTCCACAGCGGGTAGTCGGGCGCCGGTAGCAGCAGCTCGTCCCCCTGGTCGAGCAGGCCGTTGGTGGCCATCACGATCAGCTCACTGGCGCCGTTGCCCAGGTAAATGTCGTCCAGCGTCACACCCTTGATGCCCTGCTGCTGGGTGTAGTGCATGACCGCCTTGCGCGCGCCGAAGATGCCTTTGCTGTCCGAATAGCCAGCCGAGTTCGGCAGGTTGCGGATCATGTCCTGCTGGATTTCTTCAGGCGAGTCAAAGCCAAACACGGCGAGATTGCCGATGTTGAGCTTGATGATCTTCTGGCCGTCGTCCTCCATCTGCCGCGCACGGTCCATGATGGGGCCGCGGATGTCGTAGCAGACGTTGGCCAGCTTGGCCGATTTCAGAATAGTCTTCAATGTCCCTCCCTGGGGCCTGCGTGCAGAGGCGAAAACCTATAATTTGACCACAGTTATGGGAATACGATGAAGCTGCAACCCGACAAATTCGACGTGCCTGCGATCCAGGGCTACGGTGCCGGCTGGGTCGGCGTGAACGGCGAAAAAATCACCCACAGTGTGGTGCTGGGCTCCAAAGGCCAGCGCATTGACTGGCAGTGCGACAGCTTTGCGGCGCTCACCGAAGCGCACTTCGCCCAGCTCGCCGAATTGGACGCCGAACTGGTGATTTTTGGCAGCGGCAGTCACATCCGTTTTCCGCAGCCCCGCTGGCTGCAGCCACTGATGGCCAAACGCGTGGGCCTGGAGACCATGGACACCCAGGCCGCCTGCCGCACCTACAACATTCTGGCGGGCGAGGGGCGCAGCGTGGTGGTAGCCCTTCTGCTGGAGTCGGGCCACTGAGAGTGATTGCCGTTTCGGGGTAAAATCGAGGGTTACGGCGCAGAGCGCGCAGCTCTGTCCACCAACGAGTACACCAAGAGAGACTGAACCCTATGGCCATCGTTGTCAATAAACCCCTTCCCGAATTCGAAGCCAATGCAACGGGCGGGATCAAGGTGTCGAACCAGTCCCATCTCGGCAAGGTCATGGTGCTGTACTTCTACCCGAAGGACAACACCCCCGGCTGCACCACCGAGGCCATGCAGTTCCGCGACAAATACAAAGACTTTGTAAAAGCTGGCGCTACGGTCTTTGGCGTATCGCGCGACAACATGAAGTCGCACGACGATTTCAAGCTGAAGCTCGAACTTCCCTTCGAGCTGATTGCCGACACCGAAGAAAAAATGTGCCACATGTTCGGCGTGGTCAAGAACAAGATCATGTACGGCAAAAAGGTCAAGGGCATCGAACGCTCCACCTTCCTGGTCGGCCCCGACGGCACGCTGCAGCAGGAATGGCGCGGCCTCAAGGTTCCGGGCCACGTGGACGAAGTGCTCAAGGCAGTCAAGGCGCTGAAAAAAGCCGCCTGACCGGCGCCGCCGCGCGCACAATTGCACGGTTTTTCGGAGCGGGTTTGCAGAGCGTGTTGCTCGGGAAGATCCCGACACAGCGCTCATGCATAATGGATTCATGCCTTTGAGCGCAACGACCGTGTTTTCAACAGAAGCCGCCTTGGCAACCGGGCGGCTTTTTTGCTTTCTGCGCTGATTCATCCACCTTTTCCCCACCCCGCCCGACCCCATGCCCCTGCCCCCCGCACCCGCCAAGCGCGCCGCGCTGTTGTCGCCCGATACCTACGACGCTGTGGTCCGCAGCAAACCCCGTACCGCAAAAAAATCAGCCTCTGGAGGCGCCTCGCACCAGGAAAAGCCCGAAGCGCTACTCGCGCCCGAGGGCCTGCGCGAACCCCATCCGGGCCAGAGTGCGCCAGCCGTGCGCACACCAGCGGAACACACTGAGCTGCTGGCACCCTACAAAAAATCGGCAGCCCCCGCGCCCACACCCGTAGCCCGCAAACCGCGCACCGCCGGGCCGGCCAAGCTTTTTGTGCTCGACACCAATGTGCTGATGCACGATCCGATGTGTCTATTCCGCTTTGAGGAACACGATGTTTTCCTGCCGATGATCGTGCTGGAAGAGCTGGACGGCCACAAAAAAGGCATGACCGAAGTCGCTCGCAACGCCCGCCAGACCAGCCGCACGCTGGACGCACTGGCCGGCATGCCCGACTCCGACATGACAACCGGCCTGAAGCTCGATGGCACCGGCCACAAGGCCGCTGGGGGCCGCCTGTTTTTCCAGACCCAGGTACTGGACTACACCCTGCCCACCAGCCTGCCCCAGGGCAAAGCCGACAACCAGATTCTGGGCGTGGTGGAAGCGCTGCGCCAGCAACATGCACCGCGTGACGTGGTTTTGGTCTCCAAAGACATCAACATGCGGGTCAAGGCCCGCGCGCTGGGCCTGGCCGCCGAGGACTACCAGAACGACAAGACGCTGGAAGACGGCGACCTGCTCTACGCCGGTGCGCTGGCGCTGCCGGCCGATTTCTGGCTCAAACACGGCAAAACGGTGGAAAGCTGGCAACAGGGCAGCCACACCTTCTACCGCGTCAGCGGCCCGGTCGTGCCCAGCTTGCTGATCAACCAGTTTGTCTATTTCGAGGCGCCCGGCGAACCTTCACTGTATGCGCGGGTGACCGAAATCCGTGGCAAAACTGCGGTGTTCAAGACCCTGAAGGACTACAACCACCTGAAAAACGCAGTCTGGGGCGTGACCACCCGGAACCGCGAGCAGAACTTTGCGATGAACCTGCTGATGGACCCGGAAGTCGACTTTGTCACCCTGACCGGCACAGCCGGCACCGGCAAGACGCTGATGGCACTGGCCAGCGGCCTGACCCAGGTGCTGGACGACCGCCGTTACACCGAAATCATCGTCACCCGCGCCACCGTGTCGGTGGGCGAAGACATCGGTTTTCTGCCAGGCACCGAAGAAGAAAAGATGGGCCCCTGGATGGGCGCGCTGGACGACAACCTGGAAGTGCTGGGCAAAACCGATACCTCGGCCGGCGAATGGGGCCGGGCGGCGACCAATGAGCTGATCCGCAGCCGTATCAAGATCAAGAGCATGAACTTCATGCGCGGCCGCACGTTTTTGAACAAATACGTCATCATCGACGAGGCGCAGAACCTGACGCCCAAGCAGATGAAGACGCTGATCACCCGCGCGGGCCCGGGCACCAAGATCATCTGCATGGGCAACCTGGCGCAGATCGACACGCCGTATTTGACCGAGGGCTCGTCGGGTCTGACCTATGCGGTCGACAAGTTCAAGGGCTGGCCGCACGGCGGCCACATTACATTGGCCCGCGGAGAGCGTTCGCGCCTGGCCGACTTCGCCAGCGAAGTGCTTTAGGAAGAAACGCTCCTTCTCCCGCCGGCTGCAAAAGCCGGCGCCCATAAAAAAACCCCGCCGAAGCGGGGTTTTTCAATCGGGTTAGACCAGATTACTTGGCAGCGGCACGGGTGCCAACCACTTCGATCTCAACGCGACGGTTCTTGGCGCGACCTTCGGAGGTCTTGTTGTCAGCCACTGGCTGCTTCTCGCCCTTGCCTTCGGTGTAGACGCGGTTCTTTTCCACGCCCTTGGACACCAAGTAGGCCTTGACGGCTTCGGAGCGACGAATCGACAGCTTGTCGTTGTAGGCATCGGTACCAACGGAGTCGGTGTGGCCGACAGCGATGATGACTTCCAGGTTGATGCCCTTGATCTTGCTGACCAGGTCATCCAGCTTGGCTTTGCCTTCTGGCTTGAGCACCGACTTGTCGAAGTCGAAGAATGCGTCAGCAGCGTAGGTCACCTTGGTGGCGACGGGCGGTGCGGGCACAACAACCGGTGCAGCGGCTGGAGCAGGAGCGGGAGCTGCTGCGGGCGCTGGAGCAGGAGCGGGTGCAGGAGGAACCAGCGCGCCGTCGCAACCTTTGGCAGCGGTAGCAGGCGTCCAGTTGGCATCACGCCAGCAGAGTTCGTTGGTGCCGTTTTTCCAGACCAGCTCGCCCGTGGCGTTTTGCCAGTTGTCAATGGTAGGGCCACCGTTTGCAGCGGTTACCTTGGTTTGAGCGCCAGCTGCAGTTGCCAGGGCGACTGCGGCAAACAAAATCGCCACTTTATTGAGTTTCTTCATGGTTCTCCTCAAGGGGAAAGGCCGCAGACGGGGCTGCGAAAATTAATACGGGCCAGATGACCATCACCTGGCCCGCTGAGCTTAATTGTGCCATAGGCACTCTGTCCAGACCCCCATCGTGCACCGGTTCGGCCCACATCTTGGTGAAACTGGGGCGGGTGTTGCGCGATTGCGACAGCCCTGCGGACCTAAAATGCGGGTTCTGCAAGATTAATAGACGTTGTCCTACATGACCCAGTTCGCCAAGGAAACCCTGCCCATCAGCCTCGAAGAGGAAATGCGGCGTTCCTACCTCGATTACGCCATGAGCGTGATTGTGGGTCGTGCCCTGCCGGACGCCCGGGACGGTTTGAAGCCGGTGCACCGGCGTGTGCTGTTCGCCATGCACGAGCTGAACAACGACTGGAACCGGGCTTACAAGAAGTCGGCCCGCATTGTGGGCGATGTGATCGGCAAGTACCACCCGCATGGTGATCAGTCGGTTTATGACACCATTGTGCGGATGGCGCAGGATTTCTCCATGCGGCATTTGCTGGTGGATGGTCAGGGCAACTTCGGCTCGGTCGATGGCGACAACGCCGCCGCGATGCGTTACACCGAAATCCGCCTCGCCAAGATCGCGCACGAACTTTTGGCTGACCTGGACAAAGAGACGGTCGATTTCGGTCCCAACTACGACGGCAGCGAAAAAGAGCCGCTGGTGATGCCGGCGCGCTTTCCCAACCTGCTGGTGAACGGCTCCGGCGGTATCGCGGTGGGCATGGCCACCAACATTCCGCCGCACAACCTCAACGAGGTGGTCGACGCCTGCCTGCACCTGCTGCGCAACCCCGAAGCCAGCATTGACGAGCTGATGGAAATCATCCCGGCGCCGGACTTTCCCACCGCCGGCATCATCTACGGCATCAACGGCGTAAAAGACGGCTATCGCACCGGACGCGGCCGCGTGATCATGCGCGCCAAGTGCCACTTTGAAGACATTGACCGTGGCCAGCGCCAGGCCATCATCGTCGACGAGCTGCCCTACCAGGTCAACAAGAAGACGCTGCAGGAGCGCATGGCCGAGCTGGTGCATGAGAAGAAGATAGAAGGCATCAGCCACATCCAGGACGAGAGTGACAAGTCCGGCATGCGGTTGGTGATTGAGCTCAAGCGCGGCGAAGTGCCAGAGGTGGTGCTAAACAACCTGTACAAGCAGACCCAGCTGCAGGACAGCTTTGGCATCAACATGGTGGCGCTGATCAACGGCCAGCCCAAGCTGTGCAACCTGAAAGACCTGCTGTCGGTGTTCTTGACGCACCGCCGCGAAGTGGTCACGCGGCGCACCGTGTTCACGCTGCGCAAGGCGCGCGAACGCGGCCATGTGCTGGAAGGCCTGGCGATTGCGCTGGCCAACATTGACGACTTTATTGCCATCATCCGCAACGCGCCCACGCCCCCGGTGGCCAAGGCCGAACTGATGAACCGCCCTTGGGACAGCCAGCTGGTGCGCGAAATGCTCACCCGCAGCCGGGCAGACGGCGGTGTGGTCAATGCCGACGACTACCGGCCTGAAGGACTTGAGCGCGAGTTCGGCATGGGCAACGACGGCCTGTACCGCCTCTCGGAGACACAGGCGCAGGAAATCCTGCAGATGCGTCTGCAGCGCCTGACCGGGCTGGAGCAGGACAAGATCGTTGCGGAATACAAAGAGGTGATGGCCGAGATTGACGACCTGCTCGACATCCTGGCGCGGCCCGAGCGTGTCTCGACCATCATTGGCGAAGAACTCACCAGCATCAAACAGGAGTTCGGCCAGACCAAGTTGGGCGCGCGCCGCAGCGTGA
>JAZKCX010000021.1:0-1609 GCA_040387875.1 Pseudomonadota bacterium | reverse complement strand
AGTGCGCGCGCCGGGTGGTCTTGAAGCGGGTGAATTCGCTGTCGGCCATCTCGAAGGCTTGCGTAGCGAGTTGCAAGCGCACCGGCTCCAGCGTGGCAGGCAAGGCATAGGCCTGGGCCTGCGCGCTGCCGTCGGACTGCAGCAGCAGGCGTACGCGCCAGTGGCCTGAAGGATGGCTGTGCTGCACTTCGCGCAAGGCCTGCAGCGCTGCGTCGTCTTTCCACGGATAGCCGAAATGCGCCGCAGCGCTGGCCATGCGCGCCAGATGCAGTGGCGCATCGCGGCAGATACCGTCTACCAGCGCCAGGGTTTCCAGCAGCGCCAACGGCGCCCGGGCCCGGTCCAGAAAAGCCCGCTTGTGGCGCCACTCGCGCCATTCGGCGTCGGGCTGGGCGTCGGCGGTGATGCCGCTGCCAATGCCACACGCCACCTGGCCGCCCTGCAGGGTGACGGTGCGGATGGCCACGTTGAAGGTGGCGTCGCCGCCCGGCCGCACCACCCCTACCGCGCCGCAGTAGACGCCGCGCGGGCCACCCTCCAGTGCGTGGATGAGCTGCATCGCCCGCACCTTGGGCGCACCGGTGACCGAGCCGCAGGGAAACAGCGCCGCGAACACATCGGCCAGCGTGGTACCGGGACGGGTGGTGGCGATCACGTCCGACGTCATTTGCCAGACGCTGGGCAGCGCCTCCAGATGGAACAGGCGCGGCACCCGCACGCTGTGCGGCAGCGCCACGCGGGACACATCGTTGCGCAGCATGTCGACCACCATCACGTTCTCGGCCTGTTCCTTGGGCGAGGTCTGCAGGGCGTGGGCGAGCGCCGCGTCGTCAGCGGCTGTGCTGCCGCGTGGTGCTGTGCCCTTCATCGGCCGGGTCAGCAGACGGCCACCGGTCCAATCGAAAAACAGCTCGGGCGAGACCGACAGCACCTGCTCTGCACCGCTGTCGATGCAAGCGGCGTAGCCGCCCGGCTGGGCGCGTTGCAGCGCGTGGAACAGCGCCTGTGCGCTGCCGGATTCCAGCTGCCCTTGCAGCCGCGCCGTGTGGTTGACCTGGTAGACCTCGCCGGCGGCAATCGCGGCATGGATCTGCGCCAGCGCGGCGTTGAAGGCCGCGTGGTCTGGTTCCTGCAGGCCACTGACTGTGGCAGTCGGCAAGGGTTCTTCAGGCCACGGCAGCGGCGCGTCGTGCACGCCAAACCAGGCCAATGGCCCGTCGGCCGCATGCACCTGCAGCGCGGCGTCGAAGGCCGGCGCGGCTTCGTAACGCACATAGCCCACGCACCAGCGGCCGGCTTGCGCATGTTGCTCTACCGCATCAAGCAGCGGCCTGACTTCGGCAACGCTGTGCGCGACCAGCACGTCGCGCGGTGGGCCGAACGCCGCACGCAGCGCGCCTGCGGCACCGTCTGGCGCCGCGAAATCAACCAGGGTTTCCAAAGTTCAGGCAGCGCCGATGTTCGGCACGAGGGCGCCGACCGGCTGGCCTGCTTTTTGCGCGGCGGTGAAGGCCAGCATCCGGTCAATCGGCAAGCGCGCACGCACGCCCAGCTTGGGGTCGATATGCACCTCATTGGTCCCGTTCTCCAGCACATGGGCCAGCCCCGC
>JAZKCX010000020.1:0-2615 GCA_040387875.1 Pseudomonadota bacterium | reverse complement strand
TACCAGAGCCCGATGGAAGACGGCATGCAGCACTTCCACGAGTGGTACCGCACCGCGATGGCACCGGCACGCGGCTGATCCAGGCAGTTGCGAGCTACTTTTTCAGTAGCAAACTCTTCAATATCCACGCTGGCTACTGGCCAATTTCATCTTAAAAACAGGCATGCAAGCACTCTGGATGCTGCTGGCAGCCTTTCTGTTCGCCACCATGGCGGTGTGCGTCAAGTTTGCGTCCCAGCATTTCAACAGCGCCGAACTGGTGTTCTGGCGCGGCCTCATCAGCATGCTGTTCATGCTGGTCGTGGCCCGCGCCGCGCGGGTACCGCTGGCCACCCCGGTGCCAAAGATGCACCTGTGGCGCAACATTGCCGGCGTGTTTGCGCTGGGCAGCTGGTTCTACGCGATTGGCCAGTTGCCATTGGCCACCGCCATGACGCTGAACTACATGAGCAGCATCTGGATTGCCGCCTTTCTGGTGGGCGGCGGCCTGCTGCTGGGCCGCGAGCGGGTGCCCGGCGCCTTGCTGCTCACCGTGCTGGCCGGCTTTGTGGGTGTGGTGCTGGTGCTGCGGCCCACGCTGGAACAGAACCAGCTTTTTGCCGGCGTCGTAGGCCTGCTGTCGGGCATTGCCACCGCACTGGCCTACCTGCAGGTGGCGGCCCTGGCGCGCGCCGGCGAGCCCGAGGCGCGCACCGTTTTTTACTTTGGCGTCGGCTCCACCGCAGGCGGGGCCGTTGCCCTGCTGTTCACCGGCCTGTCGCCCTTCACATGGCAGGGCGCGGTGTGGATCGTGCCCATGGGCGTGCTGGCATCGCTGGGCCAGTTGTGCATGACCCGGGCCTACAGCCGCGGCTCCACCCTGCTGGTGGCGAATCTGCAATATGCCGGCATTGTTTTCGCATCGTTTTATAGTCTGGTGCTGTTTGGCGACCAGATACCGCTGGCCGGCTGGTGCGGCATGGCCCTGATTGTGGCCAGCGGCATGGCGGCCACCGTACTGCGCAGCCGACCTTCGCCGATCAAGGAGCCCTGATGTACACCACGCTGATTTCTGCCGACCAACTGCACACCCTGCGCCTGTGTGGCCAGGCCCTGATGGTGTTTGACTGCAGCTTTGACCTGGGCCAGCCCGAGGCCGGCTACCAGCACTACCTGCAGGCGCACATTCCCGGCGCGGTCTATGCCAACCTGGATACCGCGCTGAGCGCCAAACACGGCGTGCGCGGAGGCCACGGCATGGTGGTGGCCAGCGAAGCCGACACGCCCGCATCGGGCGGCCGCCATCCGCTGCCCAACCGCGAGAAGTTTGCGGTGTGGCTCTCCAGCGTGGGCTTTCGCAACGACATGCAGGCGGTGGTTTACGACCGCAACGGTGCCAACTTCTGCGGCCGCCTGTGGTGGATGCTGCAGTGGTGCGGCCACGCCAACGTGGCGGTGCTCGACGGCGGCCTGCAGGCCTGGCAGACCCTCTACGTGCCCGGTCGGGGCGATGGCGCCGGCGAGGTGGCCAGCGGCGAGGAGCCAGCCCATTTCCAGTCCAACTTTGTGCTGAAAGCCCCGCTGCGCACACTTGCCACTACCGCCGACGTGCTGCAGCAGCTAGGCCAGACTGGCCAGACGATTCTGGATGCCCGGGCCGCACCACGCTTTCGGGGCGAGATCGAGCCGCTGGACCCGGTAGCAGGCCACATTCCCGGTGCGCTGAACCGCCCTTTCAACCAGAACCTCGGGCCCAACGGCCGGTTCAAGCCGGCAGCCCAGTTGCGCGAAGAATTTGAAACCCTGCTGGGCGGGCGCGACCCGGCCAGCGTGGTGCACCACTGCGGCAGCGGCGTGAGCGCCGTGCCCAATCTGCTGGCGATGGAAATTGCCGGTTTGGGCCCCACGCCGCTGTATGCCGGCAGCTGGAGTGAGTGGTGCAGCGATACCAAGCGACCGGTAGCCAAGGGTTGATCCGGGGGGGGCAAGCCAACGCTTACACGGCTTCACGCAACTTTGCAGGCCAGCACGCAGGTCTTTATCTGCGGCGCCCATGATCAAGGCTCCTAACCAAGGAGATTCTTATGTTGAAAACCCGTGTTATTGCTGCTTCCATCGCCCTCGGCGCACTCGGCGCTGTGGTGTCGACCTCTGCCTCGGCGTTCACCTCCATCGGCGTGCAGCTCGCCGTGCCAGGGGTCAGCATCGTAGCGGGCAACACGCCCTACTACGGCGCCCCGGTCTACACCCCGACCCACTATGCGGCACCCACCTATTACGCCGCACCGGCCGCCTATTACCCGGCCTACAACGCACCGCGCGCGCAGTGGGACAACAACCGCTGGGACCGCCGCGACCACCGCCATGACCAGCGTCACACCAATTTCCGGGGTGGCCGCGGCGACCGCGACCGTGACGGCATTGCCAACCGCTATGACCGGGACCGTGATGGCGACGGTGTAGCCAACCGCTACGACCGCAACCCGAATAACTTCAACCGCCGTTAAGCACGGCGAGCCGCGCTACAACGCGTTCAAGGCTTCCGCCAGACCGTCAAGGTAGGGCTGGAACTGGTAGACGTCGTTGTGGCCGGCCCCGGCGATGCGCAAAAGCTTGCCCTGCCGGGCGAGCTTGAA
>JAZKCX010000019.1:7681-15132 GCA_040387875.1 Pseudomonadota bacterium | reverse complement strand
CGCAAACGCCACCGCGAAGCGGCGCAGGACTGATGCAGCGCGCTTCCCCCGACGAACTGGGTTTTTGCCCACAGCGGCTGGACCGGCTGCGGCAGGTTTTCCAGGCCGAGATAGACCGCCAGCGCCTGCCCGGTGCCGTGCTGTGGGTGGCCCGGCATGGGCAGTTGGCGCTGTGCGAAGCGCTTGGCGCGCAAGACCCGGCCACCGCCAGCGTGATGGCAACCGATACGGTTTTCCGCATTTACTCCATGACCAAGCCGGTGGTGTCGGTCGCCGCGCTGATGCTGATGGAGCGCGGCCAGTTGCTGCTCGGTGACCCGATTGCCAAATACCTGCCGGAATGGGCTGCGCCCCAGGTGGCGGTCGAGCAGGGCGGTGTGGTGCAGTTGCGCCCAGCGCAGCGCGTCATCACCGTGCAGGATTTGCTGCGCCACACCGCCGGCATGACCTACGAGTTTCTGGGCAACAGCAGTGTGCAGCAGGACTATGCCCGTGAAAAAATCGGTGCGCGCTCCCGAAGTAACGCCGAATTCTCGAAGGCACTGGCCGACTTGCCGCTGCAGTTTGAGCCGGGCAGCGTGTGGGGCTACAGCCGCGCCACCGACGTGCTGGGTGCGCTGGTGGAGGTGGTGAGCAGCCAGCCGCTGGAGACGTTTTTGTCGTGCGAAATTTTTGCCCCACTGGGCATGCGCGACACCGGTTTTGCAGTGCCGCCACCACAGCAGCACCGCATTGCCGAAGCTTTTGCCCAAGACCCCGACGGCGGAGTCAACCTGCATCTGCTCGACCCGCGCCAGGTGCCCCGCATGCATGCGGGCGGTGGCGGTTTGGTGTCTACCGCGCCGGATTACGCACGTTTTTTGCAGTGCCTGCTGAACAAGGGCACGCTGGGCGATGTACGGCTGCTTTCCCCGCGCACGGTGGACTTCATGGCCAGCGACCATCTGGGTGCGATTCCCGTGCACGGCGAGCTGCTGGCGCCAGGCTACGGTTTTGGGCTGGGCGTGGCGGTGCGCACGGCCAGCGGTCTGGCTACCGGGCCGGGCAATCCTGGGGCTTACCACTGGAGCGGTATTGCCGGCACCTCGTTTTTTGTGGATCCAGCCGAAGAACTCTTCGGCATCCTGCTGTGCCAGGCGCCCAACCAGCGCGAGGAATACCGGCAGCGTTTTCGCAACCTGGTGTACGCTGCCCTGACCGATTGATACCGACGCACGGAGCCTTTTGCGATGAGCCATAGCCATGACCACCCCCACGACCATTCGCACAGCGACGAGCCCTGGAAACACAACGGCGTGCGTGTGGTGCCCGGCAACCAGCTCGATGGCAACACCGCGCAAACCCCCGGCATGGACCGCAAGGCGGCCATCAACTTTGCCCGCGTAGGCGCTGAAAAACTCTGGGCCGGCACCGTCACCATCCACGCCAACGCCAAGACCGGCGCCCACCACCACGGCCATCTGGAAAGCGTGATCTACGTCATCAGCGGTCGCGCCCGTATGCGCTGGGGCGACCAGCTGCAGTTCACCGCCGAGGCCGGGCCGGGCGACTTCATCTACGTGCCGCCCTATGTGCCGCACCAGGAGATCAACGCCAGCCCCACCGAGGCCCTGCAGTGTGTGCTGTGCCGCAGCGACGGCGAGGCGGTGGCAGTGAACCTGGACATTACGCCGGCAGAAGCGGTGGAAACGGTGTTGTGGGTCGATCCCACCCATCCGCACGGCGGTATTTAGTCCCAAAGTTGCTCGTTTGCCGCAGCAAATGCGGCAAATTCCTTGTTACATCTCTCACTTTGTCCTACATCGCTGCCGCGCCAGGCCCGCAAGAATTGGGGCATCGCAACCAAGGAGCGAAAACATGGACAACCACACCACCACTTATCCGGCTGCCGGCACGACCCCTACGTTTGCCGACCGCCTGCGCCACAGCAAGGCGCTGATTCCCACCATCGCCGTCCTCGGCGTCACCGCACTGGCGCTGGCCGCTGCGCTGGTAGTGAAAAACACCGAAGCGCGGCCCGATGATTCCCTGGCCATGGCGCCCGAAGCCGCGCTGGTGCAACAGACCCCGCTGACAGCGCAGGCCAATGCGGCCGGCCTGGGTACGCCCATGCCGCCGGTGCAACGTGCGCCGCAGAATGTAGCGCGCCTGTCCAACCCCATCGTGGCGCAAGCCCCGCGTGCCCCTGTCTGCGGCAACTGCGGTACGGTGGAATCGGCCACCGCCGTGCAGCGCGCTGCACCGACCAGCGGTATTGGTGCCGTGGCCGGTGGCGTTGTGGGTGGCCTGCTGGGCAACCAGGTGGGTGGCGGCAATGGCCGTACCGCCATGACGGTGCTGGGCGCGGTGGGCGGCGGTTATGCCGGCAACGCGATTGAAAAGCGCACTAAAACCAACACCACCTACCAGATGCGTGTACGCATGAACGATGGCAGCGTGCGCACCTTCGAGCAGTCGCAGGCTGTCGCTGCCGGCTCGCAGGTGGTGGTAGAGGGCAACAGCATGCGCCTGGCGCCGCGCCCGGTGTACGACCAGCGCTCGTAACGAATTTTGTCAGGCCGGTGCGACCTGCAGCACCAGCTTGCCGAAGTTCTCGCCGGTGAAGAGTTTGGTCAGTGCATTGGGAAAAGTTTCCAGGCCATGCACCACATCTTCCCGGCTTTTCATCCGTCCGTCTTTCAGATACCCGGCCATCTCTGCCACCGCCAGGTGGTAGCGGTCGGCGTAGTCAAACACCACAATGCCTTCCATGCGCGCGCGGTTCACCAGCAGGCTCAAATAATTCTTGGGCCCCTGCACCGCGCCGGTGGCGTTGTACTGGCTGATGGCGCCGCAAATGATGATGCGGGCCTTGCGGTTGATGCGGGTGAGCACGGTGTCAAGAATCTCGCCGCCCACATTGTCGAAATAAATGTCCACGCCATCGGGGCAATGCTGCTTGAGCCCGTCTTTGACACTGCCGCTTTTGTAGTCGATGCAGGCGTCAAACCCCAGCTCTTTCACCACCCAGTCGCACTTGGCCGCACCACCGGCAATGCCCACCACGCGGCAGCCCTTGATCTTGGCCATCTGGCCCACCGTCTGGCCCACGGCACCGGCCGCGCCCGACACCACCACGGTCTCGCCGGCTTTCGGCTGGCCCACGTCCATCAGGCCAAAGTAGCCGGTCATGCCGGGCATGCCCAGCACGTTGAGCCACTGGGTCAGGCTGCCCATGCGCAAATCAATTTTTACCAGACCAGCGCGCTTGGCCTGGTCGGCGGCAATCAGCAGATATTCCTGTACCCCCAGCCCGGCCGAGACATGGTCGCCCACCACAAATTTGGGGTTCTTCGACGCCACCACTACGCCCACGCCACCGGCGCGCATGACCTCGCCAATGCCCACCGGCGGGATATAGCTTTTGCCCTCGTTCATCCAGCCGCGCATGGCCGGGTCGAGCGACAGCGCCAGGGTTTTGACCAGCACGCCGCCCTCGGCGGGCTCGGCCACCGGCTCGCTGGTGTGCTGCCAGTTGGCAGCAGTGGGCAGGCCCACGGGGCGGGCCGCAAGGCGGATCTGGTGGTTGATGGCGGTTGTCATGGCGGGCTCCTGAAAAGATTCCGCATGGTAGCGACAGGCCCCCAGGGCGGCGGTAGCAAAAGCGACAGATGTTGCCTGCAAGTGGCCCAGGGCACTTCAATGCGGATGAAGGGTTTATTTTTAAATAAAAATCACTTCTGGCCGGCGCCAGTAATCAATTTATTGCTATGAAAAACAGAGTAATTTGCGGCCCTGCAGAGTTCACGGGGCTGTGCTGTAATGAAACCAGCTTCTGACTTACTAACTGCTGGGACCGCAGCAACCAGGCATTGGGCCGCGCGGTTTTCTGGAGACTCCAAGCCCGTGTTTTCTTCCCCCACCCCTTCCACGTCTGCCACGCCCGTTATCGCCGGTGTCCCGAGCATGGCGGCACGCTACCGCACCGTGCGCAGCGAAAGCCAACAACGCGCCGCGCCGCTGTCTGCCGAAGACCAGTGTGTGCAGTCCATGCCCGATGCCAGCCCGAGCAAATGGCATCTGGCCCACACCACCTGGTTTTTCGAGACCGTGGTTTTGCGTCCGCATGTGGCTGACTACCAGCCGTTCGACACGCGCTATTTCTATCTTTTCAATTCCTATTACGAAGCCCTGGGTCCGCGCCATCCGCGCGCCCAGCGTGGCCTGCTGACCCGGCCTGCCCTGGCGGAAATTCATGCCTACCGCGCGCATGTGGATGCCGCCATGCAACGCCTGCTGCAGCACTGCAGCGCCGCGCAGTGGCAGGCCATCGGCCCGCTGGTCGAGCTGGGCCTGCACCACGAACAGCAGCACCAGGAGCTGCTGCTGACCGACGCACTGCACCTGCTGTCGTGCAATCCCATGCTCCCGGCCTACCTTGACACACCACCGTCGCATCATGCGGCGCCCCAGCTTGAATGGCTGGAGTTTCCAGGCGGCACCACCACCGTAGGCCATGCCGGCCCGGGTTTTGCCTTTGACAACGAAACGCCCCGCCACCGCGTGCTGCTGCAACCTTTCAGCATCGCTAACCGTCTGGTGACCTGCGGCGAATACGCGCAGTTCATAACCGACGGTGGCTACCAGCGCGCCGAATTCTGGCTGTCCGACGGCTGGGCGCAAGTGTTGGCACAGGACTGGCGTGCACCGGCCTACTGGCTGCAGCGCGATGACCCCCGCCTGCCGGATGACGCAGCTGATGGCTGGCATGTTTTTGGCCTGCATGGGGTGCGGCCCATGGATGCTGCGGAGCCGGTGAGCCAGCTCAGTTTTTTCGAAGCCGCCGCCTATGCCGAATGGGCCGGCGCGCGTTTGCCCACCGAGTTTGAATGGGAAGCCGCCGCCAGCCAGCCCGGCATGCACCAGCGCACCGGCCATGTCTGGCAATGGACGCGTTCGTCCTACGACCCCTATCCCGGTTTCCGGCCCCACGCCGGTGCGGTGGGCGAATACAACGGCAAGTTCATGGTGGGGCAACTGGTGCTGCGCGGCGGCAGTCGGGCCACACCCGAAGGCCATTTGCGCGCGAGCTACCGCAACTTTTTTCCGGCGGGCGCACGCTGGCAGTTTTCTGGCCTGCGGCTGGCGAGGGACGGAACATGCTGAACTTTTTTTCTTCCAGCCTCCCGGCCGATACCGCCGTGGCCGAGGCCGAACCTGCGCACCCGGTCACTGCGCGTGCGCCTGTAAATGAATTCCTCGCCGACATGCTGGCCGCCCTGGGCAAACAGCCGCGCAGCATTTCGCCCAAGTACTTCTACGACGCGCCCGGCTCGGCACTGTTCGACCAGATTTGCGCGCTGCCCGAGTACTACCCCACCCGCACCGAAATCGGCATCCTGCGCCAGCATGCCGGCGAGATTGCTGCGCAGATTGGACCGCGTGCTGAAATCGTGGAATACGGTGCCGGCTCGCTGACCAAAGTACGGCTGCTGCTGGATGCACTCAAGCACCCCGCGCGTTTTGTGCCGATTGATATTTCCGGCGAGCATCTGCGTGCTGCCGCCACGGCGCTGCAGCGCGACTACCCCGGCCTCCAGGTGCTGCCGCTGGTGGCCGACTACACCCAGCCGCTGCAACTGCCCCGCCCGCTGGGCACCGGCAGGCGCGTAGGCTTTTTCCCGGGCTCCACACTGGGCAACTTCACGCCGGCGCAGGCCCTGCAGTTTCTGCAGACCACCGCCCAAAGCCTGCGCGGTGGTGCACTGCTGCTGGGTGTGGATTTGATCAAAGATCCCGCCGTGCTGCATGCCGCCTACAACGACGCGCAGGGTGTGACGGCCGCCTTCAACCTGAATTTGCTGGCCCGCGCCAACCGCGAACTCGGCAGCAATTTTGTGCTCGCGCAATTTGCCCACAGCGCTTTTTACAACGCGCCGCAGCAGCGCATTGAAATGCATTTGATGAGCCTTCAGCAGCAAACGGTGCAACTGGCGGGCCGCCGCTTTGAATTTGCCGCTGGCGAGACGCTGCACACCGAAAATTCGCACAAGTTCACTGTGGCCGGCTTGCGTACACTGGCAGGACAGGCGGGCTATACGCCGGGCCCGGCCTGGACCGATGCGCAGCAGCGTTTTAGCCTGCACTGGCTGCAGGCGCCCGCATAAAAGAATCCCTGGAGAAAAAATGAAAGCAGTCTGGAATGGCGCCGTGATCGCCGAGAGCAACGACACCGTGGTGCTGGAAGGCAACCACTACTTCCCCGCCAGTGCACTCAACCGCGACTACGTGAGTTTCAGCAACCACAAGACCAGTTGCCCCTGGAAAGGCCAGGCCAGCTACTACTCGCTGCTGGTCAACGGCGAAATGAATACCGACGCCGCCTGGTACTACGCCGACCCCAAGCCCCAGGCCGAGGAAATCAAGGACCGCGTGGCTTTCTGGAAAGGCGTAGCCATCATGCCCTGACGGGCTTTTCGCCGAGGTAAGCTAGCGGCATGCCCACCGCCTTGCTCGCCCCGCTTTTTACCGATCCCGCCCATGTGGTGGCCACCCTGCAGCAGCAGGGCCATGCCGTGCTGTCGCCCGAGGCCGTGGCCCAGCTCAGCGGCTGTGACCTCCTGCAGCTCCACGCATTGCAGGAAAGCTGGAACGACCTGCCGCCCGACGCACACCTGAAAGACGGCGGCCGCTACCGCAAGCGCCGCCACGCCTGTTTTGTTGCGCACGGCGGCAGCTTGCAGGCGGTGCCACACCGCGCGCACTGGCAGCCGATTGAGTACAACGCGCTGCACGGCGGAATGGAGCGTTGGTTCGAACCTATGTTGGCTGCCGCGACGGCACAGCCCGCCTGGCAGCAACTGCTGCAGGCGCTGGCAGGATTGTTCGATGCGGTCACCGGCATGGCGCAGCCGTGGTTCATTGAGGCGCATCAGTTTAGTATCGACACCGAGGGCGGCATTGGCCGGCCCACGCCCGAGGGCGCGCACCGCGACGGCGTGGATTTTGTGGCGGTGTTCCTGATTGACCGGCACCAGGTCAAAGGCGGTGAAACCCGGGTGTTCGAGGCCGATGGGCCACAGGGCCAGCGCTTCACACTGACGGCGCCATGGTCCGTGCTGCTGCTGGACGACGCGCGGGTGATTCACGAATCCACGCCCATCCAGCCGCTGGCTGCAGAGGCCGGCGGCCACCGCGACACGCTGGTGCTGACCTACCGGCGAAAAGCTTTCCAGGGCGGTTAAAACACGTTACAAATCAAGGGTTTGGCGTGTAGGATTTTTCGTCAGGTCGCGCGTTAATAAGTGTCGAGGCAATCAAATCAAAAAGGAAAGCTCCATGAAAAACCGATCCCCTCTGCTGAAACTCTGGTCGCTGGCGGCCACGCTGCTGGCGCTGTGCACCCTGGCGGCCAGCCCGGCCCGCGCGTCGGACGTCTACATCAATGCCACCGTGGGCGGCGCCTTTGCCCC
>JAZKCX010000019.1:3732-7581 GCA_040387875.1 Pseudomonadota bacterium | reverse complement strand
GCGGGAAAACTCAGGCGCGTTCAAAAATGGCGGCAATGCCCTGGCCGCCGCCAATACACATGGTGACCAGCGCGTAGCGGCCTTTGATGCGCTCCAGCTCGTACAGCGCCTTCACCGTAATCATGGCGCCGGTGGCGCCAATCGGGTGGCCGAGCGAAATGCCCGAGCCGTTGGGGTTGACCTTGGCCGGGTCCAGGCCCAGGTCGCGCGTGACGGCGCAGGCCTGCGCGGCAAAGGCTTCGTTGGCTTCGATCACGTCCAGATCGCTGATTTTCAGGCCGGCTTTTTCCAGCGCCTTTTTGGTGGCAGGTACTGGGCCAATGCCCATGTACTTGGGGTCGACACCCGCATGCGCATAGGCCACCAGGCGGGCCATGGGTTTCAGGCCGCGGGCCTTGGCGGTAGCGGCTTCCATCAGCACCACGGCGGCGGCCGCGTCGTTGATGCCGGAGGCATTGCCAGCAGTCACCGTGCCGTTTTCCTTGGCGAACACCGGCTTGAGCTTGGAGAAGTCTTCCATCGTTGCGTTGGTGCGGAAGTGCTCGTCGGTTGCGTAGGCCACTTCGCCCTTTTTGCTTTTCAGCATGACCGGCACGATCTGGTCCTTGAAGTAACCGGCGGCAGTAGCGCGCTCGGCGCGGTGGTGGCTTTCGAGTGCCAGCTTGTCCTGGTCGTCGCGGGTGATGCCCCATTTGCCGGCAATGTTCTCGGCCGTCACACCCATGTGGATGGTGTGGAAGGGGTCGTGCAGCGCGCCAATCATCATGTCGATCATTTTGGTGTCGCCCATGCGTGCGCCCCAGCGGGTGTTCAGGCTGGCAAAGGGAGCGCGGCTCATGTTTTCGGCGCCGGCACCAATGGCGATATCGGCGTCGCCCAGCAAAATCGACTGGCTGGCGTTGATGATGGCCTGCAGACCCGAGCCGCACAGGCGGTTGACGTTGTAGGCTGGCGTGCTTTCAGCGCAGCCTCCGTTGATGGCCGCCACGCGCGACAGATACATGTCCTTGGGTTCGGTGTTGACCACATGGCCAAACACCACATGGCCCACATCGGCGCCGTCCACGCCGGCGCGTTTGAGCGATTCGCGCACGACCAATGCGCCCAGCTCGGTGGGGGGAACGTCTTTCAGGCTGCCGCCAAAAGTACCGATAGCGGTGCGCACACCACTGACAACAACAACTTCACGACCCATGGCTCACTCCTGGTGGTTAAACATGTTTGCATCTGCTGCAAAAAGCAGCCGCAATTGTCGCCGACAGCGCGCCCGGTCTGCAGGCGCCGCAGGCGCGGCAAACCGTTCTTACCGGCGGCAAGTCTGTTTTTAAAAGAAAAAATGCATCAGGCCGGCGTCAGTGCTTGTTTTATTGCTATGAAAAACAAAGTAAAAGCTGCGCGGATCGGGTTGTCATATCCCTGCCACATACGCCGGTTAGCGTGTTTGGCTGGGCCCAGACCGGGCCGACAGGAACCCCTATGGATGCGAGTGAAGAAGAACTGGTGCGCCGGGTGCGCAACGAGCTGATCGACAGCTACGACGAAGAACTGGAAATGGAGCTGGACGACCGCACGGTGGCCGAGCTTACCGGCGACGATACGCACGCGCACGGCGACGACAAGGAAAGCCGCCGCCGCTATTTCCGCGAGCTGTTCCGCCTGCAGGGCGAACTGGTCAAGCTGCAGGATTGGGTGGTGGCCACCGGCCACAAGGTGGTGATTATTTTCGAGGGGCGCGATGCGGCCGGCAAGGGCGGCGTGATCAAGCGCATCACCCAGCGGCTGAACCCGCGCGTCTGCCGGGTGGCGGCGCTGCCGGCACCGAACGACCGCGAGCGCACCCAGTGGTACTTTCAGCGCTACGTGTCGCACCTGCCAGCGGCTGGCGAGATGGTGCTGTTTGACCGCAGCTGGTACAACCGCGCCGGGGTGGAGCGGGTGATGGGCTTTTGCAGCGACGACCAGTACGAGGAGTTTTTCCGCAGCGTGCCCGAGTTTGAAAAAATGCTGGTGCGCTCGGGTGTGCAGCTCATCAAGTACTGGTTTTCGATTTCCGACGAAGAGCAGCACCTGCGTTTTCTGGGCCGCATTCACGACCCGCTGAAACAGTGGAAACTGAGCCCCATGGACCTTGAAAGCCGCCGCCGCTGGGAGGAGTACACCAAAGCCAAGGAAGTCATGCTGGCACGCACCCACATCACCGAGGCGCCCTGGTGGGTGGTGCAGGCGGTGGACAAGAAAAAGGCGCGCCTGAACTGCATTCACCACCTGCTGCAGCAGATGCCTTACCACGAGACTCCCCACCCGCCCATCGTGCTGCCCGAGCGGGTGCGCCACGACGACTACCTGCGCAACCCGGTGCCGCAGGACATTCTGGTGCCGGAGATTTACTGAGGCCGCTTGTGCTCAGGTGCGCAGCGTGATGGGAAAGCTGGCGCGCAGGCCGTCGGTGCCCGGCGCAAACGGCACGGTGAGCGCAGCACGTTCCGCTTCTGGCAGGCTGCGCCACAAAAAGTCGCGCGCATTGCCGGCATCACCTTCCACATAAAGCTGGGTGGTCAGCAGCGCGCGCGACCCCAGCCGTACCTTGACGTGGATGTGTGGTGTGCGCCCGCTGTAGGCTGCCGGCCGGAGGGTGCGGAAACGGTAGCTGCCATCCGATCCCACCACTACCTTGCCAAAGCCCTGGAACGACCGGTCGGCGCGGTCGCCGTCGCCGGGGTGGTGGTAGTGGCCGGCCTGGTCGCACTGCCATATTTCCACCTGCGCGCCGCGCACCGGCCTGCCGTCCGTATCGACCACCGTGCCATCGAGCCAGACCGGCTGGCCCTGCGCGTAGTTGAGCGTGCCGTTGCGCAGCAAATCGGCGTCGCTGTCGCGCGGCAGCGCTACCGGGTAGAACGGCCCTTCGGTTTGCGACGGGGTAGGCCGGCGTGCTGCAGGGCTTTGTGCCCGCGCGCCCAGCCAGAGAGCCGGAGCAAAAACGATGGCAGCGCTGAGCGAACGGCGCAGCGTGGAGGGGGAGGCGTGGTGGGGCATTTGCGGGTACCTTAAAACGGCGGTGTACTCTCAAAACGCAGCATGCCATGGCCCAGCGGGTGCGGCAACTCCAGCCTGCTGGCATGCAGCAGCAGGCGCGGCGCACTCTGTGCATCGCCGTACAGCGTATCGCCCAGGATGGGGTGGCCCATGGCCTGAAGATGCACCCGCAACTGGTGGGTGCGGCCGGTGCGCGGCACAAGTTCCAGCCGGGTGGTGTCGGGCGCTGCGCCGGCCAGCACGCGCCAGTGCGTTTGGCTGGGTTTGCCATCGGCTTCGTTGATCACGCGCAGCGGGCGGCGCGGCCAGTCCACGGCAATCGGCAGGTTGATTTCGCCCCACTCGGCATCGGTCGGCGCGAGTTCGCCAGCCACCACGGCCACGTAGCGCTTGTTCACCGTGCGCGCTTCAAACGCTGCCCCCAGCGCGCGTTGTGCCGCCAGTCCGCGCGCCATCACCAACAGGCCCGAGGTCGCCATGTCGAGCCGGTGCACCACCAGCGCGTCGGCGTAAAGTTGCTGCACCCGGCTGGCCAGGCAGTCCTGCTTGTCGGCGCCCCGGCCCGGTACCGAGAGCAGGCCAGCGGGTTTGTCCAGCACCAGCAGGGCGTCGTCGGCATGCAGCAGGCACATGCCGGCGGGGATGCTGCCAGCAGGCGCCAAACCGTCAAAAATGCCGGAATTATGAATAAAAAATGCCGCTAGCCGGCGTGGAATAACGTGTTTTAGCTATTGAATCAGTAGCGACGGCTTACTGCGCCGTCCAGCCACCATCCACCTGCCAGGCCACGCCACGCACGTTGTTGGCAGCGGG
>JAZKCX010000019.1:0-3632 GCA_040387875.1 Pseudomonadota bacterium | reverse complement strand
TGCGCCGACGCCACGTTGATGATGCGGCCCCAGTTGGCTTTTTTCATGGCCGGCAGCGCCAGCCGCGAGGTGTGGAATGCGCTGGAGAGGTTGATGGCCAGCACCGCGTCCCACTTTTCCACCGGAAAGTCTTCGACATTGGCGACATGCTGGATGCCAGCGTTGTTGACCAGAATGTCGACTTGACCAAAGGTGGCGGCGGCCTGTTTCATCATGTCTTCAATCTCGGCCGGCTTGCTCATGTCGGCGCCGTGGTACAGCACCTGCACGCCCAGCGCCGCGATTTCGGCCTTGGGGCCTTCAAAGTCGCCAAAGCCGTTCAGCACAATGTTGGCGCCCTGTTCGGCCAGCGATTTGGCAATGCCCAGCCCAATGCCGCTGGTGGAGCCGGTAACGAGTGCGGTCTTGCCCTTGAGGCTGGTGCGGGTCATGCTGTTTCTCCGGATGAATTACGATGGAAGAAAGTCATTATCCGACGTTCGCGCTGCAGTGCAGCATGCTGGAAATCAAGCCCCCATTTGCCATGACCCAACCCACCCTGCACCATGTCCGTTGCCCCGACGCCCAGGGTGGCCATCGCATGGCGTACTGGGAGTGGAACGGCACCGGCAACCCGCAGCATCCACACGTCATTGTCTGCGTGCACGGCCTGTCGCGCCAGGGCCGCGACTTTGACGTGCTGGCCCAGGCGCTGTGCCGCCAGGCCCGCGTGGTGGCGGTCGACATCGTTGGCCGGGGCCAGAGCGACTGGCTGAAAGACCCGGCCGGCTATGGGGTGCCCAGCTATGCCGGCGACATGCTGGCGCTGATCGCGCACCTGCAACCCGGCACGCTGGACTGGGTAGGTACCAGCATGGGCGGGCTGATTGGCATGGCGGTGTGCGGGACGCCCGATCTGCCCTTGCCTGTGAAAGTGCGCAAGCTGGTTTTGAACGATGTCGGCCCGGCCCTCCAGTGGCAGGCGCTGCAGCGCATTGGCAGCTACATCGGCAAGACCGGCCAGTTCGCCACTGTGCAGCAGGCGGCCGACGCGCTGTGGCAGATTTCGGCCAGCTTTGGCCCGCACACGCCCGAACAGTGGCTGGCGCTGTCGCAGCACATGGTGAAACCACGTGATGGCGGCTATACGCTGCATTACGACCCGGCGATTGGTCTGGCTTTTCAGGGCATCACGCCCGAGCTGGCAGCGCAGGGCGACGCCGCGCTGTGGCAGCTCTACGACCACATCAGCGCCGACACCTTGATCACCCGGGGCGCGCAGTCCGACCTGCTGTCGCCCGCCACCGCGCAAGCCATGACGCAGCGCGGCCCGCACGCCCGGCTGGTGGAGTTTGCCGGCGTAGGGCACGCGCCCACCTTTGTTGCGCCCGACCAGGTGGACGTGGTACGCGAATTTCTGCAGGGGCCGGCGCACGCATGAAAAGCCTGAGTGCCGAGACCACCGAGGCCGCAGACGTTCCGGTACTGATTGCAGCCACCGCGCAAAGCCTGCCTGCCCAGCCCAACGCGCTGCTGCGCGCCCGCGCCTTTGCCGAGCCGCTGCTGTCCGCCGAGACGCTGGACACCGGCGAGAACACGCTGGCCCATGCCGATGCGGTGGCCGAGATTGTGGGTGCCATTGGCGGGTCTGAGGCGATGCAGGCGGCCAGCTACCTGGTCTATGCCTGCGAGCATTTGAACCGCCCCGCCGAAGTGATCACCAAGGCCTTTGGCGAGAACTTTGCCGCGCTGGCGATGGAGACCACCAAGCTGGTGAAACTGCAGCGCCACGCGCGCGAAGTACAGAGCGGTGTTGCCAACGCTACTGCGGTGCCCATGGCGCAGAGCGCCGCCGCGCAGACCGAGAACGTGCGCAAGATGCTGCTGGCTTTCTCGCGCGATTTGCGGGTGGTGATGCTGCGGCTGGCTTCGCGGCTGCAGACGCTGCGCCATTACGCCAGCAGCAAGCTGCCGGTCAACGCCGGGCTGGCGCGCGAATCGCTGCAGGTGTTTGCGCCACTGGCGAATCGGCTGGGCATCTGGCAGATCAAGTGGGAAATGGAAGACCTCGCCTTCCGATTTCTGGAGCCCGACACCTACCGCGAAGTAGCCCGCCTGCTCGACGAAAAGCGCGTCGAGCGTGAAGCCTATGTCGAGCGGCTGCGGGCCCAGTTGGCCACCGAACTGCAGGCCCAGGGTGTGCACGCCACGGTGCAGGGTCGGCCCAAACACATCTACAGCATCGTGAAAAAGATGCGCGGCAAGTCGCTGGGATTCGAGCAGGTGTTTGACATTCGCGCGCTGCGGGTGGTGGTGCCCGAGGTCCGCGACTGCTATGCGGCGCTGGCCTGGGTGCACAGCCATTTCACGCCGGTGGCCGAAGAGTTTGACGACTACATCGCCCGGCCCAAGGCCAACGGCTACCAGTCGCTGCACACGGTGGTGCGCGACGCTGCCGGCCAGGCGGTGGAAGTACAAATCCGCACCCAGGCCATGCATGACCATGCCGAGCACGGCGTGGCCGCGCACTGGGCCTACAAGGAGGCTGGCGCCAAGGGTTATGGCGGTGTGTCGGCAGCCGGCGAGTACGACGCCAAGATTGCGGTGCTGCGGCAACTGCTGGCCTGGGAGCGCGACCTTTCGGGCAATGCGCAGGGGCAGGCGCTGTTTGAAGACCGCATCTACGTGCTCACGCCCGACGCCGCCATTGTGGAACTGCCGCAGGGCGCCACGCCGGTGGACTTTGCCTACAGCGTACACACCAGTCTGGGCCACCGCTGCCGCGGTGCGCGGGTCGATGGCGCCATGGTGACGCTGAACACGCCACTGCAAAACGGCCAGACGGTGGAGATCAGTACGGTGAAAGAGGGCGGCCCCTCGCGCGACTGGCTCAACCCCGAACTGGGTTTTCTGGCCAGCCACCGGGCGCGGTCCAAGGTGCGGGCCTGGTTCAACGCGCTGCAGATGCACGAGACCGCAGCGCGCGGCCGCGAGGCAGTAGAGAAACTGCTGCAGCGCGAAGGCAAAACCGCCATCAAGCTCGAAGACCTGGCCTCGCAGCTGGGCCTGAAGTCGGCCGACACCTTGTTTGAGCTGGTCGGCAAGGACGAGTTTTCGCTGCGTACCATAGAAACGCTGCTGCGCCCCGCCGAGCCGGTCATTGCGCAAGACGAATTCTTGCTGATGAAAAAGATGCGCCAGGCCGAGAAGGCCGGCAATGCATCGGCCAAGGGCGGCGTGCTGGTGGTGGGTATCGATTCGCTGATGACGCAGCTCGCCAAATGCTGCAAACCCGCGCCGCCCGACGAGATTCGCGGCTTTATCACGCGCGGCAAAGGCGTGAGCGTGCACCGCGCCGACTGCAGCAATTTCCGCGAGATCGCCAGCCGCAGCGTGGAGCGGGTGATCGACGTGCAATGGGGCAGTCCCAAGTCGGCCGAGGCGGCGGTCTACCCGGTCGATGTGACGGTGCAGGCCAATGACCGGCAAGGCCTGCTGCGCGACATCTCCGAGGTTTTTGCCAAGGAAAAAATGAACGTCATCGGCGTGCAGACCCAAACCGTCAAAGGCACGGCGTGGATGACCTTTACCGTGGAGACCGCCGATTCAGGGCGCCTGAACAAGCTGCTGGTGGTGGTGGAACAGGTGCAGGG
>JAZKCX010000018.1:0-2187 GCA_040387875.1 Pseudomonadota bacterium | reverse complement strand
CGCGGCAAGCCGGTGAGCATTGCGAACTGGAAACGGCCGGAGAAGAAGGCGAAGTAGCAGCCTGGTTACTTCTATTTCAATAGCAAACTATTGAGAAGATACAACGACCAGCGGCACTTTTGGTTCAAATTTTGCACGCTGGATGCTGAAAAACGCCTTCACGTTGCGCACGTTGGCATCGCTGGTGAACAACCGCTGCGCCAGCGCCTGGTAGCCGGGCATGTCCAACACTGCCACCACCAGCACAAAGTCCGGCCCCGGCGAAACGCGGTAGCACTGCTGCACGGCCGGGTCTTTCACCACCCGCGCCTCCAAAGCCTGCAGCGCTTCGGCGCCCTGCCTATCCAGCGACACCTCGACGATGGCGGTCAGGCCGTGGCCCTGCAGCGCGGCGAGTTTGTCGGTGTCCAGCAGCGCGACCTCGCGTGCAATCAGCCCCGCATCGCGCAGGCGCTTGACGCGGCGCAAACAGGTGGGTGGCGACAGGCCCAGCGCTGCGGCCAGTGCCTGGTTGCTTTGGGCGGCATTGGTTTGCAGTGCGTCCAGCAAGGCAACATCCACCGAATCAAGAACTTCTTCTTTCATAAATCTAGTATTTTTTGAATTTAATTTCAATAGTATCAATTTATGAAATAAAAATCCAAATATAAGGATTTATAGAATACAAATTTTTCACAACCGGCAGTAGCATTCAGGCCGCAACAAGGAGTGGCGCATGTGTGGCATCGTCGGCGCGGTCTCGTACCGCAACATTGTTCCCGTGCTGGTGCAGGGGCTGCAGCGGCTGGAATACCGGGGCTACGACTCCTGCGGCGTGGCCATTCACCGCCAGGGCGCGGCGCCGGCCGGTGGGCTGTTTCGCACCCGCAGCACCGAGCGCGTAGCCACGCTGATGGCGCAGGTGGAAACCGAACACATCGAAGGCCAGACCGGCATTGCCCACACCCGCTGGGCCACCCACGGCGCACCGGCCGAGCACAATGCCCATCCGCACTTCAGCCATGGCCCCGGTGCCGATGCGCATCTCCGGCCTGGCAGGGTGGGTCTGGTGCACAACGGCATCATTGAAAACCACGACGAGCTGCGCGCGGCGCTGCAGGCCAGGGGCTATGTGTTTCACAGCCAGACCGACACCGAGGTCATTGCGCACCTGGTGGACAGCCTGTACGACGGCGATCTGTTCGAGGCGGTGCAGGCCGCCGTGTTGCAGCTCCATGGCGCCTACGCCATTGCGGTGTTCTGCAAGGACGAGCCGCAGCGGGTGGTGGGCGCACGCGCCGGCTCGCCGCTGATTCTGGGTGTAGGCGCTGGTGGCAGCGAACATTTTCTGGCGAGCGACGCGATGGCGCTGGCCGGCGTGACCGACCAGATTGTGTATCTGGAAGAAGGCGACATGGTCGATTTGCAGCTCGGCAAGTTCTGGGTAGTGGACAAGGCGCACAAGCCGGTGCAGCGGCCGGTAAAAACCGTGCTGGCCCACAGCGGCGCGGCCGAGCTGGGCCCCTACCGCCACTACATGCAGAAAGAAATTTTCGAGCAGCCGCGCGCCATTGGCGACACGCTGGAAGGCGTGGAAGGCATCGTGCCCGAGCTGTTTGGCGATGGCGCGCACCGCGTCTTCAGCGAAATTGATTCGGTGCTGATTCTGGCCTGCGGCACCAGCTACTACAGCGGCTGCGCGGCCAAATACTGGCTGGAAGGTATCGCAAAAATTCCCACGCAGGTGGAGGTAGCCAGCGAATACCGCTACCGCGAATCGGTGCCCAACCCGCGCACGCTGGTGGTCACCATCACCCAGTCGGGCGAAACCGCCGACACGCTGGCCGCGCTGCGCCACGCGCAGTCGCTCGGCATGGAACACACGCTGACCATCTGCAACGTGGCCACATCGGCCATGGTGCGCGAATGCAAGCTGGCCTACATCACCCGCGCCGGGGTGGAGATAGGCGTGGCGTCTACCAAGGCCTTCACCACCCAGCTGGCCGGGCTGTTTCTGCTCACGCTGGCGCTGGCGCAAAACAAGGGGCGCCTCTCCGATGCCGAAGAGGCGCAGCACCTCAAGGCCATGCGGCACCTGCCCGCCGCACTGCAGGCGGTGCTGGCGCTGGAGCCGCAGCTCATTGCCTGGGCGCAGGATTTTGCCAAGGTAGAAAACGCGCTGTTTCTGGGCCGGGGCCTGCACTACCC
>JAZKCX010000017.1:0-4352 GCA_040387875.1 Pseudomonadota bacterium | reverse complement strand
CGCAAGGAATTCAATCTGGTCGGCACCCCGCTGCGGGTGGAAATGAAGAGTTCGACCAATCCCTACGCCGACAAGGACGCCTGAGTAGTCCCATTAGCCTGCTTGGGGGCTTATAAAACCGCCTCTGGGCACCGCCGGAGGGCTGTGGTAATGTGCGTTTTCATCAACAACAATTCTGGAACACGGAACATATCGTGAGCAATAAAGGCCAACTCCTCCAAGACCCGTTTCTCAACGCACTGCGCCGGGAACACGTGCCCGTCTCCATCTACCTGGTCAACGGCATCAAGCTGCAGGGGCAGATCGAGTCCTTCGACCAGTATGTTGTGCTGCTGCGCAACACCGTAACCCAGATGGTCTACAAACACGCCATCTCCACCATCGTGCCGGCCCGCGCCGTGAATTTCCAGGCCTCCGACGAGTCTGACGCGCCCGCCGCCTGATGGCCGGTCAGGCACATTTCCATCCTCTCCCGCATTTGAGCTCGCCGAGTCCCGCCATCCTGACCGCACCCCGGGCAATTCTGGTGGCGGTCGACCTCGGTCTGCCGCATTTCGACAGCGAACTCGAAGAGCTGGGCCTGCTTGCGCAGACCGCTGGCCTGCTGCCGGTGGCAAAAATCACCTGCAAACGCAAGGCACCCGACGCCGCGCTGTTTGTCGGCAGTGGCAAAGCCGACGAAATCAAGCTGCTGGCCGAAATGCATGGCGCCAGCGAAATCCTGTTTGACCAGTCGCTCAGCCCGGCGCAGCAGCGCAACCTGGAGCGCCATACCGGGCTGGCAGTAAACGACCGCACTCTGGTGATTCTGGAAATTTTTGCCCAGCGCGCTCGCAGCCACGAGGGCAAGCTGCAGGTGGAGCTGGCGCGGCTGCAGTATCTGTCTACCCGCCTGGTGCGGCGCTGGTCGCACCTGGAGCGCCAGACCGGCGGTGCCGGTGTGCGCGGCGGCCCGGGCGAAAAGCAGATCGAGCTGGACAAACGCATGATTGGCAGCGCCATCAAGCGCACCAAGGAGCGGCTGGAAAAAGTAAAACACCAGCGCCACACCCAGCGCCGTCAGCGCGAGCGGCGCGAAACTTTCAATATCTCGCTGGTAGGCTATACCAACGCTGGTAAATCCACGCTGTTCAATGCGCTGGTCAAAGCCCGCGCCTATGCCGCCGACCAGTTGTTTGCCACGCTGGACACCACCACCCGCAACCTGTACCTCGGTGAGGCCGGCCGTTCGGTGTCGTTGTCCGACACGGTAGGTTTTATCCGCGACCTGCCCCACGGCCTGATTGACGCTTTTGCCGCTACGCTGCAGGAAGCCGCCGATGCCGATTTGCTGCTGCACGTAGTCGATGCCGCCAACCCCAATTACCCCGAGCAGATTGCCCAGGTGCAGCGGGTGCTGGTGGAAATTGGTGCCGACACGGTACCGCAGGTGCTGGTTTTCAACAAGCTCGACGGCATGGACGCCGAGCGCAGGCCGCTCCATTTGCACGACATGCAGGAAATCGACGGCCAGCCCGTCCCGCGGATTTTTGTCAGTGCCCGCAGCGGCGAAGGCCTGCCGGTATTGCGGCAACTGTTGGCTGAACGCGCCACCGTGCCAGGCCAGCAGCCGGCGGACACTGTGGTTTCTATGGGCTTTCAGGATTTACAGCCCTGATTGGGCACAATCACGGCTGCAGCAGAAAAAGAGAACGAGCGCATGAATTTCCATCTACCGGCTTTTCCCTGGGCGCGCCTGCCGGCCCGCATCCGCGGCATGTTCAATCTGAACGACCCGCGCTGGGGCCGCAGCGACGATGCAGCGGGCAGCGGCGACAAGCCCGACGGCGCACGTCCGCCCAATGAGCCACCAACAACGCCGCCACCACCGCCTGCGCCTCCGCGCGGGCAGGGGGGCAACCAGGGCCCGCCCGATCTGGACGAACTGTGGCGCGATTTCAACCGCAAGCTCGGCGGCCTGTTTGGCGGCGTGAAGAACGCCGGCAAACGCAATGGCGGTTTTGGCGGCGGTGGCGGCAGCGGCGGCCCGGGCGGTTTCCAGCCCAGCATGAAGAGCGCCGGCCTGGGCGCCGGCCTGATTGCCGCCATCGTGGTGGTGATCTGGCTGGGCACCGGCTTTTTCATCGTGCAGGAAGGCCAGCAGGCGGTCATTACCCAGTTCGGCAAGTTTCACAGCACGGTGAACGCCGGTTTCAACTGGCGCCTGCCTTACCCCATCCAGCGGCACGAAATGGTGACGGTCACGCAGATCCGCTCGGTGGATGTGGGCCGCGACATTGTCATCAAGGCCACTGGCCTGCGCGAGTCGGCCATGCTGACCGAAGACGAAAACATTGTGGAAATCAAGTTCGCGGTGCAGTACCGCCTGAACGACGCCCGCGCTTTCCTGTTCGAGAGCAAAGACCCTGCGGCGTCGGTCGTGCAGGCCGCCGAAACCGCCGTGCGCGAAGTGGTGGGCAAGATGCGCATGGACACCGCGCTGGCCGAAGAGCGCGACCAGATTGCGCCCCGCGTACGGGCCCTGATGCAGACCATTCTGGACCGCTACAAGGTGGGCGTGGAAGTGGTTGGCATCAACCTGCAGCAAAGCGGTGTACGCCCGCCCGAGCAGGTGCAGGCCGCGTTTGACGATGTGCTCAAGGCCGGCCAGGAGCGCGAGCGCGCCAAAAACGAAGCCCAGGCCTATGCCAATGACGTGATTCCCCGCGCCGTGGGCGCCGCCTCGCGGCTGAAAGAAGAGTCCGAAGCCTACAAGGCCCGCATTGCCGCGCAGGCGCAGGGCGATGCGCAGCGCTTCCGTTCGGTGCTGGTGGAGTACCAAAAGGCGCCGCAGGTCACCCGCGACCGCATGTACACCGACGCCATGCAGCAGGTCTACAGCAATGTCACCAAGGTGCTGGTGGACTCACGCCAGGGCTCCAACCTGCTGTACCTGCCGCTGGACAAGATCATGCAGGCCACCGGCCAGACTGCCGCAGCCAACCCCGACGCCGCACCCGCTGCAACGCTGCCGTCGCCGGCCGTTGTACCGCCGGTGGCGGCCGATTCCCGCGCGCGGGACAGCTCGCGTACCCGCGAACGCGAGACCCGCTAGGAATTGCCATGAACAAAATTGGATTCGTCGTTTCTACCGTTTTTGTAGCGCTTGCGCTGCTCAGTTCGATGCTGTTTGTGGTGGACCAGCGCCAGTTTGGCGTGGTCTACGCACTGGGCCAGATCAAGGAAGTGATCACCGAACCCGGCCTGAACGTCAAGCTGCCGCCGCCGTTCCAGAACGTCAGCTACATCGACAAACGCCTGCTCACGCTGGACAGCAGCGATGCCGAGCCCATGCTCACTGCCGAGAAGCAGCGGGTAGTAATTGACTGGTACGTGCGCTGGCGCATTACCCAGCCCACCGAGTACATCCGCAATGTGGGCCTGGATGAAAACGCCGGTGCCAACCAGCTCAACCGCGTGGTGCGCAACGCTTTTCAGGAAGAAATCAACAAACGCACCGTGAAAGACCTGCTCTCGGCCAAACGCGAGGCACTGATGGCCGACGTCAAGCGCGAGGTGCTGGAGAAGGTACGCGGCGAAAAACCCTGGGGCGTGGACGTGGTCGACGTGCGCATCACCCGGGTGGACTATGTCGACGCCATCACCGAATCGGTCTACCGCCGCATGGAAGCCGAACGCAAACGCGTGGCCAACGAGCTGCGCTCCACCGGTGCGGCCGAGGGTGAAAAAATCCGCGCCGATGCCGACCGCCAGCGCGAAGTCACCATTGCCAACGCTTACCGTGACGCCCAGAAAATCAAGGGCGAGGGCGATGCCGAAGCCGCCCGCCTGTACGCCGACGCCTTTGGCCGCGACCCGCAGTTTGCCCAGTTCTACCGCAACCTCGATGCCTACAAGGCCAGCTTCAACCGCAAGAGCGATGTGCTGGTGCTCGACCCTTCATCGTCAGAGTTCTTCAAGACCTTCCGCGGCAGCGCGCCGGCAGCACCCGCGGCCCGGAAGTAGGCCGTGTGAGCGGCGAGAGTTTCTGGACAGCAGTGGGCCTGGTGCTGGTCATCGAAGGCCTGCTGCCCTTCCTCTCGCCTGGCGGCTGGCGCCGCATGTTCCAGCAGGTGCTGCAACTGCGCGACGGCCAGATCCGCTTCTTCGGGCTGGGCAGCATGGTTGTTGGAATCCTGCTGATCTGGCTGCTTTCGTAGCGCGCTTCCTCCGTTCCAGCGATTTACCGTCGCACAAGCCCGGTAAAATCACGTTTTAACCAGCCTCCCTCCACTTATGTCCGCCTGGGTCCTGCCGGATCACATTGCCGACGTGCTGCCTTCTGGCGCGCGGCACATCGAAGAACTCCGCCG
>JAZKCX010000016.1:0-3495 GCA_040387875.1 Pseudomonadota bacterium | reverse complement strand
AAGTCGCTGGCGCCGATCTTGGGAATCGACAGGCCGCCGGTGGCCAGCACCACGGCGCGGGCGGCAATGGGCCCGCGGTCGCTGTCCAGCGCATAGCTGCCGTCGGCCTCCGTCCTCACCACGCTGATGCTGCACGGCTGCCAGTGCGTCACGCCACCGGTAGCGCATTCGCTCAGCAGCATCTGGATGATGTCTTCGGCCGAGCGGTCGCAAAAAAGCTGGCCCTTGTGCTTTTCGTGGAAAGGAATGCCGTGGCGCTGCACCAGCTCCACAAAGTTGCGCGGCGTGTAGCGCGACAGGGCAGAGCGGCAGAAGTGCGGATTGGCGCTGACGAAATTGGCGGGTGTGGCCTCGCGGTTGGTGAAGTTACAGCGGCCGCCGCCCGAGATGCGGATCTTCTCGGCCACCTTGGCGCTGTGGTCCACCAGCAGCACTTTCAGCCCCAGTTGCCCGGCCACGCCAGCGCAGAACAGCCCGGCGGCGCCGGCGCCGATGATGACAACGTCAAACAATGAAAATACTACTCAAAAAAGCACGGGGCCGGCGTGGAATATGCCACTATTGCTATGAATAAAGAAGCGAACGCTCAGCCTTTCCAGGTGAACGGAAACTTCAATTGCTGCACAAAACCGTTGGGCACGTAGTCGCCCAGCACGCCGTAGCGCTCGGGCCAGAGCTTATCGGACTTGACCGCGGTACCAAACGCATAGTCGATGAAGGCAAAGTGCGCCGCGTAGTTGCGGTCAAGCGCGGCCTGGTCCTGGCTGTGGTGCCAATGGTGGAAATTCGGCGTGACGATCACATAGCGCAGCGGCCCCAGCCGCACACTCACGTTGGCGTGGTTGAACACCGCCTGGAAACCGACGATAACGATGTAGGCATCAATCACTTCCTTGGAGAAGCCCAGCACATAGATCACCCCGAGGATCAGCGTGCGCGTCAGCAATAGCTCCAGGATGTGCTGGCGCGAGCCGGCCAGCCAGTCCATGCTTTTGGCGCTGTGGTGCACCGCATGCAGCCGCCACAAAATGGGTGCCTCGTGGTAGGCGCGGTGCGTCCAGTACTGCACCAGGTCGGCCGCCAGAATGATCAGCAGCACGCCGGCCCAGAAGGGCAGGTTCTGCACCCAGCCGCGCACGCCGTCGTGGGCGGCCCAGCCAAAAAACTTGTGTACCAGCAGGTTGGTCGCCAGCAGCACAAAACCCACAATCATGTGGTTCACGATGAAGTGGTGGAAATCGGTCTGCCACTCGGCGCGGAACACCGGCTGGTCTTTCCGGTGGGCGAAGAGTTTCTCCACAAAGATGAAGATCAGCGCCGAGCCCAGCAAATCCAGAATGAACCAGTCCAGCCCGATGTAGGGCGTGTTGTCGGCAAAGGCGTTCACCGGCACCTTGTGGCCGCCCAGCAGCGCGGTAGCCGCCACCAGCAGAAACGCAAAGGCCGAGAGCCAGCGCGCGCGGTTGAAGATGACGTTGACCAGCGAAATGCCGCCGGCCGCCACCAGTGCCACAAACATCACCGTGCGGATGACGTCGACGTTGTAGCTCTGGCGCAATTGCGGCGTGGTCAGGTACTGCGGAAAGTGAAACGCCAGCACGCCCAGAAAACACAGGATGGCCAGCGACAGCGCAATGCTGCCGCTGATCAGGCCGTAGCCGCGCCGCAGCGGGCCGTGGCCCTCGGTGAGTTGGTTGAGTTTTTCCAGCATGGGTGCTCCGCGTGCGCCAGTGGGGGGGTGCGCTGGCAGTGTAGCGCCGGGCTGGCGCGCCGGTACGCCGCGTAACTCAGGCGGCGCGCACGCGCGCGCTCGGCACGCTGGCCGCAGCCAGGCCCTGCAGCACGTTGCCCACCACAATCACCGCCGGGCTTTTGAACCCGTCTTGCACTACGCTGCGCGACAACTCGGCCAGTGTGGTGACGGCATGTTTTTGCTGCGGCAGGCTGACGTTCTGAATAATTGCCACTGGCGTGTGGCCGGGCAGGCCCGTCAGCAGCTCCTTCTGGATATGCGCCACGCCGCGCACGCCCATGTACACCACCAGCGTCAGGTGGGCATCGCGCGCCGTGGCGGCCAGGGCGCGCCAGTCGGTGCCGGCGCTGCCGGGCTGGGCATGGCCTGTGACAAAAACCACGCCTTGTGCATGTTCGCGGTGGGTCAGCGGCACGCCCAGAGACGTCATGCCGGCCAGACCGGCGGTGATGCCGTTGATGACATCGACCGTGACACCGGCGGCGCGCAGGTGCTCTACCTCTTCGCCGCCACGGCCAAAAATGAAGGGGTCGCCGCCTTTGAGGCGCACCACGTTTTCGCCCTCCAGCGCGGCCATCAGCATGAGTTTTTCAATAAAGGCCTGCGGCGTGGATTTGCAGCCGCCGCGTTTGCCCACATGCACGATGCGGGCGCCGGGCGCGGCAAAGGCCACGATTTCGTCGCTGACCAGGTCGTCGACCAGCAGCACGGTGGCGGCGCGGATGGCCTTCACCGCCTTGAGCGTGAGCAGTTCCGGATCGCCAGGGCCAGCGCCCACCAGGGTGCATTTGCCTTTGGACGAAGAGGAGGAAGGTAGGCTGGTCATAGGTGCGAAACCAGTTGCAAGATATGTTCCACCTGCCGTTGGATGGGCGTGGGCACCGGCAGGTTCCCGGCCAGCACCTGCGCGATGTAGCTGGCGGTACTGTCCGCGTCGATGGCCTTGGGCAGGTCGGGCAGGGCGGCGAGCGATCCCCCTTGCGCCTCTTGCAATACCATGGGCTGGCCGGCGATAAAGCCGGTCATGGCCGGTGTGCGGCGCGGGTCGGCCACCGGCTCGCCTTCGGTGCCGCGCAGCAGCATGGCGTTGGCCTGGGTCAGCGCAAACGTGGCGGCCATCGACACCGCGTATTCCGGGTGGGTGTAGCTGCCCACCACAATACTTTTGCCGGCCACCGGGTTCATCAGCTTCACCAGACTGTGTGCCGGATTGCGCAGGCCTACCACGCGCCGCACATCGAGCAGGCGTTTCAGGCCGGTACACAGCAGCGCGGTGGGTGCAAACACCACGCTGCCAGCCGCTATTTTTTCGATAGCTGAAGATGCAGCTATGCCGCTGGCCAGAAGCACATCGGATGCAAAAACGCGGGTACTTTCAGTGGCTGTGCCATGGACCAGCACCGGCAGCCCCTCGCGCGCCAGCAGCAGCGCCAGCAGCGGGGTGAGCACCGGCAGCTTGCGGGCGCCGTTGTAGCTGGGCAGCACCACCACCGGCCGGTCGCTGGCGGGAAACAGCGCGAGGCGGGCGGTGAGCGCGTCCAGAAAGCCGGCGGCCTCTTCAGGCGTTTCGCCTTTGATGCGCATCGCCAGGCAGAAGGCGCCCACCTCCAGGTCGGTCACGCTGCCGTCCAGCACCTGACCAAACAGGTCGGCCGCCTGCTCGCGCTTGAGCGCCCGCGCACCGTCTTTACCGCGGCCGATTTCCTTGATGTACTGACTGATACCCATGGGGGGATTGTCGG
>JAZKCX010000015.1:0-3995 GCA_040387875.1 Pseudomonadota bacterium | reverse complement strand
TGCATTTCGCGCACCGCCGCGCGGTCGAGGTCGATGGCCTGGGCGACAAGCTGGTCGAGCAACTGGTGGATGCCGGCATCGTCCGCACCTTGCCCGACCTGTACAAACTCGGCCTCACGGCGTTGGCCGGCCTGGACCGCATGGCCGACAAGTCGGCGCAGAACCTCTTGAAAGCGCTGGAAGAGTCCAAGCAGACCACCTTGCCACGCTTTCTGTTCGGCCTGGGCATACGCCATGTGGGCGAGGCCACCGCCAAGGAACTGGCCCGGCATTTTGGCAAGCTCGATTCCATCATGGATGCCAGCGTGGAGCAGTTGCTGGAGGTGGCCGATGTGGGCCCCATCGTTGCGCAAAGCATCCGTACCTTTTTTGAGCAGCCGCACAACCGCGAAGTGGTAGAGCAGTTGCGCGCCTGCGGTCTGAGCTGGTCCGAAGGCGAGCCGGCAGCAGTGGCCCCCAAGCCGCTGGCCGGCAAAACTTTCGTCATCACCGGCACCCTGCCCACACTGGGCCGTGACGAGGCCAAAGACCTGCTGGAAGCCGCCGGCGCCAAGGTGGCCGGCTCGGTCAGCAAAAAAACCAGCTATGTGGTGGCCGGCGCCGAAGCCGGCAGCAAGCTGGACAAGGCCCGCGAACTGGAGATACCGATATTGGACGAGGCGGGCATGCTGGTTTTGTTGGCTGGGTTACATCCCGTTACGTAACTCTACAAAGCAGAAGTCAGCATTGCGCCGTTGCCAGCGCGTTGAGAAAGGAACGATACAAGGAGTTCCCATGAAATTCGCACGCACGCTGGCCGGCACGGTCTTGCTGGGCGGTACGGCACTGCTGTCAGGCTGCGTGGTGGCGCCGCTGGGCGGCTATCCCGGTTATTACGCCCATCCGGGGGCGGATTACGTAGAGCCTGCCGTGGTGGTCGCGCCACCGCCGGTCAGTTTTGGCTTTTATGGCAGCTACCACCGGCCGCATTATGGCTACCGGGGCGGTGAGCGGGGTGGCTACCGTGGCAACCATCGGGGCGGTGATCGGGGCCACCGCGGCGGCGGCTACCGCTGATGTTTGCGGCCGGGCCGCATAATCCGGCATGGCTGTTCGTGACATTCTGAAGATGGGCGACGCGCGTTTGCTGCGCGTAGCGCAGCCCGTATCTGCGTTCGATACCGATGCGCTGCACCTGCTGGTGGCTGACATGTTCGACACCATGCACGCCGTGGATGGCGCCGGCCTGGCCGCGCCGCAGATCGGCGTGGATCTGCAGGTGGTGATTTTTGGCACCAACACCGTCAACCCCCGTTACCCCGACGCCGAGCCGGTGCCGCGTACGGTGCTGGTGAATCCGGTCATCACACAGATCGGCGATACCGAAGAAGACGGCTGGGAAGGCTGTCTCTCGGTGCCCGGCCTGCGCGGTGTGGTGCCGCGTTTCGCCAAAATCCGCTACACCGGCTTTGACCCCTACGGCGACCCGATCGACCGTACCGTAGAGGGCTTTCATGCCCGGGTGGTGCAGCACGAGTGCGACCACCTGCTGGGCGTGCTCTACCCCATGCGTATCCGCGACTTGCGCCAGTTTGGTTTCACCGAGGTGCTGTTCCCGGGTCTGGATGCGGGTGCCGACGACTGACAACCCGCCCGTTACCGGCTACCTGACCAAGCTCGAATCGATCACCGGGAATGGCGAGGCCATTCATCTGCGTTCGCTGCTCGACCGCCAGCAGTTCCACGACCCGCTGGGCGAAGCTGAAAGTCTGGGCATTTCATCGGCCGCCTGGCCCATATTTGGCCTGCTCTGGCCATCCGGCCGCGTGCTGGCCCATGCGATGGTGAGTTTTGAGCTGGAAGGCAAACGCATTCTGGAGCTGGGCTGCGGCCTGGCGCTGGCCAGCCTGGTGGTGCACCGGCGCGGCGGCAACATTACCGCCAGCGACTGCCATCCGCTGGCAGCCGTTTTTCTGGCCGACAACGTTATGCGCAACCATTTGCCGGTGATGAAGTACGAAACCGGCCACTGGAACCGCGCCAACCCGGCGCTGGGCCGGTTTGACTTGATCATCGGCAGCGACCTGCTGTACGACCGCGACCAGCCGCAGGCCCTGTCGCAGTTCATTGACCGGCATTCCGGTAACGCGGTGGAGATTCTGCTGGTAGACCCTGACCGGGGCAACCAGGGCAGTTTTAGCCGCAAGATGGGCGTGCTGGGGTATTCACACACCGAAACCCGGATAACCCGGCTGCCCGAAGGTGCGGCCTACAAAGGCCGGCTGCACAACTACCAGCGCAGCAGCTTTGTGGCCTGACCGGCCGCAGGCTACCAGCTTGCCGATGCCGCGCCGCCAAAGCGGGTGCTGCCAAAGACGCCGCGCCACCATTCGGTAGAGCCCGGTGTTGCCGGTGTTGCCACGGCGCTGTTGTCCAGGTAGTCAATCGCCACCCGCCGCCGGTAGCAGCCAAACTCCTTGCCCACCACCGCAATCGGCGACCGGGCTGCGCCCTTGCTTTGGACCTTGAGCTGCTGCGGCCGCACCCCGGCCAGCACCAGCTTGTGCTGCACCGCCAGCGCCCGGCGGTCACCCATCAGCCAGAAGAAGCGGTGGCTGCCGCTGCCGTAGCTGTGGCCGCTGACCACGGCCGTCAGGCCGGGGCGGCTTTGCAGGTAGCGCGCATGGGCGGCCAGCAGTGCGTCGTAGCCGTCGGGCAGGAGCCAGCTGTCGGGGTCAAAAAAGACCAGGCGGGCCAGTGGCCGGCCGTCGGGCGCACAGGCGCCGGTGTCGCGGAGCTGTTGCTCGCGTTCCAGAATCTCGTGAAGGCGGTGGGACATGGTGCGTTCCTCATGGGCTTGTGGCTGTGGGTGTCGCGGTGGCAGAGGAGCGCCGTGGTGGGGTGCGTCCGGTGCCGCTGGAGGAGGGTGGCTACGGGTAAGACCGTGGCTGCCGACCTGCTGAAAACTCGGTGTAGAGGCCGTATTCTGGACCTGTGAAAGCCGCTTGTCTACCGCTCAGGCGCGCTATTTCGAAGGCCTTGCGACTTTACTTTGTAAGATGAAGAAACCCATATAAAACCATGATTCATATGGTTTATTTGAAATTTTATGAGAGTAGGAAGACGCCTTGCGTGCGCTGAGCGTCAGGACGACAGCGCTTCGAGCAGTTCGGTCTCGATGGCGATCTGCGCTTTGTTCTGCTGCAGCTCGGGGCCGTCAATCAGAAAGGTGTCTTCGACCCGTTCGCCCAGCGTGGCGACCTTGGCCAGTCGCAGGTTGAGCTTGTGTTTGGCCAGCACCCGGGCCACGCTGTAGAGAAGGCCCACGCGGTCGCTGGCCGAGATATTGAGCAGCCAGCTCTGGGCTTTTTCGTCGGGCTTGAGGTCGACCCGCGGCGCAATCGGAAAGCTGCGCACCCGGCGCGAAACCCGGCCCCGGCTGGGTGGCGGCAGCGGCCCGGCCTGCTCTATGGTCTGCTCCAGCTCGGTCTCCACCATGCTGATGAGTTCCTGGTAGTGCTCCGGCAGGAAGGACGTGACCACCTGAAAGGTGTCCAGCGCATAGCCGTTGCGGGCGGTGTGGACCTTGGCGTCCAGAATGCTGAAGCCGCCCTGGTCGAAATAGCCGCAGATGCGGGCAAACAAATCGGGCTGGTCGGGTGTGTAGACCAGCACCTGCAGGCCTTCGCCCACCGGCGAGCGGCGACTCCGCACAATCACCTTGCTGCCGCTGGCATCCGGCTGCGCCACATGGCGCGACAGGTGGCGGGTGTGCCAGGCAATGTCGGTAGCGTCGTGGCGCATGAAATAGCCCACGTCCAGCGTGTCCCAGAGCTTTTTATAGGCCTCAAACGGCTCGGCGTACAACGCCAGCTGCACCAGCGCCTCGCGCTTGCGCGCCTCGACCTCGGCTGCAGGGTCGGCGGCGCGGCCACCCAGGGCGCGCAGGGTGTAGCGGTACAGGTCTTCCAGCAGCTTGCCTTTCCAGGCATTCCAGACCTTGGGGCTGGTGCCGC
>JAZKCX010000014.1:0-1810 GCA_040387875.1 Pseudomonadota bacterium | reverse complement strand
AACGACAAGTGGGGCATCAAGCGCGGCCTGATGACCACGGTGCACGCCGCCACCGCCACCCAGAAAACCGTGGACGGCCCCAGCAACAAGGACTGGCGCGGCGGCCGCGGCATTCTGGAAAACATCATCCCTTCCAGCACTGGCGCCGCCAAGGCCGTGGGCGTGGTGATTCCCGAGCTGAACAAGAAGCTCACCGGCATGTCGTTCCGCGTGCCCACCAGCGATGTGTCGGTGGTCGATCTGACCGTCGAATTGCTCAAGGAAGCCACCTACAAGGAAATCTGCGCCGAGTTCAAGGCCCAGAGTGAAGGCGCGCTCAAGGGCGTGCTCGGCTACACCGAAGACAAGGTGGTGGCCACCGATTTCCGTGGCGATGCCCGCACCTCGATTTTTGATGCCGACGCCGGCATTGCGCTGGACAGCACTTTTGTGAAGGTGGTGAGCTGGTACGACAACGAGTGGGGCTACTCGAACAAGACGCTGGAGATGGTCCGGGTCGTGTCTGGCAAGTAAATTTAAAGCAAAATCTGCCGCTAGCCGGCACCCAATAAGCCCTGATTGCTCCTGAATAAGGAGCGTCAGGGCTTTTTTGCGGGCGCTGTGCTAGCCGCAGTTTTGCAGCGGTTTGCCGGAGAGCACGGCTTTCAGGCCATCGAGCTTGCTGCGCAGGGCGTCGTCCACCGCCGGCAGCCGCAGGTACTGGCCGCGGCCTTCGGTGCGCTCTATCACCACCTTGGCGGTGGTCACGCCGCGCGCCTCCAGCTGTTTAAGGGCGGCGTTGGCATTCGCTTCGTTCGAGAAACGGCCCAGCGACAGGCCGGGCTGCAGGCTGGGCACGGTGAGCGGGTCAAAATTCACATTGCGGCGTTTGAGTTCGGCCTTTTTACGCGCCAGCGCGCTGTCGTCGGCAAACTTGCCCATGTAAACCATCCAGCGCTCGGCCTCAACCAGCGGCTCGATTTTGCCGGCACCGGCGGGCAGGGCCGCCAGCGCCGCACGCACCGCCGCCAGTTGTTCGTCTTCTATCGGCCCGGCCTGCAGGCAGGCCACGGTGGGTGCGGCGGGTGGGGCTTCGGCTGCGGGCCGCGACGCCGGCACCGCTGGCGGCTCGGCCAGTTGCAGGCGCACGCTGCCCGGCTTGAGCTGGTTGGCCACCCGCAGCGGCTCGGATGGCGACGCTGGCGCCAGGCCCAGCCCTTCCAGCGCGCCCTGGCTCCAGGCGTAGTAAGCACCGTTGGCCAGAAGCAGCAAAAGAAAGACGGTGCGCAACATGGTGGGCGGGCTCAGGCAGGCCGGACGCTGACTTCGGAACTGCTGATTTCCTTGATGCAGACCGGTGTTTGCACCAGCAGCGCGCCGCTGGCGCTGACGCCGCAGGCTACGCCTTCCAGCGCCTCATCGCCGGGGCCGGTGGCGCAGACCTTGCGGCCGCGCAGCGCGTCGCGCGCCTCAAACGCGGCGCGGGCCGATGCAAAACCGGTGCTTTCAAAACGCTGCAGCGCCTGCACCAGCGGCCGCGCAAGGCGCAGCAAGGCCGCAGGGCCGTCTACCCCCGGCAGCAGCTCCTGCAGGCCCGCTGGCGGCGTGGCCAGCCCCTGGGCGGGCGGCAGCGCGATGTTGATGCCCACGCCAATGACGGCGTAGCGCTGGCTGCCCACGCTGGTGGTCTCAATCAAAATGCCGCCCAGCTTGCGGTCGTCCAGCCACAAATCGTTGGGCCATTTCAGCCGGATGGACTCGTGCAGGCTGGCGGCGATGCTGGCGCCCACTGCCAGTGAAAGCCCTGACCAGTCTTGCATTGCCAAGGGCA
>JAZKCX010000013.1:0-5375 GCA_040387875.1 Pseudomonadota bacterium | reverse complement strand
GCGATCTGGCCAACTGGATGATTCCCGGCAAGATGGTCAAGGGCATGGGCGGCGCGATGGACCTGGTGGCCGGCGTCAAGCGCGTGATCGTGCTGATGGAGCACGTCGCCAAAAAGAAAGACGGCAGCGAAGACCTGAAAATCCTGCCCCAGTGCACGCTGCCGCTCACCGGCGTGGCCGTGGTGGACCGCATCATTACCGACCTGGCGGTGCTTGACGTCACCCCCGCAGGCCTGAAAGTGGTCGAGCTGGCACCCGGCGTGACGCGCGAAGTGCTGCAGTCCAAGACCGGGGTGGCGCTGATTTAAGACCCCGCTCCCGACAATCCCCGCGATCTGGCTTTGGCCGGACCCGGGGATTTCTTTTTTTGGGCAGCGCGATGCGCGGAACAGCTGGCCCAAGGCCCCTGTTTTTGCGGCATGGGCGCAGGGGAATTTCGCTAAAAATGCGGTTCCCCAGCCTGACGGCGCCTATGCCGTTGTTGCGGGCCTCCATGAACACCCTGCGGTACCCAGCACCCGTTTCTGCCTCTGGCACCATCCCGTCGGACAGCCGGAAAGCCGCCGACCGATTTCGCCTCAGCCTGCGCAGCTGGCTTGTGGTTCTGGTGGTGATGGCGCTGGTGCCGGTGTTTGTGTTCTCTGTGCTGACCACGCTGGAAATGCACCGGGCCCGCCAGGACGCCGTGATGGCAGAACTGGTACAGCGTTCCGAGTCCACCGCCCATGCGGTAACTGAGCGTCTGGGCACCGCCATTGGCTATCTCAACGCACTGGCGACTTCCAACGCGGCGGTGACCGGGAACATACCGGTGCTGTACGCGCATGCGCAGCGTGTGGCCGAAATGAATCCGGGGGTGACCGGAATCGCCCTGGTCGATACCGAGCGGCGAATGGTCTTCTTTTCCGCGCGTCCATTGGGGGAGGTACTGGCCAAGCCGCGCAATACCGATACCAGCGACGCCGTGTTCACCACCGGCCAACCTGCAGTTTCAGGCCAGTTTGTCGGCCCGTACTCCAACAAGGTGGTGATGGCCCTGGGCGTGCCGGTTTACCAGGGCGACAAGGTGGCTTATTGCCTGCTGATGGTGCTTACCAGCGACTCGTTCAATCAGCTGCTGGCGCAGCAAAAGCTGCCGGTGGATTGGGTGGCTGGCATCGTGGACCAAAAAGGAAAAATACTGGCGCGCACGCATTTGCCCGAGCGTTTTGTCGGGCAGGAGGTTTCAACCACCCTGATGGCCCGGTTGAAAGCGGGCGCCTACGGAATAGGGTCCGGCGTAACCAAGGAGGGGATCGAAGTGAAGACCGAGATTGTTCCTCTGCAGCCTTGGGGCTGGAAAATGGTGGTGAGTGTGCCTGCCGCCTCGCTCAACCAGCCGCTCAACCGGTCCCTTGCCATTCTGGTGGCGGTGGGCGGGGTTTTTTCGGCGCTGGGCATTGCAGCGGCGCTGGTGTTGTCGCGCCTGATTACGCGTTGGGTTTCGGCGGTGGCTGCCAGCACCAGTGCCTTGCAACGGGGGGAACAGGTACCCGTCCTGCGCAGCCGCATTGCAGAACTGGACGACATGGCCCAGTCGCTGAAAAAAGCCGATCGCCGGGCCCGCCAGATAAGTGCCGTGTTGTCGCATACCGAGCGCCAGCAGCAGGAGGCGGTAGCAGAACTGGCCAGCGCGCAACGCGATGGCCTCACCGGGCTGGCTGGCCGCCGACTGTTTCTGGCGCAAGGCAACGATCTGCTGCAAAACACGCCGGCTGGCCACCAGGTGGCTTTGCTGTTTGTCGATCTGGATAATTTCAAGCAGGTCAACGATGTCCATGGCCACGAATCGGGTGACCATGTGCTGGTGCGTACCGCCGAGGCCTTGCTGGCAAACAGCCGGCAGGCCGACATTGTGGGACGCCTGGGTGGCGATGAGTTTGTGGTGTGCCTGTGCGCACCCGACGACGCTGTGGTGTCCACCGCGCAGGCGTTTGCCGAACGGGTGATGGGCGCTGTGGATGCCATGGGCATGGGCCTGGGTTGCAGCGTGGGCATCGCCTACGCCAGCGGTGCCGGCACCAGCATGTCGGAGCTTTTGCGCCAGGCCGACGAGGCCATGTACCAGGCCAAACGCTTGGGGAAAAACCGTATTTTTCCGGCAGCCTTGCACAAAAAATAAAACCCGGCAGAGGCATGGGCCTGGTGCCGGGAGAGTCGTTCCAGCAACCACCAGCGTGACGCTGGCGGTATGCCTGTTTCGGCGCTTATTTCACCGTGACTTCAATCGTCTTGCTGAGCTTCTCGCCATAGGACTGGTGGGCTCCGTTGCCAAGCTGGGCGGTGAGTTTGTATTTGCCCGGCGCCAGCGTGATGTCGGCTTCGGTCTGCGCCTTGCCGTAGTGCAGGTGGGTTTCGTCCATCGGAATGGACTGGCCTTCGGCCATGGGGCCGCTGTTGATCAGCAGGTGGTGGTGGCCCGAGCCGGCCACAATGGCGCCAGCGGGGTCAATCTTCACGCCTTCGGCGCCAAACTTCACCTTGAACGGCGACGACACCGTTGCGCCATCGGCTGGCTCGGTAATGGTGATGGTGCCGGTCGTCGCTGCTGCCATGGGCGCCGGTGCCGAAGCGGCCGGTGCAGCGGCTGCGGGCGTCTCGGTTGCAGGGGTAGGCGCCTTGTTGCAGCCGGCGAGCACAAACAGGCCCAGGCAGGCGGCGGCGGTGCCGGTCAGAAAGCGGTTGTGAAAATGGGTTGCGAGTGTCATACGGGTTCCTTTTAGATTTGCATAAATTCTAAAAAGGAAACTGCGGCATCTGACGCTTTTGCCTGCGTGTCGCGGCGCCGTCCTACAAAAATGGCGTGGCCGGGCGCGGTGGAGCGGGTGATGGGAATCGAACCCACGCTATTTGCTTGGGAAGCAAAAGTTCTGCCATTGAACTACACCCGCGCTCGACCGATTATAGGGAGCGTGCAGCCCATAGCACGTGCCGTGGCGCGCCTTGTCCTACAGGAGCTTCGGCCCTTGCCGACAGCCACAGCCCCGATGTTTTTTTACATTGGAAGGGTGCCCTGCAGCATTCGTATGCAGCACTCGCATTGAGCGATGGGCCATTAACCTTGAAAGGGAACCCCATGAAAAAAGCAGCGCTTGTACTCGGCCTGGTTGCAGCCAACCTGTTTACCGTTAACGCTTTCGCGCAGACCAAGCCCGATGGCACGGCCGGCACGGTGAACCAGCCCAACATGACGCCCGCCAACCAGCCGTCGATTGCCGACTCGCAGGGTCTGGTGGGCAAGCAGGAAAAGGCGCAGGCCACGGTAGACCGCAAGGCAGAAGCCAAGGCCGCTGCCCAAGGCCCGCAAAAGACAAATGTCGCACCTGACCGTGTGAAGGTCGAAAAGGTCAGCAAGGACGAAAAAGTGGCCGCGGGTGAACAGCGCAAGGCCGATGCCGTGGCCACCAAGGCCAGCCAGCCCACCAGCATTTCGCCCGACCCGACCGGTGTGGTGAAGCCTTCTGCGAAGTAAATTCGCTGCGCTGCCAGCCTGAGCCACACCGCTCTGTGCTGGTAGAAAAAAGCCCCCGTCCGGGGGCTTTTTTGCGTCTGGGTTTCAGCTCTTGGCTTCAGGCCTGGATATCGCCCAGGCAGAGGTATTTCATTTCCAGGTATTCGTCCATGCCATGGCTGGAACCCTCGCGGCCCAGGCCCGACTGCTTGACGCCACCAAACGGCACATGCTCGGTGGCAATGATGCCGGCGTTGATGCCCACCATGCCGTACTCCAGCGCCTCGGCCACGCGGAAAATGCGGCCCACGTCGCGGCTGTAGAAATAGCTGGCCAGGCCAAATTCGGTGCTGTTGGCCGCAGCGATCGCCTCTTCGTCGGTGGTGAAGCGGAACACCGGCGCAAACGGGCCAAAGGTTTCTTCGGTAGCGCAGAGCATCTCGGCGGTGGCTTCGCCAATCACGGTGGGCTCGAAAAACTGGCCTTGCAGGCGCTTGCCGCCGGTCAGCAATTTGCCGCCGCGTTGGAGCGCATCGTTTACATGGCGCTCCACCTTGTCTACGGCGGCGGCCTCAATCAGCGGGCCTTGCACCACGCCATCTTCAAAGCCGTTGCCCACTTTCAACGCCTTGACCTTATCGGTGAATTTGGCCACAAACGCGTCGTACACGCCGTCCTGTACATAGATGCGGTTAGCGCAAACACAGGTCTGGCCGGCATTGCGGTATTTGCTGGCCATGGCGCCTTCCACCGCGCTGTCGATGTCGGCATCGTCAAACACGATGAAGGGCGCGTTACCGCCCAATTCCAGCGACAGCTTTTTAATGCTGGGCGCGCTCTGCGCCATCAGAATCCGGCCCACCTCGGTGCTGCCGGTAAAGCTGATGTGGCGCACCGTGTCGCTGGCGCAGAACACCTTGCCGGCGGCAATCGAGTTGTCGCTGTCGGCGGTGATGACGTTCAGCACGCCCGCCGGAATGCCGGCGCGCAGCGCGAGTTCGGCTGCAGCCAGGGCAGTGAGCGGTGTCAGCTCGGCCGGCTTGATGACCACCGGGCAACCGGCAGCCAGCGCCGGCGCCACCTTGCGGGTGATCATGGCCAGCGGAAAATTCCACGGCGTGATCGCCGCGCACACGCCGATGGGCTGCTTGAGCACCAGCAGGCGGCGGTTGTTGTCGAACTGCGGCAAGGTTTCGCCGTTAACGCGTTTGGCCTCTTCGGCAAACCATTCCACAAAACTTGCGCCATAGGCAATTTCGCCCTTGGCCTCGGCCAGCGGCTTGCCCTGCTCGGAGGTGAGGATACGGCCGAGGTCGTCCACGTTGGCCATCAGCAGCTCGTACCACTTGCGCAGAATCGCGTGGCGCTGCTTGCCGGTCTTGCTGCGCCAGGCTGGCCAGGCGGCGTTGGCAGCGGCAATGGCGTGTTCGGTCTCCAGGGCGCCCAGATTCGCCACATCGGCCAGCTTGTGGCCGGTGGCCGGGTCCAGCACGTCGAAACGCTGGCTGCCGGCGATCCACTGGCCGTTGATTAGCGCGTCGGTCTTCAGCAGGCTGGGGTCGTTGAGCTGGGCGAGGGGGGAAGTCTTCATGTCCAAGGGTGTCTCCTGAAACGCAGGGCCTGGGCAGCCCGGCCGGTATCCGGTGGAGCATAGCCTTTCGGGCAAAACTGCGCTGTCATCCGGGTGCTACCCCAAACCTATAATCGCAGGCTCCATGAGCACCACTACCCACACCATCACCGTCTCCGAAATCCGCAAGACCTTCCTCGATTTTTTCGCGGAACGGGGCCACACGGTGGTGGCTTCCAGCAGCCTGGTGCCGGGCAACGACCCGACGCTGATGTTCACCAACTCGGGCATGGTGCAGTTCAAGGACGTGTTTCT
>JAZKCX010000012.1:0-3653 GCA_040387875.1 Pseudomonadota bacterium | reverse complement strand
AGCGGGGTGAAGATCAGCGCGGTGCACAACCCGCGCGAGCAGCGCCGCATCTGGCTGGAGATGGCGCAGAAAAACGCCGGCCTGCAACTGGCGCGGCTGCTGGCCGAAGAAGGCTCGCAGCAGGCCCGCACCCGCGCGCTGGCTGCGGCGCTCGATCTGGCCATTGACGACCTGGACGCGCTGTGTATTGAGTGTTTCGATATTTCGCACACCGCCGGCGAAGCCACCCAGGCTTCGTGCGTGGTGTTTCGCCAGCACAAGATGCAAAGCGCCGACTACCGGCGCTACAACATCGAAGGCATCACGCCGGGCGACGACTATGCCGCCATGCGCCAGGTACTGCTGCGGCGGTACAGCAAGCTGGCCGAGGCAGCGGCCAACGACGGCAGCGACAAGAAACTGCCCGACCTGGTGCTGATTGACGGCGGCAAAGGCCAGGTGGGCATCGCCCGCGAAGTATTTGAAAGCCTGGGGCTGGACCTGTCGCGCATCGTCGGGGTAGAGAAGGGCGAGGGCCGCAAGGTGGGTCTGGAAGAGCTGGTGTTTGCCGATGGCCGCGACAAGGTGTACCTGGGGAAGGACTCGGCCGCGCTCATGCTAGTGGCCCAGATCCGCGACGAGGCGCACCGTTTTGCCATTACCGGCATGCGGGCCAAGCGCGCGAAGGTACGCACCGGTGGCAGCAAACTCGAAGATATTCCCGGCATCGGTCCCAAAAGACGTGCCAAACTGCTGCAACGTTTTGGCGGCATCCGTGGCATTGCATCGGCCGGTGTGGCAGACATTGCCACGGTGGATGGCATATCGAAAGAACTGGCGGAGGAAATTTACCGTGCGCTTCATTAAAACGACCCTGTGGGCGGCTGGTGCTTTTTTGACGGGCTGTGTGCAGGCGCCGCCGCCCGCGCCGGCGACCCCGCCCACCACCGCAGAGCCGGTGCTGACCTTGCCCGATCCGGCGCTGCGGCCCGCCAGAACCTGGGACGAGTACAAGGTGCGAGCCGCAAAACGCGTGGTGCAGAACAACGAGGCGCAGATGTTCACCGGCAAGCTGCCCGACCGATTGCGGTCCATTCCCGTGCTGCAGGTGCAGCTCAACCGCGACGGTTCGGTGCGTAATATTGTTGTACTGCGCACGCCCCGGTTTTCGCCAGAGACCATCAAGATGGCAACGGCCGCGGTGCGCAAGGCAGCCCCGTTCGAGCCGGTGGGTAACCTGCCGCAGCCCTGGCAGTTCAACGAGACGTTTTTGTACAACGACCAGCTCAAATTCCAGTTGCGTTCGCTGGTCGAGATTCCCTGACGCCACTGCCGGCGCGCTTGCGTGCCAGAATCACCCATGTTCTTCACCATTCCCACGTTGATGACCTGGACGCGCATCGTCGCGATTCCGCTGATCGTTGGCGTGTTCTACCTGCCGCTGGCCGAGCCCACCCGCAACCTGATTGCCACCGTCATGTTTGTGCTGTTCGCAGCTACTGACTGGCTTGACGGCTACCTGGCGCGCAAGCTGAACCAGGTGTCGTCCTTCGGTGCTTTTCTTGATCCGGTGGCCGACAAGTTTCTGGTCTGCGCCTCGCTGCTGGTGCTGGTGCACCTGAACCGGGCTGACGTGTTTGTGGCCCTCATCATCATTGGCCGGGAGATTGCCATTTCGGCGCTGCGCGAGTGGATGGCGCAGATCGGCGCCTCCAAAAGCGTGGCGGTACACATGGTGGGCAAGATCAAGACCGTGGTGCAGATGGTGGCCATTCCTTTTCTGCTGTACGACGGCAACCTTTTTGGCCTCATCGATACCGGCGTCTGGGGTACCTGGCTGATCTGGATTTCGGCGGTTTTCACTGTCTGGTCCATGGTGTATTACCTGCGCAAGGCCTTGCCCGAAATCCGCGCCCGGGCGAAATGAGCACAAACAGCGCCGACAACGGCTGGATTCGGGCCATGCCGCTGGTGTTTGTGCTGATCTGGAGCACCGGCTTTATCGTGGCGCGTTACGGTTTGCCGTATGCACCCCCAATGAAGTTTCTGGCGGTGCGTTATTTGCTCTCCATCGCCTGTTTTCTGCCCTGGATTCTGCTGGCCAAGGTGGCCTGGCCGCGCACGCGTGCGCAATGGACGCACCTGGCTGTCACCGGCATCCTGATGCACGGCTGCTACCTGGGCGGTGTCTGGGCGGCCGTGAAGGCCGGCATGGGCTCCGGCCTGTCGTCGCTTATCGTCGGCCTGCAACCGGTGCTGACCGCCATCTGGCTCTCGTCGCTGGGTGACAAAGTCACGCCACGCCAGTGGGCGGGGCTGGTATTCGGCTTTGCCGGGCTGGTGCTGGTGGTGTCCAGCAAGTTCGGGCAGGGTGGTGAGGCCACGGTACTGAGCCTGGCCTTCGCGGTAGGCGCATTGCTGAGCATTACCGTGGGTACGCTGTACCAGAAACGTTTTGTCGCCCCCTGCGATGTGCGCAGCGCCAACACAGTGCAGCTCGCGGCTGCATTTGCTGTGACCTTGCCGCTGGCCTTGCTGGAAACCGAGGCAGTGCAGTGGAATGCGCAGGTGGTGGGCGCCATGGCCTGGTCGGTGCTGGGGCTCACGCTGGGGGGCAGCTCGCTTTTGTATCTGCTGATTCAGCGCGGTGCGGCCACGGCGGTCACCAGCCTGTTTTATCTGGTGCCACCCGTCACCGCCATGATGGCCTGGGTGCTGTTTGGCGAACCGATCACGCCCTACACGGTCGTGGGCACTTTGCTCACCGCCGCCGGTGTGGCCATGGTGGTGCGGCAGTCACGCACAAGTTAAGGGAGCATGAATATGGGCCGCAAACGCATTGCAGTCATCGCCGGCGACGGCATCGGCAAGGAGGTCATGCCCGAAGGCCTGCGGGTCATGGAGGCCGCAGCCACCCGTTTTGGGCTGGACCTGCAGTTTGATAATTTCGACTTTTCCAGCTGGGACTATTTTGAAGCCCACGGCCAGATGCTGCCCGACAACTGGAAAGACCAGATCGGCGGGCACGACGCGATTTATTTTGGCGCGGTGGGCTGGCCCGAAAAAATTCCGGACCATATCTCGCTGTGGGGCTCGCTGCTGAAGTTCCGGCGCGAGTTTGACCAGTACGTCAATCTGCGGCCGGCCCGGCTCATGCCCGGCATTGTGGCGCCGGTGGTGCGGCGCGATGGCAGTGCACGGCTGCCCGGCGAGATCGACATGATGATCGTGCGCGAGAACACCGAAGGCGAATACTCCGGTATCGGCGGGCGCATGTTCGAAGGCACCGAGCGAGAAATCGTGATGCAGGAAACCGTGATGTCGCGCATTGGCGTGGACCGGGTGCTGAAGTTTGCGTTCGAGCTGGCGCAATCGCGCCCAAAAAAGCATCTGACCAGCGCCACCAAATCGAATGGCATCGCCATCACCATGCCGTACTGGGACGAGCGGGTGGCCGCCATGGCGCAAAACTACCCCGAAGTGCGGGTCGACAAATTTCATATCGACATCCTCACCGCGCACTTTGTGCAACGCCCCGACTTTTTTGATGTGGTGGTGGCCAGCAACCTGTTTGGCGACATCCTCAGCGACCTGGGGCCGGCCTGTACCGGCACCATCGGCATTGCGCCCAGTGCCAACCTCAATCCGGACCGCCGCTTTCCATCGCTGTTTGA
>JAZKCX010000011.1:0-5533 GCA_040387875.1 Pseudomonadota bacterium | reverse complement strand
AGACCAAATAATCGTCTTCGGTCGGCATGAAGGGGTCGTCGCGCATCAGCCAGGCGGCGAGCGACTGCACAAAGCCGGCCAGCGCAGCGGCGCGTTCGATGGTGAGCGGCGTGTCGAACACGCGGATTTCGATGGTGCCGAACTCCGGCTTGGGCCGGATGTCCCAGTAGAAATCCTTCATGCCCTTGACCACGCCGGTGCGCGTCATCTTGTCGAAGTAGGTGCCAAATTCGTCCCAGGTCAAAGCAAACGGTGCGCGGCCCGACAGCGGAAAGGCAAACACCGAGTTGAGCCGCGACGAATCAAAAGCCGTGTCCTGCCCCTGCACATAGGGCGACGAGGCCGACAGTGCAATGAAGTGCGGTATGTAGCGCGACATGCGGTGCAGCAGCAAAAGCGCGGTGTCGGCGTCGGGGCAGCCCACATGCACATGCTGGCCAAAGATGGTGAACTGCTTGGACAGGTAGCCGTAGAGGCTGGAGAGTTCGCGGAAACGCGGCTTGTCGTAAATGCGGCGCTCGTGCCACTGCTGGAAGGGGTGGGTGCCGCCGCCCACCACCGCGATGTTGAGCTTGTCGGCGCTTTTCACCAGCGCGTCGCGCACCTGCGAGAGCTGGCCCAGCACCTCGGACGACGAATTGCAGACGCCGGTCGAGATCTCGATCATGCTCGACGTCATCTCGGGCACCACGCTGCCGGGCAGCTTGTAGCCGGCCATCAGGCGCAGCATGTCTTCGGCATAGGGCGCAAGGTCGTAGTCGTGGGTGTTGACGAGCTGCAGCTCCAGCTCCACGCCCAGCGACAGCGCGGCCGACTGGCCAAAGGGTTCCAGCGTCGCGGGTTTTTCGTTCACGGGCGCGCTACTCACGGTTGTCTCCGGCGCTGGTGGACAGCGCCACCGGGTCCCAGGGTTTGGAGCTTTCGCCGGCGCGGTACAGCACCACGGTAACGACCACTGCGCCCAGCACCTCCATCAGCAAAATCGTGGGCAAGGCAATGCGTGAGATGCGCGCGCCCAAGAGGGGCGACGCAGTAACGAACTGCGACACCATCAGCAAGGCCACCGATGACATCGGCGACATGGCGCAGCCCACCCACAGCGCCTGCTTGAAGCGCGCGCCGCTGCCGATGTTGGCCAGCGCCACGCCGGTAATCTTGGCGAGCGAGCGCACCGTGACCAGCACGATCACGATGCCGGCTACCGGCGCGCTCCAGTCGGCCTGCGCGGCCACAGTGGAGACCAGCACAAAGGTGAGCATGATGAGGATGGACGACGCCGTGCCCAGCTGCCGTGGCCAGGCCCAGGGCCGGGGGTTGAGCTGTTTCAACAGCATGCCGCCAATCAGCGCGGCCAGCGGGGCCGAGCCGCCAAAATGCGCGGCCAGCGCGGCGGCAGCGGCGATCAGCGCAAACAGCAGCATGGCGGTGTTTTCGCTGGTGGGGCTCATCACCCGCAGCGCCGAACGCAGCAGCAGCGCCAGCATGCCACCCACCGCCAGCGACAGGCCCAGCACCACCACCACGGGGTAAATGGTGTCGGCCAGCCCGGCATGGGCGCGGTCCATCAGCCCGGCCTTGGCGCTGCACAGGGTGAGCGCGTACAGCGTGCTCAGGGTCGACAGCACCACCGCGCGTTCAGTCACCGGGCCCGAAGCGCGTGTGTCCATGACCACCCGGGTGAGCACCGCCGGCGATGCTGCCATGGCCACCAGCGCCAGCGGTTCCGCCATGTTTTGTGGCACGCTCATCCAGCGCAGCACGTAGTACACCGCAATGAAGGTAAAAATGGATTCGGCCAGGCTTTGCACCAGCACCATGGGGTTGTGGCGGAACCAGCGCAGCGGAATGCGGCCACCGGCCTCGAACAGCACCACTGCCACCCCCAGTTCCAGCAGAAACAGGCCAATGCCCTGCAGCGGCCACAGCGCGCCGCTGAAACCGGCCAGGCCGGCAAAAGCGCCCACCAGCGAATAGCCCAGCACCTTGGGCAGGCCCGAATAGCGCTGCACCAGGTGGCCCGACGCGGCGGCCACCGCCAGCAACAGCGACCATTGCAGTGTGGGCAGTCCGGCCGACGGCTTGAGCCAGTTGGCCCAGTCGGACCAGATGGCCAGGAGTTCATTCATCCAGGGGAATCCTTCGGTGGGGTTGGCGGGTTTTTGGCGCGGCGCAAACAGAATGCACTTCCCGGAGAAATACACCACCCAAAGCAGAATCGCAGGTGGTGCACCACTGCGGGGCACTGTACCTTTTTTGGCCTGCGCTGGCTGTAGGACAGCGCCGACAGGGGCCGCTCAGGCCCGGGCCGGCACGAAGAAACTGGCAGGGTGGCTGCGCACGCGTTTCCAGATGGCGGCGCGAATGCGGGCCCGGTCCACACCGCTGACGTTGTGTGCCTGCAGGGCCAGCCGGAAGGCCAGATAAAAACTCACGCCCAGGTTCAGCGCACCAATCAGCGGGATAGCGGCCACACACCACCACAACGCCGGGTTGCGCACAATGTCCCAGCCCAGTGCGGCGCAGGCCGCCGCGAGCTGCCCGGTCGACAGTGTGACGTGGCGCGCCTCCAGACCCAGGCCAAAAAACGCGGCAAAGGCCGGCACCAGGCCCAGCATGAAACCCAGCGCGATGTTGGACGCAAACCCCGATACATTGCGCCGCATGAAACCGGCCCAGCGGCCCGCGCGCTGCGCACCCAGTACGGCGGTGATGCGCGGGTTGTAGCGCATGGCCGAGTCGAGCCGGTAAAACACAAACCAGTTCTCGGCCCAGCCGGCCATCAGGCTGGCGGCAAACAGCAGCACACCGGTGAAGGCCGCAAACAGCAAAGTGGGCCCCAGCAGCGTGAGGCTGTGCAAAACATGTTCGGCTTCTTTGGCGTCAATCATCGGGTGGCCGCTGGCGAAATAGATGGCGCCGCTCAGCAACAGCACCACCGGAAACACCACCAGCACATTGCCCAGCACCGCAGCCACTTGCGAGCGCACCAGGTGCGTGACCTCATCGACAAACGCGCCCACGGCTTCGCCCGAACCCAGGTCTTTGAGTTTGGCGGCCATGGCCGGTGCCGTCATGGCCGGCTGTTTGGTGGCCAGGGTGCAGTGCAAAAGCTGGATCAGCACAAAGCTGGCGGCGTACATCGCACCGGCCCAGAAGCCAGCCCAGAAGGCCGACAGCGCCAGCGCGCCCAGCATGAACTTGAGCAGCGTAGTGAGCGCCGTGAGCGCGCCACCGCCGGCGGCCTTTTGCAGCATGCTGGCGTATTCCACCCGGGTGCGGGTGATGTAGTGTTCGCCGGTTTCGGCGCTGCGCTCGGCCATCTTGGCCGCCAGCAGGGTGGAGTTGGCGGCCACCAGCGCGCGGATGCTGTAGCGGTCTTGCCCCACGTTCACCAGCCGCGCCAGCAGCTTGACGGCGCTCAGTGCCGGCGTGGGCGAAAGCAGGCAGTCCAGCAACTCGCGGATGCGCAGAATGCGTTCGCGCACCTGGCGCAGCCGGAACACCAGCCCCACCGAAATGCCGTGGTCGTCCAGGTGGGCGTACACGCTGGCCACCGCCTGCCGGCAGGCTTCCAGCCGCTCGCGCAGCCGCGCCACGGCGGCCTGCACCACCGCGTCTTCTGGCGTGCGGCGCATCAGCTCCACCTGGAGTTGTGCCACGTCGAGTGCCAGCGCATGAAAGGGCTGGCTCGTCAGGGCCTGCTCGCTCATGCGCAGCCGCAGCTCGGGCGAAAAACCGGCGGCACTGACCTGGCTGCTGCAGTAGGCAATGGCTTCGAGCACCTTGCCCTGCCAGTTGTCGGCGGTGGCCGGTGCGTTGGCCGAAACCAGCCTACTTAGCCGCACAAGCAGGGCTTCATCGAGCTGGTTCAGCCAGAGTGCGTCAAAACGGGTGGGCAGGGCCAGCGAAAACAGCTCGGATGCATCCACGGTTTCGGGCGTGCCGGGCAACAGCTTGCGGCGCAGGCGCTCGGCCAGCTCGCTGACAAAAGCGGTACGCGGCGCAAAGCCGAAATCGGCCAGCAAAATGGTGATGTCCACCGTGCGCGCCAGCGTGGCCCACCAGGCCTGCAGGCGTTGCTGCAGTTCGGGCTGGCGCTCGACTGCGTCGGCAAGCTGCATGAGCCGGTTGACTGCGGCGAGCGGCGCGCTCTGGTCGCCGCGAATCCAGGCCAGCAGGTTGATCAGCCAGAGGTGGCGGCGGGCCAGGCTGGCTTGCGGGTCCAGCGCCGCCAGCAGGGAATCCAGGTCGCGCACGGCGCTTTGGGCGGGCCCGGTCAGTGCAGCACCCGGCTGCTGCCGGGACCACGCGCCTCGAGCACAAACAGGCCGATCTTGGCTTCAAACGGGGTGCCGTCTTCGGCCACGCAGTGGTAGCTGCCGTGCATGGTGCCGGTGGGCGTGCGCAGGCGGCTGCCGCTGCTGTACTGGAACGATTCGCCGGGTTTGAGCAGTGGCTGGTGGCCAATCACCCCCAGGCCTTTGACTTCTTCGGTGTGGCCGCCGGCGTCCACAATCACCCAGTGCCGCGAAATGAGCTGGGCCGGCACCTCGCCGGAGTTGGTGATGGTGACGGTGTAGGCAAAGCTGTAGAGCGCGTCTTCCGGCGCCGACTGGTCGGGCAGGAATTGCGGCTGGACTTCCACGCTGAAGGCATAGGTTGGCATGACGCAATCCTAACGGCTTTGGCCTCCATGGTTGTTCGCTGCGCGTAACTCCCTGCCTCCCGAGGGGGCCGCGTTGTGAAAAGTCGCTGACCTGCGAGAATGCCGCCGAAAGGAGCGCCCATGACCACCACCTACCGCATCGCCCCGTCCATCCTGTCGGCCGACTTTGCCCGTCTGGGCGACGAGGTGCGCGACGTGATTGCGGCGGGTGCCGACTGGATTCACTTTGACGTGATGGACAACCATTACGTGCCCAACCTGACCTTCGGGCCGATGATTTGCAGCGCGCTCAAGCCGCACGCCAAAAAGGCCGACGGTACGGCGGTGCCGATTGACGTGCACCTCATGGTGCAGCCGGTCGATGCGCTGGCCGAGGCCTTTGCCAAGGCTGGCGCCGACCTGATCAGTTTTCACCCCGACGCATCGGCCCATGTGCACCGCAGCGTGCAGGCCATCAAAGGCGCGGGCTGTAAGGTGGGGCTCACTTTTAACCCTGCTGCGCCGCTGGACGTGCTGGACTGGATGATTGACGAACTCGACCTGATCCTGATCATGAGTGTGAACCCCGGTTTTGGGGGCCAGGGTTTTATTGACTCGGCGCTGCGCAAGATCGAAGCGGTGCGCAAACGCATTGACGCCTCGGGCAAGGACATCCGGCTCGAAGTGGACGGCGGTATCAAGACCGACAACATTGCCCGCGTGGCGGCCGCTGGGGCCGACACCTTTGTGGCTGGCAGCGCAATTTTTGGCAAGCCCGACTACAAGGGCGTGATTACCGCGATGCGCCAGGCGCTGGCAGCGTAAAAAGCGGCTGCGGGAGCTTTGCGGCCCCTTTGGCGGGTTTTTGCCTGTTTTTATAATAAAAAG
>JAZKCX010000010.1:0-63082 GCA_040387875.1 Pseudomonadota bacterium | reverse complement strand
TTTTTACTCCACCAGCGCACGCACCCAGTCTGGCAGGGTCTTGGCCTTTTGCTGCAGCATGTCCACCCAGATCATGGTGGCGCCACCGGCGGCATAAATCACGCCGGGCTGGGTGGTCAGCTCCATGGTGCCCCAGCTCTCGAAAGTGGTGCGGCCGGGGTCGCTGATGTACATCTTCACCAATACGTCGCCGGGGTATTCGAGCTGCTTGTAGAAGTTGCAGAAGGCATTCACGATGACCCAGCCGTCGCCACCGGGGTCGGGCATGGCGTTGATGGAGTGCATCCACTCAATGCGGATGGTTTCCAGGTAACGGAAGTAGTTGGTGTTGTTGACGTGGCCCATGGCGTCCATGTCGCCCCAGCGGATGGGAATCACCATCTCGTGGACCAGCTTCTTTTTTTCGGGAATCTCGAATTTCATGCTTGCGCTGTTGCTTGAAAAAATGAATCAGGCGGCACCAAAACCGTCGTCGGCCGCTATCACTGCGCCATTCACAAAATGGCTCTGGCCGCTGGCCAGCAGCACCAGCAACGCGTCCAGGTCTTCCGGCTTGCCCACGCGTTTGCGCGGCAGCATCTGCACCAGCTTCTGGCCCTGCTCGGTTTGCCAGTGGTGGTGGTTGATCTCGGTGTCGATGTAGCCGGGGCAAATGGCGTTCACGTTGATGCCGTATTTGCCCCACTCCAGCGCCATGGCCTTGGTCATGTGCACCACCGCTGCCTTGCTCATGCAGTACACGCCAATCTGCGGCAGCACCCGCAGGCCTGCCATGCTGGCAATGTTGATGATGCGGCCACCGGTGTAGGTGCCGGGCGCAGCGCCCCGGGCACGGGCCAGCATGCGTTTGCCCACCTCCTGCGCCACAAAAAATGCGCCCTTGACGTTGGTGTCAAAAATGAAATCAAAGTCTTCCTCGGCCACGTCCTGCAGGCGCTGCGTGGTGCTCACGCCCGAGTTGTTGACCAGAATGTCAATCGACCCCACCTCGGTCTCGGCATGGGCCACGGCCGACTGGATACTGCCCTGGTCGGTCACGTCCAGCTCCAGCACATGGGCGTCGCCGCCCTCGCCTTCCAGCTCGGCGCGCAGGTCTTTGAGCTTCTCGATGCGCCGGCTGGCCAGCACCACCGCCGCGCCCGAGCGCGACAGCACCCGCGCAAACTGCGCACCCAGCCCACCCGAGGCGCCGGTGATAAAGGCCACCCGGCCCGACAAATCCATGCTGTAAGCCATTTAGAGCGTCTCCACAAATCAAACCAGCGCCGCACAGAGCGCCTGGCATTCACCGAATAAAATCAGGGCTATCGGTAGCGACAGACCATAACCATTATCCAGCGAGAACACTGATGACGAACGAAGAAATACTGGCCCAGTTCGGCCCGCGCGAGTCCATGGAATACGACGTGGTGGTGGTAGGTGGTGGCCCCGGCGGTCTGGCAGCCGCCATTCGCATCAAGCAGCTCGCTGCCGAAAAAGGCACCGACGTCTCGGTGGTGGTGCTGGAAAAAGGTTCGGAGCCGGGCGCACACATTTTGAGCGGCGCCATCATGGACCCTAAAGCGCTGGGCGAACTTTTCCCGGACTGGAAAGAGCGCGGCGCACCACTGAACCAGCCGGTCAATGACGACGCCTATATTTTCCTCGGCGAGAAATCGGCCTTTCGTGTGCCCAACATGTTTCTGCCGCCGTTTGCCGACAACCACGGCAACTACATCATCAGCCTGGGCGCATTCACCAAATGGCTGGGCGAGCAGGCCGAAGCACTGGGCGTCGAAATTTTTCCTGGCTTCAGCGCTGCCGAAGTTCTGTACAACACCGACGGCTCTGTCAAAGGCGTAGCCACCGGCAACCTGGGCGTGGGCAAGGACGGCGAGCCGATGGAGAGCTTTCAGCTCGGCATGGAGCTGCTGGGCAAGTACACCGTGTTTGCCGAAGGCGCACGCGGCCATCTGGGCAAGCAGCTCATCGCGAAATTCAAGCTCGACGAAGGCAAAGACCCGCAGAGCTGGGGCATAGGCATCAAGGAGCTGTGGGAGATTGACCCCGCCCGGCACCAGCCCGGTTTTGTAATGCACACCGCCGGCTGGCCCATGGACCCCAAGACCTACGGCGGCGCTTTTCTGTACCACATGGAGGGCAACAAGGTTGCGGTAGGTTTTGTGGTCGGCCTGGGCTACGAGAACCCTTACCTCAGCCCGTTTGAGGAATTCCAGCGCTGGAAAACCCACCCGAATGTGCGTTACTACTTTGAGAACGCGCAGGGCGAGGTCAATGCCAAACGCTTGTCGTACGGCGCCCGTGCCATCAACGCCAGCGGCATCAACGCCCTGCCCAAAACCGTGTTCCCCGGCGGTGCTTTGGTGGGGTGCAACGCCGGCTACCTGAACGTGGGCCGCATCAAGGGCAGCCATGCCGCCATCAAGACCGGCATGCTGGCCGCAGAAGCGGCGTATGACGCGGTGGTGGCCGGCCGCCAGCACGACGAACTGGCGGCCTACCCCGCAGCCTTCGAGAAAAGCTGGCTGCACACCGAGCTGCAGAAAGACCGCAACTTCAAGAACTGGTTCAAATACGGCCTGACGGTGGGCACGGTGATGAACGGTTTCGAGCAGTACGTGCTGCGCGGCCGCATGCCCTGGACGCTGCGGCGCACCAAGCCCGACTACGCGTATCTGAAACCCGCCGCCGAGTGCAAGCCGATTGCCTACCCCAAGCCCGATGGCAAGCTGACCTTTGACAAGCTCTCCAGCGTGTTCATCAGCAACACCAACCACGAAGAGCAGCAGCCCGCCCACCTGACGCTGAAAGACGCGTCGGTGCCGGTCAACATCAACCTGGCCAAATATGCCGGGCCCGAGAGCCGCTATTGCCCGGCCGGTGTCTATGAGTATGTAAAAAACGCCGACAACACCGACCGGCTGCAGATCAACGCGCAGAACTGCGTGCACTGCAAGACCTGCGACATCAAGGACCCCACGCAGAACATCGTCTGGGTCACGCCCGAAGGCGGCGGCGGTCCCAACTACGCCGGCATGTAATCGGCTGCGGCCCTGCAAGCGCCTGGACTGGCCATGAAGATCAATCCCGACGCCCAGGCCAAGCTGGCCGCACTGCAGGCCACACCGGGAGTCGACCGGGTGGGCGGCCCCGCCACCGGCAAGGCCGGCGCGCAACCCGGCACCCCAGGCGCGGTGGGTGCGGTGCCGCTGGCCCCGCTGCAATCACCGGGCCGTACACCGTCGTCTTCCGCCCCGCCGGTGGGCTCGCCGGTCACGCTGTCGACCGCCGCACGGCAACTGGCCAGCCCGCCGCCAACCGCCACCCTGCAATGGGCGCATGACGTGGTGGAGGCGCTCACCGGTCTCAAGCTGCCGGCGCCCATTGCCCGGGTACCGGCCCGTCCCCTTACGCTGACCGCACCGCAGGGGCCCGCGCCCGCGCGCAATGCACCGCTGCCGCCCGGCCTGATGCCCGCACCAGAGTCGGCCCTGTTCACTGCCCAGGGCAGCGTGTTCACCGAAGACGGCCAGGAGCTGGGCTTTCACCTGCAACTCTTTGCCGACAGCGCGCCCGACGCAGTACACGTGCCGCCGGTGGTCTCCACTGTGCTGGCCCGCATGCTGGCCAGCCACCCGTCGATGCCGCCGCTGGCCCTGCGCTTTGTCGGCTCGCCCAGCCAGTTGCAGTCGGCCGCGTTCGAGTTTCAGTTGGAGCCTTCATCTGCGGACAGTACCGACGCCACCCGCGCGCTGGTGGGCAGCCGGTTGCTGGGTCTCTTGGTGCTGGACCCGCAGATGACCGCCACCTACAACATGCACCTGGCCATGGTTTCGCGCAACGACCCGGCTGCGGTGCTGGCCGCCATGGGTTTCCAGAGCACCCGACCGCCGATTGGCGACGGTGTGCCCGATGCCAGCATGGGCCGCACCTGCGAAGAAACCCGCTGCCCCTATTTCGGCCAGGCCCTGTGCCCGCGCCGCCACTGCCTGCGCGACGAATTGCCCCTGGGCTGAGCGCTTCATCAGCGTGTCATGCAGCGCGGCAAAACTCGGTGGCATGTTGCTGCAAAAAACCGACAAAGCCCGTGCCGAACTGCAACCCGGCGCCCGGTCCCTGAACCTGCGTGAGCGCAGCCTGCTGCTGATGGCCGACGGCCGCAAAACCCTGCAGGACGTGGGCGCAGTTTTTGGCGAAGAAGGTGTGCGTACCGCCCTGCGCCTGGTGGATGCCGGCTACTTGCAGGCGCTGGAAACTGCGCAACCCGCGCCCCTTGCACCTGCGCCCCGCCCTGCCATGGCTGCGCCAACGGTCGTGCAGCCGCTGATAGCCACTGCCGTGATAGCGCACCTTGCACTGCCTTCCGCCCCCGCAGAAACCAATGCCGGGCGGGGTGCAGACGCCTTCGAGGGCAAACGTTCGCTGGCCACCACCCGCATGTTTCTGTTTGATTTGTGCGAGCGCATGTTTGCCCGGCGCAACCCGGTGCTGGCCGAGCGCATCCGCGAAGGGTTGCGGCTGGCGCGCGACCGCGAATCCATGCTGAGCGAATCGCGCTTCATGCTGGAAGAGATAGAAAAGATTGCTGGTTTCGAGCGCGCCGACTCGATTGCGGAGCGCATCGCCATGCTGCTGCCACCCGAGCCAGAGCTGGTTTCCGGGTAAACTGGCGCTGTCAGGAGAGAACGTCTTTGCAGACGTCGCCGACGGCGCACGGCCATCCATCGCGGTGGCCTGAACGCTCAGGCAAAAGGACTGGCAAACGCTGCAGCTTCCTGCGGCAAACCCCACTGGAGAGAGGCGGCCACCTTGGCCGTCCACCGAAGGAGCAAGCCCCAAGCTGCGCAGCAGCCGGGTGAATCTCTCAGGTAAAGCGGACAGCGGCGGCAAGTGCATGGCCATGCAAGTGGCGGTGCTGTTTCTGTGCCCCCGGAGATGCCGTTTGTCCACCACCGATTCCCTGCTGAAAACACCGCTGCACGACCTGCATGTTGCGCTGGGCGCCCGCATGGTGCCGTTTGCCGGCTACAGCATGCCAGTGCAGTACCCGGCTGGCCTGATGGCCGAACACCACCACACCCGCAACGCTGCCGGGCTGTTCGATGTGTCGCACATGGGGCAACTCACACTCTCGGGAACTGACGCCGCAGCAGCGTTTGAGTCGCTGATGCCGGTGGATGTGATTGATTTGCCAATAGGCAAGCAGCGTTATGGGCTGTTGACCAACAACGATGGCGGCATCATTGACGATCTGATGTTTTTGAAGCGCGCCGATGACATCTTTGTTATCGTGAATGGCGCGTGCAAGGTAGGCGATATTGCGCATATTCGGCAGCACATTGGTACCCGTTGCACCGTCACACCGCTGCCCGACCAGGCGCTGCTGGCCTTGCAGGGACCGACAGCGGTCAACGCCTTGCAGCGGCTCGTACCCGGCGTCGAAAAACTCGTCTTCATGACCGGCGGCACCTTCACCTGGCAGGGCGCACCGCTCACCATCACCCGCAGCGGCTACACCGGCGAAGACGGCTTCGAAATCTCGCTGCCCGCGGCCCAGGCAGAAGCATTTGCCAGCGCTCTGCTGGCCCAGCCCGAAGTCAAACCGGTGGGACTGGGCGCGCGCAATTCGCTGCGGCTGGAAGCCGGCCTGTGCCTTTACGGCAACGACATTGACACCACCACCACACCGGTAGAGGCCAGCCTGAACTGGGCCATCCAGAAGGTGCGGCGCGAGGGTGGTGCGCGGGTCGGAGGTTTTCCGGGTGCTACAAAAATCATTGCACAACTCGCAGCACCAGCGCCGGCTCTTGGCAGAAAACGTGTTGGATTACAGGCTTTGGAGCGGATTCCGGTGCGCGAGCACACGGCCCTGCAAAACACTGCGGGCGAACCCGTTGGCGAAGTCACCAGCGGCCTGCTGGCGCCTACACTTGACCGTGCGATAGCGATGGCCTACGTAGCCACTCCCCACGCCGTAATCGGCAGCCGCGTCAACGCCATCGTGCGCGGCAAACCGGTGGCGATGGAGGTGGTGGCCATGCCCTTTGTGCCCAGCCGCTACTACCGTGGCTGAGTGCTTTGATTAATTGGAATCTGACCCCCATTTCTGGAGAAAAAACATGACCGTCAAATACACACCCGACCACGAATGGCTGCAGGTCAATGGCGACATTGCCACCGTTGGCATCACCCACCATGCGCAGGACGCGCTGGGCGACGTGGTGTTTGTCGACCTGCCCGAAGTCGGCAAAACCTTTGCGCAGAAAGACGTGGCCGGTGTGGTGGAGTCGGTGAAGGCCGCGGCCGATGTTTTCATGCCGGTGGACGGCGAAATCACCGAAGTCAACGAGGCGCTGCGGGCCGACCCGGCTCTGGCCAACTCCGACCCGCTGGGCGCAGGCTGGTTTTTCAAGGTCAAGCTCAGCAATGCCGCCCAGCTTGATGCGCTAATGGACGAGACCGGCTACAGCGCCTTTGCTGCCGACGCCTGATTCCCCTTTGTTTTTTTGAATGGTCTGACCGCTCCCATGCCCAGCGCCCTGCCCTTGTCCGAGCTGGAAAACGCCAGCGAATTTGTCGCCCGCCACATCGGCATCACGCCCGAAGACGAGGCAAAAATGCTCAGCGTGGTGGGAGCGGCGTCGCGTGCGGCGCTGGTCGAAGGCATCGTGCCACGGTCGATTGCGCGGCGCCTGCCCATGGCCATTCCGCCGGCTGTGACCGAAGCCGCCGCGCTGGGGGAGCTGCGGGCCATTGCCGCCAGAAACCGGGTCTTCAAAAGCTTCATCGGCATGGGCTACCACGGTACCTACACGCCCGGCGTGGTCCAGCGCAACATTCTGGAGAACCCGGCCTGGTATACCGCCTACACGCCCTACCAGGCCGAGATTTCCCAGGGCCGCATGGAAGCGCTGGTGAATTTCCAGACCATGGTCTGCGACCTTACCGGTATGGCGATTGCCAACGCCTCCATGCTCGACGAGGCCACCGCCGCCGCCGAGGCGATGACGCTGGCCAAACGCAGCGTCAAAAGCCAGAGCAATGTCTTCATTGTTGCTGGCGACTGCCATCCGCAGACCATAGAAGTGATTCAAACCCGCGCCGCGCCGCTGGGCATTGTGGTGAAGGTCAGCAGCGCGGCCGCCACCGTGCCGCAGCTCATGGCCAGCGGCGACTTTTTTGGCGTGCTGGCCCAGTACCCTGGCACCACCGGCATGGTGCACGACCTGCGGCCGCTGGCCGGTATCGCCCATGCCAACGGGGCTGCGCTGTGTGTAGCGGCCGATTTGCTGGCGCTCACCCTGCTGCTGCCGCCGGGCGAATTCGATGCCGACATCGTGCTGGGCAGCACCCAGCGCTTCGGTGTGGCCATGGGCAACGGCGGCCCGCATGCGGCGTATCTCGCCTGCCGCGACGAATTCAAGCGATCGCTGCCCGGCCGGCTCGTGGGCGTGAGCGTAGACACGCACGGCAACCCGGCCTACCGGCTGGCGCTGCAGACGCGCGAGCAGCACATCCGCCGCGAGAAGGCCACGTCGAACATCTGCACGGCCCAGGTGCTGCCCGCCGTGCTGGCCAGCATGTATGCGGTCTACCACGGCCCGCAGGGACTCACGCGCATCGCCACCCGCGTGGCCACCTTCACCGCCATCCTGGCCCGGGGCCTGCAGCAGATGGGTTATGCCATCAGCAATGCCACGGCCTTTGATGCGGTCACGGTACGCACTGGCCCGGCCACCGACCCGATTTATGGACGCGCCCTGAATGCCCAGGTCAACCTGCGGCACCGACTGAAAAACCACCTGGGCATTTCGCTGGACGAAACCACCACCCGCACCGACATCGAAATGTTGTGGTCCTTCTTTGTGCAGCCCGGCCAGGCCATGCCCCGCTGGCGCGAGATGGAGGCCGGCGCGGCGCCGCTGATCCCGGCCGACCTGCGCCGCAGCAGCGCATTTCTGACGCACCCGGTCTTCAACACCCACCACTCCGAGACCAGCATGCTGCGCTACATCCGGTCCTTAAGCGACAAGGACCTGGCGCTGGACCGCAGCATGATCCCGCTGGGCAGTTGCACCATGAAGCTCAACGCCACCAGCGAAATGCTGCCGGTGACCTGGCCGCAGTTTGCACACATCCATCCGTTCGCGCCCTCCGACCAGTTGCAGGGCTATGCCGAACTCGACCGCCAGTTGCGCGACTGGCTCTGCCAGGCCACCGGCTACGCCGCCATCAGCCTGCAGCCCAATGCTGGCTCGCAGGGCGAATACGCCGGGCTGCTGGTGATTCAGGCCTGGCACAAATCCCGCGGTGAGGCGCACCGCAATATCTGCCTGATTCCCAGCAGCGCCCACGGCACCAACCCGGCCAGCGCGCAGATGGCCGGCATGACGGTGGTAGTGACGGCCTGCGACGCGCAGGGCAATGTCGACATGGACGACCTGCGCGCCCAATGCGAGAAACACAGCAAAAATCTGGCAGCCGTGATGATCACCTACCCCAGCACCCACGGTGTGTTTGAGATGCGCGTCAAGGAGCTGTGCAGCGTGGTGCACACGCACGGCGGCCGGGTTTATGTGGACGGCGCCAACATGAATGCGTTGGTGGGTGTTGCGGCACCGGGTGAGTTTGGCGGTGATGTGAGCCACCTCAATTTGCACAAGACCTTTTGTATTCCGCACGGTGGCGGTGGGCCGGGTGTGGGCCCGGTCTGTGTGGTGGCCGACCTCGCGCCGTTTCTGCCGGGCCATGCCACCGCGGGCGGCGCCGCGTCGGCCATGCAAACACCCACCGTGGGCGCGATTTCAGCAGCACCGCTGGGCAATGCATCCGTATTGCCCATCAGCTGGATGTACTGCCGCATGATGGGCGCAGCCGGCCTGAAGGCCGCAACCGAGGTGGCGATTCTGAGCGCCAACTACATCAGCACCCGGCTGAAAGACCACTACCCCACGCTCTACGCCAGTGAAAACGGCCATGTGGCGCATGAATGCATTCTGGATTTGCGGCCGCTGAAAGAAACCAGCGGCGTCACCGCCGAAGACGTGGCCAAGCGGTTGATGGACTACGGCTTTCACGCGCCCACGCTGAGTTTTCCGGTGCCCGGCACGCTGATGGTCGAGCCGACCGAAAGCGAAACGCTGGCCGAACTCGACCGCTTCATCGCTGCCATGGTGGCGATTCGCGGCGAGATTGCGCACATCGAGAGCGGCGGCTGGCCACAAGACAACAACCCGCTCAAACACGCGCCACACACCGCCGCCAGCCTGCTGACCGAAGCCTGGGACCGGCCCTATCCGCGCGAACTCGGCGCCTTCCCGCTGGCCACGCTCAAGGCCGGCAAATACTGGCCGCCGGTGGGCCGCATTGACAACGTCTATGGCGACCGCAACCTGTTCTGCGCCTGCGTGCCGGTGGCCGACTACGCCGAAAGCTGAGCCGGCAAGGCAAAGCTGTCCATGGCCAGCATTTGGTACATGACCTCGCGGCTGATGTAGTCGGGCGCCACGCCCCGCCCGGGTGTTTTTTCATCGGCCCAGTCGGACGCGCCGAGCGCAAAGAAAAGCGGCAGAAAGTGGTCGTCTTCCGGGTGGGCGCGTACCGCATCGGGCGCCTGCCGGCGGTAGTCGAGCAAGGCTGGCAAATCGTTGCGTGTTATTGCGTCTTCTACCCAGCGGGCAAAGGCCGTCACATACGGCGCCGGTTCGCTGTGCAGCGGCGGCATGCCGCCGAAAAATTCGCCCAGGTTGTGCGTCATGCTGCCGGTGCCCATCAGCAGCACGTTCTGGTTGCGCAGGCTGCGCAGCGCACGCCCCATGGCAAACACCTCGGCAGGGCCCGCAGGTGCAGGCAAGGCAATCTGCACCACCGGTACGGAAGCATCGGGAAACAGATGCAGCAGCGGCACCCAGGCGCCGTGGTCGAAGGGGCGTTTCGTATCGGCGGTTGCAGCGATGCCCTGCGCCTGCAGCAAAGCCAACACCTCAGCCGCCAGCGCGGGGCTGCCCGGCGCCGGGTACTGCAACTGGTACAAGGCAGGCGGGAAACCACCAAAGTCGTGCCAGGTGGCGGGCTGTGCACCCGCCATCACCGCAGGCTGCGGCGCCATCCAGTGCGGCGACATCAGCACCACACCGCGTAATGCAGCGCCCTGCGCCTGCTGCAGCGCCTGGCCCCAGCGGGTCAGTGCCGGGCCGCTTTCGCCAGGTTCCAGCGCAAACAACGGCGCTCCGTGGGATACAAACAGCGCAGGCAACGTGGTAGCAGTCATGCGGTATTTTCGCGCATTGCCCGAAAACGAGGGTTTGAGAACTTTGGTAGTCAGGCCGGCGCCAGGCCTTTATTGCGTGCTATCAAAACATGCACAGCGCGCCCGGCAATGCAAGCAAAAACGGGTTTGGTAACACTCGATTTTTTGCTTACAACTATTGCATCCTCCGGGCATCTTTCGAGGGTGAGCGTCCGTACCATCGCACTCTTTTACGAAGGACGCACCATGGCACTCCCCACCCCCTTTTTCAACAAGCGCGACAACGACACCTTTGGCATGCGCAACGCGCTGGCCAGCAACGCCGCCCCGCAGCCCGTGGTCGCTCCCATTCTGGAACCGGTGCCTGAAGCACCCAAGGCCTCCAGCCAGCCGGCCGACGGCGGCAGCAAACTCACCGTGGGCCCCAACATCAAGCTCAAGGGCGTGGAGATTACCGACTGCGACACCCTGGTGGTCGAAGGCCTGGTCGAAGCAACGATGGACTCGCGCGTGATCCGCATTGCCGAGACTGGCGCCTTCAAGGGCTCGGCCGAAATCGACTATGCCGAGATTCGCGGAATTTTTGACGGCAACCTCACGGTGCGCGAAAAACTGGTGATCCACGCCACTGGCCGGGTCACCGGCAAGATCCACTACGGCAAGCTGGTGATCGAGGAAGGCGGCCAGCTCTCGGGCCAGATTGAATTTGGTACCGGCAACAAGCCTGCGGCAGTGAACAAACCTGCGCTGAAGATCACCGCCTGAGCACCGGGGGCGATGCCCCTGTGCGGCATGGGCCTGGCCTGTGCCCGCACAATGCGGGTGCATGAACCCGCAACCCCCGCACCCTGGCAAGCCCCAACCCAACGGCCTCTCGCGCGGACTGCGCTGGGGGCCGTTTGGCATTTTGCTGTTCTGGCTGGTGCTGATGGCTGGCCTGTATTTTGTAATGGACGGGTTTCTGAAACCGCCGCCGGTTACCGTGACGGCCAGCGGTGACCTGGTGCTTCCGCGCGCCCGCGACGGCCATTTTTATGCCGATGGCAAGGTCAACGGCTACCCGGTGCGCTTTCTGGTGGATACCGGCGCCACCATGGTGGTGGTGAGCGAGGCGGTGGCGCAATCGGCGGGGCTGCAAGGGGGCCAGCCCACCGTGTTTCGCACCGCCAACGGCCAGCTCAATGGCCGCGTTGTCGGCAACGTGCCGGTGGCCATAGGCCCGGCCAGCGTATCGGGCTTGCGGGTCGGTGTGGGACTGGTGGGCGACGACAGCAACCGCGGGCTGTTGGGCCAGAACTTCCTGTCGAAATTCAATATCGAGCTGACAGGGGATCGCATGGTGCTGCGGCAAAAACCGCAGTAATGTTTTTTGGCTGCGTGCTTACGCGACAGCCTGCTGGCTGATTTGCCGCAGCGCCTGCTCAAACACCTCGACTGGCTGACCGCCGGAAATCAGATACTGGTTGTTGATGATGACGGCCGGCACCGAGCTGATGCCGGAATTCAAATAAAGCTGTTGCTCGGCCCGCACCTCGGCGGTGTAGGCATCGCTGGCCAACACCGCGCGGGCCTGCGCTTCGTCCAGACCGGCCGCCACGGCGGCCTGCGCCAGCACCTCGTGCGACTCGGGGCTTTGGCCGTCGGTGAAATAGGTTTTCAGCAGCGCCTTTTTCAGCGCTGGCTGGTGGCCGCCGGGCTGCAGTTCGGCCCAGTGCAGCAGCCGGTGCGCATCAAAGGTGTTGTAGACGCGCCCACGGCCTTCGGGCCGGAAGGTAAAGCCCACTTCCGCGCCACGCTGGCGAATGTTTTCGCGGATCGCGGCCTGCTGCTCGGGCGTGGAGCCGTATTTCTGGGTCAGGTGTTCGGTAATGTCCTGGCCACCGGCCGGCATTTTGGGGTTCAGCTCGAAGGGCTTGAAATGCAACTCGGCCACCACTTCGCCGGCCGTGCGTTGAAGCGCTACTTCCAACGCGCCCAAGCCTACCGCGCACCACGGGCAGGAAACGTCGGACACAAAATCAATGCGCAGGGAAACGGGGTGGGACATGGAGGCTCCGGAAAGATCAGCAATGTACGGATGCTAGGCAGCTTTCAATAAGCCTGTCGGCGCGGGCTTTTGCGCTATTCGTCAATTTTCCGACGCTGCGATTTCACTTCGGAGCGCTGGCTTTTGCCTTCCAGCCGCCGCTGCTTGGAGCCATAGGTGGGTTTGGTTGCGCGCCGTACGCGCGGCGGCAGCGCCACGGTAGCGACCAGCGCATTCAGCCGCTCCATCGCGTCTGCCCGGTTCTGGTCCTGGCTGCGGTACTGCTGGGCCTTGAGCACCAGCACACCCTCGTCGGTAATGCGGCTGTCGCGCAGCGCCAGCAGCCGCTCTTTCACGCCGTCGGGCAGGGACGACGCCGTAATATCAAAGCGCAGGTGCACTGCGCTGGAAACCTTGTTGACGTTTTGCCCACCCGCGCCCTGGGCCCGGATGGCACTGATCTCGACCTCGGATGCGTCGACCACTGGCGGACGCAGCACGGCTGCGCCCTAGCCTGCTTTGGCCAGCGCGGCCAATCCTGCGATGGCCAACGCATAGCCCTGCACACCAAACCCGGCCATCACGGCCTTGGCGACTGGCGAGATGTAGGAGTGGTGGCGAAAGGCTTCGCGCGCATGGACGTTGGAGATGTGCAGCTCGATCAGCCGCAGCCCGGTGCCCTTGATGGCGTCGTGCAGGGCCACGCTGGTGTGGGTGTAAGCGCCGGCATTGAAAACCACGCCGGCCAGCGTGCCGGCGGCCTGGGCGCGGCCCGCTTCGTGCAGGCAATCGACCAGCTCGCCCTCGTGGTTGCTCTGGCGGAAATCGAGCGTAAAGCCGTGGGCGGCACAGGCGTCCTTGCAGATCTGCTCTACGTCGGCCAGGGTTTGTGCGCCGTAGACATTTGGCTCGCGGATGCCCAGCAAATTGAGGTTGGGGCCGTTGAGCACAAGCACGGTGGGGGCAGAGGTGGTCATGGTGGTCTTGTGAAAGCGGTTTTAGCGCATTTTCGCTATTTCAGGGCCATTTTTCAAGCCAAATTGGCCAGTAGCCGGCGTCGTGTCTCAATTTATTGCTACGTAAATTATAGCTAAAGCGTGTTGGATGCAAGCCGTGCTGCGCCACAATCGCTGGCGTGAAGCCCCGCCATTTTGTCCAGCTGCTGTTTCTGTCGGCCCTGTGGGGTGCGTCCTTCCTGTTCATCCGCATTGCCAGCCCGGTGCTGGGGCCGGGTGTGCTGGCGCTGCTGCGCATTGGTCTGGCCACCGCCACGCTGGTGCTGCTGATGCTGGCGCTGCGCCGCGCCTGGCCGCGCAGCGAATGGCGCACGCTGCTGCCGCTGGCGGTGCTGTCGGTGGCGTTGCCCTTTTCGCTCTATGCCTGGGCTGCGCTGCAGTTGCCGGCTGGCTACAGCGCGCTGCTGAACTGTACCTCGGTGCTGTTTGGCACGGTGGCGGCCAGCTGGCTGAAAGAAGACACGCTGACTCCCGCCAAGCTGGCCGGCTGTTTGTGCGGGCTGCTGGGCGTGGCGCTGATTGTGCGGCTGGGGCCGGTACAGCCGTCGCTGCAGGTGGTGCTGGCCGCCCTGGCCTGCACGGTGGCGGCGGCTTGTTACGGCATCTGCACGCCTTTCATGAAGCGTGCCACACGGCGCATCGACCCGCTGGCGCTGGCCGCTGGCATCCATGCCTTCGCGGTGCTCATGGTGTTGCCCGGTGGGCTGTGGGGCTGGCCGCAGGCGCAGTTCACGCCGCTGGCGCTCCTGGCCACGGCGGTGTTGGGTATTGTGGCGTCGGGCCTGGCGTACTGGATGCATCTGCGGCTCATCCAGCACCTGTCGCCAGTGGCAGCGATGAGCCCAGCTTTTTTGGTGCCGCTGTTTGGTGTGGCCTGGGGCGCGCTGTTTCTGGGTGAGGCGCTGGGCCCCGGCATTTACCTGGGCGGCGCGCTGGTGTTGCTGGCCACTGCGCTGGTGTGTGGCTTCAATCCGCTGCTAAGGCGTGGCTGAAGCGCGGCCCAGCTGCCACACCCTGAACGCACAGGCCGTGGCCACCAGCCCGACCACCAGCGAGGCCCAGAAAACCGACTGCAGCCCCCACTGCTGGCTGAGCAAGCCACCCACCACACCGCCCAGCACACCTGGCACGCCGTAACCAATCACGGTGTACAGCGCCTGCCCCCGCCCGCGCAGCCGGCCGGGAAAATGCTGTGACAGCAGCGCAATGCAGGCGGTGTGGTGGGCAGCAAAAGTAATGGCATGCAGGGCCTGCGCCAGCAGCAGCACCGGCAAGACCGATGCAAAACCCACTGTCAGCCCCATCCGCAACACCGTGGCGGCAGCGCACAGCAGCAGCCAGCCGCTCAGGCTGAGCCAGGGCAGCCAGCGGCTCTGGGTGAAGAACCAGGCAATTTCCACCAGCACCGAGGTCGCCCACAACACACCAATCATGGTTTTGCTGTAGCCCAGTTCATCGAGGTAGAGCGAGAAAAACACATAGATGCCGATATGCGCCAGCACATGAAAAAACACGGCTGCAAAAAACCAGCGCACTGCCGGTTGGCGCAGCACCGGCAACACCGGAATCGGGCCTTCGTGGGAGGCCACCGCCTCCTTCAGGTCGGGCAGCAGCCAGGTGGCCAGCGCTACAGCCGCCAGGGTCAGCACCGTCCAGGCCGGGAAATGCCGCATGCCAAAGGCCTCGAACCAGGCGCCGGCCACAAATACGGTGACCAGAAAACCAAACGAGCCCCACAGCCGCACCCGGCCATAACGCCCGGCGTCAAACACGCCGTCCTGGCTTACCCTGTGGGCCAGCGCGGCCTCGCTCATGGGCATCATGGCGCTGGTATGGCTGAACATGACCAGCAGCAGCACCGCCAGCCAGGCCGTGCCCGGCTCCAGCCACAAAAGTGTGGAGACCAGCAGCGCCACCGTGGCGCCGTAGCGCAGCAGCTTGACCCGCTCGCCGGTGTGGTCGCTCAGTGCCCCCCAGCCATAGGGCGCAAACATGCGGGTGGCGGCCTGCACGGAGGTGAGCAGGCTGATGGCCACAATGCCAAACCCCAGCTCTTTGAGCCACAGCGGCAGGTAGGGATTAAAAAACCCGATGTGGGCAAAGTAGCTGGCCGACAGCAGCGCAAACGGCAGCAGCGGGCGGCCGGTGGCCACCGGCGCGGAGGACATTTCAGCGCGGCGCAGCGGCCGGAATCACCGCCAGCGGCGGCGCCACATCGCCACACTGGGCACGCTGCTGCAGCGCATGCTCCATCACCACCAGCGCCAGCATGGCCTCGGCAATCGGCGTGGCTCGAATGCCCACACAGGGGTCGTGCCGGCCCTTGGTAACGATCTCGGTGCTGTTGCCCAGCACATCAATCGTTTCGCGCGGCGTGATGATGGAGCTGGTGGGCTTGATGGCGATCTGCACTTCCAGGTCTTGCCCGGTGCTGATGCCGCCCAGCACGCCACCGGCATTGTTCGATTTGAAGCCCTGCGGTGACAGCGAATCGCCATGGGTGGTGCCGCGCTGCGCCACGCTGGCAAAACCAGCGCCAATCTCCACGCCTTTCACCGCGTTGATGCCCATCATTGCAAAAGCAATGTCGGCATCGAGCTTGTCGAACAGCGGCTGACCCAGGCCGACCGGCATGCCGGTGGCCACCACGCGGATGCGGGCACCGCAGGAGTCGCCGGCCTTGCGCAGCGCGTCCATGTAGGCTTCGAGCGCGGCCACATCGGCAATCGGCGCAAAGAAGGGGTTGTGGGGCACATGCTCCCACGACTCGAAACCAATCGCCAGCTCCCCGATCTGCGTCATGCAACCGTAAAAGCGGGTGCCGTACTGGGCAGCCAGCCACTTTTTGGCCACCGCGCCAGCCGCCACCATGGGCGCAGTGAGGCGCGCCGACGAACGGCCACCGCCACGCGGGTCGCGCAGGCCGTATTTCTGCAAATAGGTGTAGTCGGCATGGCCAGGGCGAAAGCTCTGCACGATGTCGCCATAGTCCTTGCTGCGCTGGTCGGTGTTTTTGATGAGCAGGCAGATCGGCGTGCCGGTGGTTTTGCCCTGGTAAACGCCGGAGAGAATTTCCACCGCGTCGGGCTCGTTGCGCTGGGTCACGTGGCGGCTGGTGCCGGGGCGGCGCCGGTCCAGGTCGCCCTGGATGTCGGCTTCGCACAGTTCCATGCCGGGGGGGCAGCCGTCAATCACGCAGCCTATGGCCGGGCCGTGCGATTCGCCAAAGTTGGTGACTGCGAAGAGGTTGCCAAAGGTGTTGCCGCTCATGCACCGAATTATCCCAGACGGCGACCTGCTGTTTGGAACAGTTCATGCTTGATGCCGCACTGCAGCATTCATCCCATGCTGAGGAGAGCCCCATGCTGGATCGCACCACGACCACGTTTTCGCACGTCAAACCCACCGACACCACCTATGTCCCGGGCGGCCTGCGCGATTTTTTCCTCTACCGCGACCTGGGCATTGCCGAAGCCACCAACGGCAAAGTCATTGCGCACCTTGTCAAAGCCAATATGGCACCGGAAACGGGCACGGGCTGGCACCGGCATGAAGCAGAGTTCCAGATTGTCATCATGATCAAGGGCTGGGCCAAGTTCATGTACGAGACCGAAGAAACGCTGGTAGAGGCCGGCGACGTGGTACACCAGCGCCCCGGCATCAAACACTTTCTGTTCGACTATTCACCCGACATGGAGTACCTGGAAATTGTGTCGCCGGCCGATTTCAAGACGATTGATGTGGCGCCGGTGTGTGCGATTCCGGCGCCAGAGCCATGGCCCACTTGACGGTTCCGGGCTGAAGACCTGAACAGTTGGGGACAGAGCGACGCGGCGCTTCGCGCGTGCGCCGGTCTGTCCCGCAAGGTCTCAGAACTCCGCATCCAGCTCGTCGATCTCGTCCGGCTCTTTTTTCGCCGCAGCCACCCACTCTTTCATCGCCGGCAAGTCCATCATGCGCTCGCAGTAGGCCACGCAGGCCTTGTCCAGGGGCACGTCGTAGGTGAGAAAACGTGTGACCACCGGGGCGTACATCGCGTCGGCAATGCAGGGCTGCTTGCCGAACAGAAACGGGCCGCCGTAGCTGGCAAAACACTCGTGCCAGATGGCGATCACCCGGTCGATGTCGGCCTGCGCCCTTGACCAGACCTTGAAGCCCGGGTGGTGGGCCTTGAGGTTCATGGGCAGCGCACCGCGCATGGCTGAAAACCCCGAATGCATCTCGCCACAAATGGCGCGGCAATGGGCCCGGGCCTTGGCATCGGCCGGCAGCAAACCGGCCTTGGGGCTGACTTCGTGCAGGTACTCACCAATCGCCAGCGAATCCCAGACCTTGATGCCGTTGTGTTGCAGCGAGGGCACCAGCATGGAGGGCGCCAGCAGCAGCATCTCGGCCTTCATGGCCGGGTCGTCCGGCGGAATGACTTTTTCGGTGAATTCCAGCCCGGCAAATTTGGCCATCAGCCAGCCGCGCAGCGCCCAGGCGCCGTAGTTCTTGCTGCTGATGGTCAGCACCGCTTTGACAACCTTGGGAGACTTCACTACGGTCTTGGCGGCAGCTTTGACAGCAGTTTTTGCGGCAACTTTGGTGGCCATGGTGGCATGCTCCTGCGGGGAAAAATTCCCCGATTCTGTGCAGTACTGAGCAAGGGCTGTGCCAGAGCGGTGCACGGCATGGCCCACAACTTGCACATACCCGCTTACCGGGCTCCAAGCCTCTTTCCAAATCAGGATGACCATGCTGTACCAGGCCTACCAAACCCAGTCCGACCTGATGTCGCCGGTCCGCCTGCTGGCCCAGATCAGCAGTGCCAGCCTGTGGCTGCGCCAGACCGAGGGCAGCGTGCTGCGCAAAATATCTGCGGCCAGCGAGGTCATTTCGCGGCTGCGGCTGACCCATTCGCGGCCCGCCTACGGCATTACCAGCATTGCCGTGGGCGAAGAAAACATCCCGGTGGTGGAGGAGAAAGTCCTCGCCCTGCCCTTTGGCACCCTGCTGCATTTCCGCAAAGTGGGCGTGACCGGCCAGCCGCCGGTGCTGCTGGTGGCACCGCTGTCCGGCCACTTTGCCACGCTGCTGCGCGAAACGGCCCGCACCCTGCTGCAGGACCATGACGTCTACATCACCGATTGGCACAACGCCCGCGATGTGGGCCTGAAACACGGCGCTTTTGGGCTGGACGACTACATCGACTACATGATGCAGTCGCTCGCCGCCATCGGCCCCGGCGCCCATGTGGTGGCGGTCTGCCAGCCCTGCGTGGCAGCGCTTGCGGCCACTGCGCTGATGGCCGAAGACGACCACCCGGCCCAGCCGCGCAGCCTGACGCTGATGGCCGGCCCGGTGGACTGCCGCGTCAACCCCACCGGCGTGAACGAACTCGCCAACAGCAAACCGATTGAATGGTTCGAGAAGAACCTCATCAGCCATGTGCCCATGCCACATGCCGGCGTGATGCGCCGCGTTTATCCCGGTTTTGTGCAACTCAGCGCTTTTCTGAGCATGAACCTGGAGCGCCACAAACAGCAGTTTCGCAATCTGTACGACCACCTGGTCGAGGGCGACACCGCCAAGGCCGATGTCATTCGCATCTTCTACGACGAATACCTTGCGGTGAACGACCTGCCAGCCGAGTTTTATCTGGAGACGGTGGAAAAAGTTTTTCAGACCTACGACCTGCCGCTGGGCAAACTCACCTACCGCGGTCGCTTGGTGAACCCTGCCGCGATCCGCCGCACCGCCCTGCTCACGGTGGAGGGCGAGCGCGACGACATCTGTGCCGTAGGCCAGACGGTGGCGGCGCAAGACCTGTGCACCAGCGTGCGCCCCTACATGAAGACCCACCACATTCAGGTGGGGGTGGGCCACTACGGCGTGTTCAGCGGCCGCAAGTGGAACCAGCAGATCTACCCCCGGGTGCGCGAAGTGATTCACGCCAACGCCGGCTGATTTCCCACAACCGGGCCGGTGGCGGCCGTGCGATCATGCAGGCCTTTCACCCTCTGCAGCATGGACTCGCTTTCACAACTCGTACTGGGCGCCGCCGTTGGCATGGCCGTGATGGGCCGGCGCACCGCCCTCTGGAAGGCTGCCTTGTGGGGCGGTATCTGCGGCACCCTGCCCGACCTGGACGCCTTTATTGACCATGGCGATGCGGTGCGCAACATGGTTTTGCACCGCGCCGAAAGCCATGCACTTTTTTATCTGACGCTGGTAGCGCCCTTCATCGCGGCTGGCATTGCCTGGCTGCACAAGGAAATTGCGCTGCTGCGGCGCTGGTGGCTGGCGGTGTGGCTGGCGCTCATCACCCACCCCCTGCTGGACTGGACCACCGTGTATGGCACACAGCTCTGGCGGCCGTTCAGCAGCGAGCCGCTGGGCCTGGGCAGCATGTTCATCATCGACCCGCTCTACACTCTGCCGCTGCTGGTGGGCGTGGTGGCTGCGCTGCGGACAGCGCCCGCGCGGGCATTGCGCTGGAATGCCGCAGGCCTGGTGCTGAGCACCCTGTACCTGGGCTGGAGCGCCTGGGCACAGCACCACGTGACCGGTATTGCAACCGCAGCGCTGGCGGCCCAGGGCGTGCAAGTGCAAAAGCTGCTGGTCACGCCGACGCCGTTCAACACGGTGGCCTGGCGGATGGTGGTGATCACGCCCCAGGGCTTTCGCGAAGGGTTTTATGCGCTGACCGACCCGGGCCGCGCAGTGGTTTTTGACAACTTTGCGCGGGGCGAAACGCTGGAGTCTGCCGTGTTGGGCAACCCGGGTGCCCAGCGCATTGCAGCGTTCAGCCGGGGTTTCTACAAACTCAGCGAAAAAGACGGCCGGATTTTCATCACCGACCTGCGCATGGGGCAGGAGCCGTTTTACACCTTCAGTTTTGCCGTGGCCGAACGCAGCGCGCAAGGCATAAAAACCATCACACCGCAGGCAGCGGGCCTACGGCCCGATCTTGGCCCCGCCCTGCGCTGGCTGGGCCGGCGGGTGCTGGGCGAGCCCTTGCCGCCGCCGCGTTGAGCCAGCTCAGGAGTTGGGTACGTCTTCTTCCGAGGGCCAGTCGCGGATGTAGGCCTTGAGCATCTTGTTCTCGAAGTTCTGGCTGTCCACCACGGCGCGGGCCACGTCGTAAAAGCTGATCACACCCATCAGCATCTTGTTGTCCATGACCGGCATATAGCGGGTATGGCGCTGCAGCATCAGCGGACGCACTTCGTCGAGTTCGGTTTCGGGCGTACAGCTCATGGGTGCGTCGTCCATCACCGTGCGCACAATGATGTTGGCCAGCGCGCCCTTTTGTGCCAGCGTGTGAATCACTTCGCGGAAGGTCAGCATGCCCACCAGGTCGCCATGCTCCATCACGGCCAGCGAACCGATGTCGTACTGGGCCATGATCTGCACGGCCTGCTGCAGCGTCTCATCCGGGTTGACGGTGTAGAGCGTGCCGCCCTTGACGCGCATGATATCGGCGACTTTCATGTGTTTTCCTCCTGAACTGGTGCAATCCGTCCGGTGACAACCGGGTGACGCGATGGCTTTGAAATATAGCCCACAATGCAGCCCATTCAACGCCTGTCCGCTGCGCGCGTCAAGCCCGCACGGTGCCCTTTTTCCTCCCGGAGAACCCTATGCCCGGCTATTCCGACCCCGGCTTCGACACCCTGGCACTGCATGCCGGGGCCGCGCCCGACCCCACCACCGGCGCCCGCGCCGTGCCGATTCACCTCAGCACCTCGTTTGTTTTCGAGTCGAGCGACCATGCGGCGGCGCTGTTCAACCTGGAACGTTCCGGCCATGTCTACAGCCGCATCAGCAACCCGACCAACGCGGTGCTGGAGCAGCGGGTGTCGGCCCTGGAAGGCGGCATTGGCGCCATCGCCACCGCCAGCGGCCAGGCCGCGCTGCACCTGGCGATAACCACGCTGATGGGGGCCGGCTCGCACATTGTCGCCAGCACCGCGCTGTACGGCGGTTCACAGAACTTGCTCAACTACACGCTCAGGCGCTTTGGCATAGACACCACTTTTGTCAAACCGGGCGACATTGACGGCTGGCGGAACGCCATTCGCCCCAATACCAAGCTGTTGTTTGGCGAAACCGTGGGCAACCCCGGCCTGGACGTACTGGACATTCCCACCGTCAGCGCGATTGCGCACGAAGCCGGCCTGCCGCTGCTGGTCGACTCCACCCTCACCTCGCCCTGGCTGATGAAGCCGTTTGACCACGGCGCCGACATCGTTTACCACTCGGCCACCAAGTTTTTGAGCGGCCACGGTACGGTGATTGGCGGCATTGTGGTGGACGGCGGCAGTTTCGACTGGGACAGCCCGCGTGCAGCCGGGAAATTTACGGAACTCACCGCGCCCTACGACGGCTTTCACAACATGGTCTTCAGCGAAGAGAGCACCGTAGGCGCTTTCATGCTTCGGGCCCGCCGTGAGGGTCTGCGCGACTTTGGTGCCTGCATGAGCCCGCACACCGCCTGGCTGATTTTGCAGGGCATAGAAACCCTGCCGCTGCGGATGGCGCGGCACATGGAGAACACGGCCAAGGTGGTGGAATTTCTGGCCGCCCAGCCCTTTGTGGCCCGCGTGGGTCACCCACTTCTGGAAAGCCACCCCAGCCATGCACTGGCGCAAAAGCTGCTGCCCAAGGGGGCCGGCTCGGTCTTCAGTTTTGACATCCAGGGCAACCGCGAACAGGGTAAAAAATTCATCGAAACGCTGAAGGTCTTCAGCCACCTGGCCAACGTGGGCGATTGCCGCAGCCTGGTGATTCATCCGGCCAGCACCACCCATTTCCGCATGAGCGACGAGGCGCTGGCCGGCGCCGGCATTACCCAGGGCACGATACGTTTGTCCATCGGCCTGGAAGACCCGGCCGACCTGATTGACGATTTGAAGCGTGCCCTGAAGGCTGCGGAGAAAGCGGCATGAACATCACCGTCAATGGCCACGCCATCTACGCCTACACCGGTGGCAAAACTTTTGAGGCCAACAAACCCACGCTGGTCTTTATCCACGGCGTGCTGAACGACCACAGCGTGTGGGGCCTGCAAAGCCGCTACCTGGCCCACCACGGCTGGAATGTGCTGGCGATCGACCTGCCCGGCCAGGGCAAAAGCGCGGGCGCTCCTCCGGCCAGCGTGGAAGACGGCGCGCAGTTCATTCTTGATTTTCTCGATGCCATGGGCCTGCAACAAGCCGCGTTGGCTGGCCACAGTTTTGGCTCGCTGATTGCGGCAGAAGCCGCAGCCCGGGCGCCGCAGCGCATCAGTCACCTGGCGATGGTGGGCACGGCTTTTCCGATGCGGGTCTCGCCGGCTTTGCTGGAGGCTTCGGTCAAGACACCGATGGCGGCCATCGACATGGTCAACACCTTCTCGCACTCCATGCTGGCGCCGCCGCCGTCTGCGCTGGGGCCGGGCAACTGGCTTTACGGCAGCTCGCGGGCGCTGATGCGCCGGGTGCTGGCCAGCAACACGCAGGTCAATGTGTTTTATACCGGCTTCAAGGCCTGTGACGACTACCGCGGAGGCGATGCCGCCATGGCCAGGGTGACCTGCCCGGTGCTGTTTGTGCTGGGAAAAAACGACCAGATGACGCCGCCCAAAGCCGCGCAGACGCTGGTCGGCAACACAAAAAACAGCAAGGTGGTGGTGCTGGAAGCCGGCCATTCCCTGATGACCGAAGCGCCCGACGGCGTGCTGTCGGCGCTGCAGGCCTTCCTGAAGGCCTAGGTGTTGATCAGGGCTGGCTTGGCGGTGCCGCCGGCCTGGGTCGCCTGGTTTTCCAGCCAGTCGATCAGCTTGTCTTTGGACATGGGCTGGCTGAACAGAAAGCCCTGGCCCAGGTCGCAGCCACGCGCCAGCAGATAGTCGTACTGCTCGCGGGTCTCTATGCCTTCGGCAATCACCATCATGCCCAGGCTGTGGGCAATCGAGATGATGGCAGTGGTGAGCACCGCAGCGTTTTTGCCATGCGGCAGGTCGTGCACAAAAGACTGGTCGATCTTGATCCAGTCCACCGTGTAGCGGGTGAGGTAAGACAGGCTGGAATAGCCGGTGCCAAAGTCATCGATAGAGACGGACACGCCCATCGCGCGAATGGTGTTGAGCATGCTGATGGTGCGCTCGGAATTGAGCAGAAAGATGCCTTCGGTGATCTCCAGCTCCAGCATGTTGGGCATCATGCCGCTGTCGCGCAGCGCGGCCGATACCAGCTCGGGCAAATCGGCCTGGGCAAACTGCACCGGGCTCAGGTTCACCGCCAGGCCCAGCCGGCGGCCCAGCCGCTTTTGCATTTCCATGGCCTCGTGGCAGGCGGTTTGCAGCACCCAGTGGCCAATCGGCTGGATCAGCCCGCATTCTTCGGCCAGGCCAATGAACACGGTGGGCGGCACACTGCCCAGCACCGGGTTGTCCCAGCGCAGCAGCGCCTCCACGCCCATGATCTCGCCGGTTTCCAGATCGAACTGCGGCTGGTATTCCAGCCGCATCTCGCTGCGTTCCATCGCATGGCGAAGCGCCAGCTCCATCTCCATGCGGTCGGTGTTTTGGGACATCATCTGCCTGTCAAAAAGTCTGTACGTGTTGCGTCCTGCAGCCTTGGCATCGTACATCGCCGCGTCGGCATTTTTGAGCAGCAGGGATGCTTCGCTGCCGTCGGTGGGAAATACCGAAATGCCCACGCTGGCCGAAATCTGCAGTTCATGCGCATTTGCCAATACCGGCTCGGCAAACTGGTCCAGGATGGAGCGCGCAATGCGGTGGATGTCTGACGCTTTGTGCATGCCGTCCAGCACCACGACAAACTCATCACCACCCAGCCGCGCCACAGTGTCGGAAGGGCGCACTGCAAGCCGCAGGCGTTGCGCTACGGTCTGTAACACGCTGTCGCCCACCTGGTGGCCCAGCGTGTCGTTGATGTGTTTGAAATGGTCCAGGTCCAGCATCACGATGGCCACAAACTGGCCGCTGCGCTGGGCCCGCTGCATCGCAACGGCCAGCCGGTCGTCCATCAGCGTGCGGTTGGGCAACTGGGTCAGCGAGTCGTGGTGGGCCTGGTGGCGAATCAGCGCCTCGGCCTGCTTGCGCTCGGTAATGTCGGCTGCAATTGTCAAAAAGCCGCTTACTGCGCCGCCCACGCCCCGGATGGCGGTCACCGACACGCTCACCGGCACCCGCGAACCGTCGCGGCGGACATAGGTCCATTCCCGCTCCTGGGCCAGACCGTCGGTGGCCGCTGCGGTCACCACGCCGAAGCCGCTGACGATGGGGCCCCGTCCGTCCGACAGCTCAATGCCCCGGCGCACCAGTTCCACCGGGTCATGAAACTGCGCCGGCGTATGCTGGCCCACCAATTCGTCGGCGTCGTAGCGCAGCATGCGCTGGCCGGCAGGGTTGATGGCCTGGATGGTGCCGTGCATGTCGGTGGCAATTACCGCAAAGTCAGAACTATCGAACATGGCCTGCTGCCAGGCCAGTGCCTCCATGAGCTGCTGCTCCATGGCGCGGCGCTCGCTGATGTCGAGCTGCAGCGCAAAAAAGCCCTGCACCGCACCGCTGGCGTCGGTATCGGGCACGTAGTCGATGAGAAAGTCGACCTCTCCGTCTGGCATGTTCAGGGTGGCTTCGAAATGCACGGCGTTGCCACGCAGTGCCGACAGCACATAGGGCTCGACCACCCGGAAGTTGTCTTCGCCCATGACCTCGGCCAGCCGCTGGCCGACAGGGTTGCTGCCGGTAGTGCCGCCGTGGCAATCGAATTGGGAGTTGCAGAACTGGAAACGCTGGTCGCGGTCGAGATACGCCATGCAGGCGGGCAGGCGCTCGGTCAGCATGCGCAACTGCCGGGTCTGGCATTGCAGCTCCAGGTTGCGGCTTTCCAGCGCGCTGGCCAGGGCCTGGAAGTCGCGCTGGAGCACGCCCAGTGCCTCGCCGCCGGTGGCTGGGGACCGGGAACGCGCAAGCCACCCGAGAATTCTGGCAATCATCTGCCCAGAATAGCCACCAGGGCCCCACGGCAAACCCCGAAATGGCGCCGATTGGGCCGGCTTATCGGGTGATGGTCACCGCCCCACTCCCTTGCGAACCCGAGCCGCTTCAAACTTTATAGCGCATCACGCAGGCGCAGCGCCGGCAAGCGGCTCATTTGCCATAAATTTTGGGTCGATTCGGCCGGGTTGAGCAACAAACGCTCCACCAGCGGCGCCAGCAGGGTGTCGTCGGGGTTGGCCAGCAGCACGAAACGCGCCTCGTCGGCCTCGTGCTGGGTGGCGAGTTTGCCAATCCAGTCCAGCGCCGACAGGGTTTCCATCACCGGCTCCAGTTGCAGCGCGTCCACCCGCAGCAGCCGTACCAGGTCCGACAGCGTGAGGCCCCGGTTGTCGACTGCGCGGGCGCTGTGCAGTTGCTGCAGTACTTCCACCGCCAGCTGAAAGCGCCAGCCGTGTTCGCTGCCGCGCCGCACCACGCCGCTGAGCAGGCTGGGCAGGTAGGCAGCAATCACCGCGCCCAGCAGCACAATGACCCAGCCCACATAGATCCAGACCAGCAGAATCGGCAAGGTGGCAAAAGCGCCGTAGACCATGGAGTAGGTCGGCACCGAGGTCAGGTACAGCGCCAGCAGCTTTTTGGCAATCTCGATGCCGGTGGCCACAAACAGGCCGCCCGCCCAGGCATGGGCCCATTTCACAAAGGTGTTGGGCACGTAGCGGTACATGGCGGCCACGCCCCCGGCCAGCAGCACAAACTCCAGCACATCCAGCAAAAAACGCAGGCTGCCCGGCAGCCCACCCACCAGCCCACGCGATACCGACACCGCATACGAGGTAAGTGCCAGACTCGCCCCCAGCACCAGCGGCCCCAGCGTGACTGCCGCCCAGTAAATCATCACCCGCTGGCCAAACGGCCGCTCCTCGCGCACCCGCCAGATGCCGTTCAGCGTGCGGTCAATGGTGAGGATCAGCGACAGCGCAGTGACCAGCAACACCAAGAGGCCGGCCGCGCCCAGCTTGCTGGCCTTGCCGGCAAACTGCGTGAGGTAGCCCAGCACCTGGCGCGCAATGTTGTCGGGAATCAGGCTGTCAATCAGCCAGGTCTGCAGCGCCACCTGCAGCTTGGCAAAAATCGGAAAGGCGGTGAACAGCGCCAGCGCCACGGTAAAAAACGGCACCATCGCAATGCTGGTGGTAAAGGTCAGGCTGCTGGCCGTCAGGCCCAGATGGTCTTCGCGGAAACGCACCCGCAGTGTGTACAGCGTGGTTTTCCAGGGAAAGTTCGACAGGTCCTTCAGCAGCTCTTGCGTGTTCATCACGGCTATGATGCCACCGCCATGAAAGACTTCCCTATCTCCGTCCCCGCCACCCGCGCCCTGGCTGTGGGCAGCCTGGTGGGTTTGATCGTGCTGGGCTTTGCCTGGGAAATGTTTCTGGCGCCGCTGCGGCCCGGCGGTTCGCTGCTGGCGCTCAAAGTGCTGCCGCTGTGTGTGCCGCTGGCCGGCCTGCTGAAAAACCGCATGTACACCTACCGCTGGGTCAGCCTGCTGGTGTGGCTGTATTTCACCGAGGGCGTGGTGCGCGCCTATGGCGACCGGGCGCCCGGTAACTACCTGGCCCTGCTGCAGGTACTGCTCTGCGTGACCCTGTTTGCAGCCTGCGCGCTGCATGTGCGGCTGCGGCTGAAAAACGCCCGCGAAGCGGCCTGACAGCCGACCCGCCATGGCTGCGCTGCTGGAGACACTGCGCCAGATTGTTGGCCCCGCGCATGTACTGACCGACGGTGACTTGAGCGCCTGGGAAAGCGACTGGCGCAATCGTTTTCATGGCCAGGCCGGCGCCGTTGTTCGACCGGGCGCTACCAAAGAAGTAGCAAACGTGGTGCGTGCCTGCGCTGCGGCAGGCGTGTCCATCGTGCCGCAGGGTGGCAACACCGGGCTGGTGGGTGGCGCCACGCCCGATGCGTCGGGTACCCAGATCGTACTGAGCCTGCAACGCATGAACGCGGTGCGCGCACTCGATGCCGCCAACCTGACACTCACCGCAGAGGCTGGCTGCATTCTGCAAACCGTGCAGCAGGCGGCCAGCAATGCCGGTTTGCTGTTTCCGCTGAGCCTGGCCGCTGAGGGCAGTTGCACGATTGGCGGCAACCTGGCGACCAATGCCGGTGGCACCCAGGTGCTGCGCTACGGCAATGCCCGCGATTTGTGCCTGGGGCTGGAAGGGGTGACCGCGCAGGGTGGTATCTGGAATGGTCTCTCGGGCCTGCGCAAGGACAACACCGGCTACGACATAAAAAACCTGCTGATCGGCAGCGAAGGCACGCTGGGCATCATCACCGCCGCCACGCTGAAGCTGTTTCCGCAACCTGCCGCCACCCTCACCGCCTGGGCCATCGTGCCATCGCTGCAGGCAGCGGTACAGCTTTTAGGGCTGGCACACCGGTACCTCGGTGCGGCGCTGACCGGTTTTGAAGTGATGAATCAGACCGCGCTGGCCCTGGTGCGCCGCCACATGCCGCAAATGCGCCTGCCGTTGGCCGATGCACCTGCCGGCAGCTACGCCGTGCTGCTGGAAAACGCCGACAGCGAGTCCGAGGCCCACGCCCGCAGCCGTTTTGAAACACTGCTGGAGGCCGCTTTGCAGGCTGGCAACATCAGCGATGCGGTGGTGGCCGAAAGCCTGGCGCAGGCGCAGCAGCTCTGGCACATCCGCGAGAGCATTCCGCTGGCGCAGGCGCAGGAAGGGCTGAATATCAAACACGACATCGCCCTGCCGGTCTCCCGCATTCCCGCCTTCTGTGCCGAAACCGACACCTTGCTTTTACGGGAGATTCCCGGCGTGCGGCAGGTGAATTTTGGGCATCTGGGCGACGGCAACCTGCACTACAACGTGCAGGCGCCGCTGGGCAGCGATGCCGCCGCTTTTCTGCAAACGCACGAAGCCCGCGTCAACGCACTGGTCTACGACGCCGTGGCCCGCCACGGTGGCAGTTTTTCAGCCGAACACGGTGTGGGCGCGCTCAAGGTGCAGGAGCTGGAGCGCTACAAGGCGCCCGAAGCGCTGGTAATGATGCGGGCCATCAAGCAGGCGCTGGACCCGCTGGGAACGCTGAATCCGGGGCGCGTCATCACGCTTTAACGCAGCATTTCATCGCTGATGATGATCTTGCGAACCTCGGTGGTTCCAGCGCCGATCTCCAGCAGCTTGATGGCGCGGTAAAGGCGGTTGACTTCGGATTCCCAGATGTAGCCCGTGCCGCCGTGGATTTGCACCGCTTCGTTCAGCACCTTGTTCATGGTATCGGCAGCAAACATCACTGATGCGGCCGTGATTTTGTGGATGTCACCACGGCCACCCCCACCCACTTCCATATCGTTGGCAGCGCGCAGGGCCTGGTAGGTGAAGATGCGCATCGACTCAACCCAGACAAACATGTCGGCCAGCTTGGCGCGGATCATCTGGAAATTAGAGATGGTTTTGCCAAACTGCGTGCGGGTCTGCGCGTATTCCAGCGCGAGCTGCAAGGCGCGTTCCGAAATGCCCAGGCAGATGGGCGCAATCATGGCCCGCTCCAGGTCCAGCCCGCTCATCACCACCTGCACACCACGGTCTTCCTGGCCCACCAGATTGGCCGCCGGAACGCGGCAGTTGTCGAATACCAGCTCGGCCGTCTGGCTGCCGCGAAAACCCATCTTGGTGAGCTTTTGGGCCACCTTGAAGCCGGGGAAGTCCTTCTCGACGATGAAGGCCGAAATGCCCTTGGCGCCCTTCTCGCGGTTGGTCTTGGCGTAGACCAGCAGCACGTCGGCCACCGGGCCGTTGGTGATGTAGAGCTTGCTGCCGTTGAGCACGTAGTGGTCGCCATCCGGCGTGGCGGTGGTGCGCATGGAGCCCAGTGCGTCAGATCCGGCGCCCGGCTCTGTCAGGCCCAGCGCGCCAATCGTTTTGCCGCTGCACAGTCCGGGCAGGTAGCGCTGGCGCTGCTCTTCGTTGGCGTTACGGTAGATGTTGTAGAGGCACAGGTTTTCGTGCGCCACCCAGCTCAGCGCCAGCGCATGGTTCCAGCGCGAAAAGGCCTGCAACACCAGGCCGCTGGTGAACAGATCGAGTCCGGCCCCCCCATAGGTTTCCGGAACGGGAATGCCGAAGTAGCCGGTCTTGCCAATCAGCGGAAAGGCCTGGTCTGGCCACCACTCCTCGTTGTCCATGCGCGGCGACAGCGGGTACAACTCCTGCCGGGCAAACCGGTCTGCGTCGTCCAGAATGGACTGTTCGTCATTCGACAGTCCTGCAAAACGCTGCATGGCGGACATGGTGGCTTGCGCCCCGAGGCTGGTGGTCTGGTTCATGGAGGTTCCGGGTAGATGCGGAATTTGACCCGCGTTCAAAAATAATCGGCCAGGCCCGGATATTGACGCAAACTGCTTTTCCCTCAGATAGGGTATGTCCTATGTTTTTATGGGGAGTGATGCTGAAGAATCCACTCCAGTTCATTTTTTGAGTTGAAGTCAGAAAATAATGACTTACCGCAAAGCCTCCCTTCTTTTGGCCGCAGCATGCTGAGCATCACCAACCTGCAGGTTTTTTACGACCATGCGGTGGAAGCGGTGCGTGACGTGTCACTGGAGGTGGGCAGCGGCCGCATCGTGGCACTGCTCGGTAGCAACGGCGCCGGCAAGTCCACGGTGCTCAAAGCCATCTGCGGTGTGCTGTACCCGGAAGAAGGCGAAATTACCGGCGGCAGCATCAGTTATGTCGGCCAGCCGCTGCACCCGCGCCCTGCCCATGAAATCGTGCGGATGGGTGTGGTGCAGGTGCCCGAAGGCCGGCGCCTGTTCGACACACTGACCGTGGAGGAAAACCTGCTGATGGGTGGCTATGTGCGGCCCGCCAGTGCGGCGGCAGAGGCTATGGCGCGCATCTTTGCGCTTTTCCCAGGCATCGAGCCGCACCGCCACCGGATTTCGGGCTATCTTTCTGGCGGACAGCAGCAGATGGTGGCCATTGGCCGCGCCTTGATGGGCGACCCCAAGCTGCTGCTGCTCGACGAACCCTCGCTGGGCCTGGCACCACAGATCATTACCGAGATTTTTTCCGCCATCCAGCGGCTGCGCGATGAGCGGGGCCTGACGGTTCTGCTGGTCGAGCAGAACGCCCGGCTGGCGCTGTCGATTGCCGACTACGGCTACATCATGGAGCGCGGCCGGGTTGTGCTGGACGACACCCCTGCGAAATTGTTGGCCAACGACGACGTACAGGAGTTCTACCTCGGCCTGCAGGACGGCGGACAGCGCCGCAGCATGCGCGACATCAAACACTACAAGCGGCGCAAGAGGTGGCTGTCATGAGCGGCGCGAATCCCACAGCAAGTGCGACTCCACTGCTGGAATTTCGCGGCGTCTCCAAACGATTTGGCGGCCTGGAAGCTTTGGCCGGTATTGACCTGCAGGTGATGCCAGGCCAGATCTGCAGCGTGATTGGCCCCAACGGCGCCGGCAAAACCACGCTGTTCAACCTGGCATCGTGTCTGTTTGAGCCCACCACCGGCAGCATTGTTTTCAATGGCGACGACGTTACCGGCAAGCCTGCGCACAGCCTGTCGGGCCGTGGCATGGCGCGTACTTTCCAGAACCTGGCCGTGTTCAAACACGAGACGGTCATCGACAACATTTTGACTGGCATGCATTCGCGCCTCTCGACCGGCATTTTTGGTGCTGCGCTGTTCTGGGGGAGCACCCGTACGGCGGAAATCAAGGCGCGCGAAACAGCCGAAGAAATCGTCGAGTTTCTCGAGATTGAATCCATCCGCGACCTGCCAGTAGGCACTCTCTCTTACGGTCTGCAAAAGCGGGTAGAGCTGGGCCGTGCGCTGGCCATGCAACCCAAGCTGCTTTTACTGGATGAAATGGTCTCGGGCATGAACCAGGAAGAAACCGAAGACATCGCCCGCTTCATTCTGGACATTCGCGAAGAGCGGCATGTCACGGTGATGATGATTGAACATGAAATGGGCATCGTGATGGACATTTCCGACCACGTCTGTGTGCTCAACTTTGGCCGCAAGATTGCCGACGGCACGCCCGCCGCCGTATCGGCCAACCCCGCAGTGATTGCCGCCTACCTGGGCCAGGAAGTGAGCGCTGCATGAGCCGCGCCGACACCACCCTGCCACCCGGCGTGGCCGAAGCCACGGCCACCATGCCGGCCCTGCTGCGGCACCGCGCCCGGCAAACGCCGGACCGGGTCGCGCTGCGCGAGAAAAAGCTGGGCATCTGGCAGGGCACCAGCTGGGCCGGCTATTTTGAGCAGGCGCGTGCCTTTGCGCTGTATTTGCGCGCGCAGGGCTTTGGCCCCGGCGACACACTGGTGATTGCCTCGGACGGTACGCCGCAGTGGTTTTTTGCTGATCTGGCGGCGCAGTCGCTGGGCGGTATCACGGTGGGTATCTACCCCACCAACCCCTGGCCGGAGCTGCAGTACATCGTGCGCCACTGCCGCGCCAAGGTAGCGGTGTGTGGCGACCAGGAACAGACCGACAAGGTGCTTACTGCGATGCAGCGCGAGGGCGGCCTGCCCGATTTGCAGCGGGTACTGACGGTGGACTGGAAAGGCATGCGGCACTACACCGAGCCTTGCCTGATGCCGTTTGCAGATGCCATTGCACAAGGCCAGCGTCTTGCGAGTGAGCCACAGCAATTGCAGGCCTTCGAGGCCGGCATCGATGCACTGCAAAGCGCACAGGATGCACTGATTGTCTACACCTCCGGCACCACCGGCATGCCCAAGGGCGCCCGTATTTCCCACCGTGGCATTGTGTCGGACGCCGCGGCGCTGGGCGCAGTGCAAGGCTTCGCTGGCCAGCCGCTGACCGTGGTCTGCTACCTGCCGTTGTGCCACGTGGCCGAGCGCCTGATGTCGCCGGTGATGCAGCTGGTCTTCGGCTCGGTCGTGCATTTCGCCGAATCCATCGACACCGTGACGCAGAACCTGCGCGAGATCGGCCCCAGCTTTTTCTTTGGCGTGCCACGTATCTGGGAAAAGCTGCAGTACGAAATCCTGATCAAGTCGCGCGATGCCCGCCCGATTGCCCGCTGGGCTTTCAAAAAGGCACTGGCGATTGCCACGCCGATTGCGGAGCGCACCATTGCCAACGGCGGCACGCCCGCCAACACAGGCGACGCCCTGCTGGGTTGGTTGTTGCGCATCACGCTGTTCAGCAACCTGTTGGCCAGCATAGGTCTGGACCGCACCCGGATTGCAATGACAGGCGGCGCCTCCATTTCACCGTCGGTCATATTATTCTTCCGGGCGCTGGGCGTACCGATTTACCAGATCTACGGCATGACCGAGACCAGCGGTGCCAGCCATTCGCAATCAAAAAACATGTCGCGGCTGGGCTGGTGCGGCCCGCTGTTGCCCGGCGTAGTAGAGCAACGGGTCATGGAAGACGGCGAGCTGCAATTGCGCGGGCAAATCATCTTCAACGGCTACCTCTACGACGAAGCTGCCACCGCAGCCGCCTACACCGACGGCTGGCTGAACACCGGCGACGTGGTCGAGTTGGACAACGCTACCGGCCAGGTGCAGATCATTGACCGCAAGAAGGCCATTCTGATTACCAGCGGCGGCAAAAACATCACGCCATCGCTGATTGAGAACGCGCTGAAGGAAAGCTTGTACATCAGCGAAGCCGTACTGCTGGGCGACGGCCGGCACTTTGTGTCAGCCCTGATTCAGATTGACCTCGACACCGTGGGCAAATGGGCGCAGGAGCGCGGCATGGCCTACACCACCTACGAAACGCTGGCCAAGCTGGAGCCGGTGAAGGGCCTGATTGCCGAAGACGTGAAACGGGTCAACGAACGTTTTTCGCGGGTCGAGAACATCCGCAAGTTCGCCATTCTGCGCAAGCAGCTCGACCATGACGACGGCGAACTCACCGCCACCATGAAAGTGCGCCGCCGGGTCATCGAGCAAAAGTTTGCTGCCGAGGTGAACGACATCTACGGAACGCCCAAGGAAACCGCATGAGCTATTTTCTGAACCTGGTGATGTCGGGCCTGGTGATTGGCACGCTGTACGGCATGGTGGCCATGGGTTTTGCCATTGTTTACCGCGCCACCGGCATGGTGAATTTTGCCCAGGGCGAGGTGATGATGCTGATCGCCTACATGAGCTACACCTTCGCCACCATTCCCGGCATGGCTTTCGTACCGCTCTTGGCCTGCGTGCTGGTCGCGTCGATCCTGCTGGGCCTGTTGATCGAATGGATGTTCATTCGCCCCATGCTGGGCGAGCCGATGTTTTCGCGGGTGATGGTGACGATTGGGCTGGCCGTGGTCATCCGCTCCATCGTCATTCTTTTCTGGGGCGTACAGCCCACCGCGTTTCCCCGCCCCTTCGGCAATGCCGTCATTCGTTTTGGCGAGATTGCGCTGTATCCGGGGCAGATTTTTGCGCTGGTGTCGCTGGCGGTGCTGTGTCTGGCGATGTGGCTGTTCTTCCGCCGCTCGCGGGTGGGCATTGCGATGCGCGCCACCTCCAACAACGAAACCACCGCGCTCTTGATGGGCATCAACGTCAAGCGCATCAGCGCCATTGCCTGGGCGCTGTCGGCGGTATTCGCAGCCTTTGCCGGCCTGTCTTTCTGCCTGATGTTCAGCCTGGAACCGGAGATATCGCAAATGGGTCTGCGCGGTTTTCCCGCCACCATTCTGGGCGGTCTGGACTCGGTGGTGGGCGGGGCCCTCGGCGGGCTCATCATTGGCGTTTTCGAAAACCTGGCTGGGGGCTACCTCGGCCGGGGGCTGAAAGAAATCGCCGGCTTTGTGCTCATCATCGTGGTGCTGATGGTCAAACCCTATGGCCTTTTTGGCCAACGTGAAATCGAGCGTGTCTGATGCAAAGCCGTACCTACCAAACTTCTTATGCAGGCCTGGTTGCGCTGTCAAGCCAGCCGGCACCCTGGTTTTGGGCCGCTGCCGGGTTGTTGCTGCTGGCGCTGATGCCAGCCTGGTTTGGCGCCCATGGGCTGAACATCCTGACTATCATCTTTATTACCTCCATCGGTATCCTGGGTCTGAATCTGCTATCGGGTGTAGCGGGCCAGATTTCGCTGGGCCACGCTGGCTTTTTGCTGATTGGCGCCTATGCCCAGGCGATTCTGACCACCGATTACAAGCTCCCTACGCTGCTGGCGATCTTTGTGTCGGGTGGGGTTGCGGCTGTAGCCAGTCTGGTGGTGGGCATTCCCTCGCTGCGGCTGAAAGGTCTGTACCTGGCCATCACCACGCTGGCGTTTACCTTCATCGTTCGCCATGTCGTGTTGTTTGCCGAAGGCATCACCCGCGGCTCCGAAGGCATGCCGGTGGACGCCCTCACCATCCTGGGCTTTTCCTTCAAAGGTGACGTACCTTTCTATTACGCCGCACTGGTGCTGCTGGTGCTGTTTGTGCTCATCACGCTGAATCTGATGCGTTCGCGCATTGGCCGGGCCTGGCTGGCGCTGCGCGACCACGACATTGCCGCCCGCGCCATGGGTATCAACCTGGTGCGTTTCAAGCTGCTGGCCTTCATGGTCAGCGCCTTCTACACCGGTGTGGCTGGCGCCATGGTGGCACTGCAGACGCGATACATCAACGTCGACACCTTCAGCGTGCTGATCAGCATCGAAGCGCTGGCCATGGTGATCGTGGGCGGCATCGGTCGGGTCCATGGCGCAATTCTGGGCACGGCGCTGATCGTGTTGTTGCCCGAGCTGCTGACGGTGGGTTTTACGCTGGCCGGCGACAACTTCAAGACCCTGATGGCCGACCGCATCTACGAAGTCAAAGGCCTGCTGTACGGCGTTGTCATTCTGCTGTTCCTGCGGCTGGAGCCGGAGGGGCTGGCCGGCATCTGGCGCAAGGCCAAGCGGTTCTGGGTTCATTGGCCGCTGTCCCAATAAGCAGCGCTGTGAAAAATTCGCATGGATCCGGAATCCCCCGGCGCCGGCGTACTTCAAAGGAGACAAAGCATCATGCGTATACAACAAGCTTTTCGCCAGGTCGCCCGATGGTCCGCCATCACTCTGGCTGCCGCCACGGCCATGGCCGCAAGCGCCCAGGACGTCGGCGTGACCGCTACCGAAATCCTGATTGGCGAAGTGCAGCCCATGTCGGGCCCGGCATCGCTGATCGGCAAGGCCGGTGCTGCCGGCTCCAAACTTGCGATTGCCGAGATCAATGCAGCAGGCGGCATCAATGGCCGCAAGCTGCGCGCCATCTACGAAGACGACGGTTATGTGCCGGCACGGTCGGTATCCGCCGTCAAGAAGCTGATCGACTCTGACAAGGTTTTCGGCCTGACCGGCACCACCGGCAGCTCGCACATGGTGGCCATGTTGCCCACGATTGAAGAAGCCAAGATTCCCACCATCGTGCACATGGCGCCCAATCCGGCGATCGTCAATCCGCGCCGCGCCAACGTCTTCATGATCGGGCCCGATTACGAATACGCTGGCTATGTTCCGATTCGCTACATGGTCGAAAAAATGGGTAAGAAAGGTGGCAAGTTCGGTATCCTGTACCAGGACGACGACTTTGGCAAAGCACTGTTCGCCGGCTACACCAAGGCCGTCAAGGAATTCGGTTTGAGCAGCGTGGCAGAGATTCCGTTCAAGCGCGGCGCAAAAGACTTTTCTGCCGAAGTACTGACACTCAAGGACAAAGGCGCCAACGCCGTCTACCTGGGTACGCTCACCACCGAATCGGCCGCCATCATGTCGGAATTCCGCCGCCTGAACATGGACGTAACCCTTGGCACCTTGTGGGCTGGGCAATTGCCGGCAGCGGTCAAGCTGGCGGCCGCTTCGGAATACCAGTACCTGATTCCCGATTACTACGCCTCCAACTACGACCCCGCCGGCCTGGAGTTGATGAAAACGGCCAAAAAATACCTGAGCGACGACGACTATGCCAACTTCAACCGTTACACGGTCAGTGGCTATGTGGGCACCAAAGTGTTCGCCGAAGGCGTACGCCGCTGCGGCACCAATGTCACCCGCGTCTGCGTGATAGGCGAGTTGGGGAAAATGAAAAATTTCTCCACTGGCGGCCTCAGTGGTCCAGTGTCTTTTGACAACCCCAAAGGCCAAGCAACGCTGCCGATCAAGCTGTTCCAGACCGATCCGAAGAACGCCACCGTCAAGGCACTGACCGATTTCGTCGCCTACTGAGCCCTGCCATGACCCAGCCTCTGCCCCTGTCTGCCAACCTGACACGCTACCGGTCGGCTTTCCGCGAAGGACTGTTTGCGGGACAAACCGTAGTGGTTACTGGTGGCGGCAGCGGCCTGGGGCGCTGCGCCGCGCATGAACTGGCCAGCCTGGGCGCGCATGTGGCGCTGGTGGGCCGGCAGCAGGCCAAGCTGGACGCGGTTGCCGCAGAAATCGCGGCCATCTATCCGGAACGCGCAGGCGATACCAGCACCCACACCTGCGACATCCGCGATGAAGAAGCGGTCAAGGCCACTGTAGCCGGCATTGTGCAACGGCACGGCCGCATCGACGGCCTGTTCAACTGCGCAGGCGGCCAGTTTCCGGCCAAGCTGCGCGACATTTCGCTCAAGGGCTGGGACGCGGTGGTGCGCAATAATCTGCACGGCACCTTTCTGTTCTCGCGCGAGTGTTTTGTGCAGTGGATGGAAAACCATGGCGGTGCCATCGTCAATATGCTGGCCGACATCTGGGGCGGTCTGCCCGGCATGGGCCACTCGGGCGCGGCCCGCGGTGGTGTGCTGACGCTCACCGAAACCGCCGCCTGCGAGTGGGGTTACGCCGGCGTGCGCGTGAATGCCGTGGCACCGGGATGGATTGCGTCGAACGGCATCGACACCTACGACGAGGAATACCGCAACCTGCTGCGCGGCCTGCGCAGCAAAGTGCCGCTGCAACGTTTTGGTACCGAGGCCGAGCTGTCATCGGCAGCGGTCTATCTTTTGTCGCCCGCCGCCGGATTCATCAGCGGCAGTGTTATCCGCGTCGATGGCGGTGTACCCACCGCACGCCACACCTGGAAGCTGCAGCCGGCCGAGCGCAGCTTTGCCTACGACGGCTTTCCCCAATACCAGCCGCCTGCCACGTTTGCAGATGGCGCAGCACCGATGGATTCCGAAACATGACAGCAGTCCCGCAGTATTCGCAGCTGCTGGTGCAGCAACGTGGCGCAGCCTGCCACATCACCATCAATCGCGCTTCCGAACACAACACCATGACCGACAAAGTGATGGAAGAGCTGGTGTTGGCGCTGCGCCAGGCCGAGGCCATGGATGGCGTACGTGCCGTGGTACTGACGGGTGCCGGCGAACAGACTTTCTGCGCTGGCGGCAAGCTGAAGCCTACTGCCGATGGTTCTCCCTTTGCGCTGGAGCCGGGCCGGTTTGACAACCCGATTGCCGAGATGTTCCGCGCCATTGACCGTTGCAACCTGCCCATCATCGCGCGCGTCAACGGCGGTGCCTTCGGTGGCGGGCTGGGGCTGGTCTGTGCCTGCGACTTTGCGGTCGCGGTAGACAGCGCGAAGTTTGGCACTACCGAAGCGCGGGTCGGCGTTTTTCCGATGATGATTCTGCCGGTGCTGATGCGGGTGATTCCGCGCCGCAAACTGATGGAAATGTGTTTCTTCGCGCACCGGTTTTCAGCGGCCGAGGCCCAGCAGTTCGACATCGTCAACCAGGTGGTGCCAGCCGGCGAGCTCGACGCTGCGGTGGACACAATGGTCGATAAACTCGCTGCCAACTCCCCGGTGGCGCTGCGCATAGGCCGGCGTGCCATCTCAGCGGTAACCGATTTGTCCTTCTCTGACGCCCTGAATCTGACCCAGGCGGTGCTGCCCATACTTTCGCAAAGCGAAGACACCAAAGAAGGCATGAAGGCCTTTGCCGAGCGGCGTGCGCCTGTCTGGCCGGGCCGATAGGCATTTCTTTTTGCGTTTTCCCACCACCATGCAACAAAAAAAATACCGTACCAAGCCCTTGCGCATCGGCTGTGCCACCGGCTTCTGGGGCGACTCCGAGGCCGGCGCTGCCCAACTGGTTGCGCACGGCAACATCGACTACCTGGTTTTCGATTTTCTGGCCGAAATCACCATGTCGCTGCTGGCCCGGGCCCGCGCGAAGTCACCTGAAGCTGGTTATGCGCCGGACTTTGTGCGCATCGTGGCTGCGCTTGCACCGCAGTTGAAAGCCAAGGGTATCCGGGTGGTCTCCAATGCAGGCGGCGTCAACCCCAGCGCCTGCCGTGACGCACTGGCGCAGCAGCTTTTGGCCCAAGGCATCGACCTGAAAATCGCGATTGTGGAAGGCGACGACCTGTCCGACCGCGCCGACGCTTTGCGTGAAACCGACACACGCGAGATGTTCAGCGGAGCGGCCATGCCGGCCAAGTTTCTGAGCGTCAACGCCTACCTCGGCGCGCAGCCGATTGCCGCCGCGCTGGATGCCGGCGCCGACATTGTCATTACCGGCCGCGCCGTGGACAGCGCCGTCACGCTGGGTCCGCTGGTCCATGAATTTGGCTGGGCCTGGACCGACTGGGACAAGCTGGCCACCGGTAGCCTGGCAGGCCATGTGATCGAGTGCGGCGCCCAGTGCACCGGTGGCCTGTACACCGACTGGGAGCGCGTGCCCGGCTGGGATGACATGGGTTTTCCGATTGCCGAGTGCGAGCCCTCGGGCGCGAGCTTTGTGGTGACCAAGCCGCCGGGGACCGGTGGCCTGATCGAGACCGGCAGCGTGGCCGAGCAGATCGTTTATGAAATTGGCGACCCGGCAGCCTATTTGTTGCCCGACGTCACCTGCGATTTCCGGGCGGTGCAACTGGCGCAGGATGGTGAACACCGGGTAAAAGTGAGCGGCGCGAAAGGCCGCACGGCACCGGCGCGCTACAAGGTCAGCGCCACCTACGCCGAAGGCTGGCGTGTGGTCAGCACCCTGATGGTCGGCGGGCGCGACGCCGCGCGCAAGGCGCAGCGGGTGGGCGAATCCATCCTGCAGCGCAGCCAGCGCATGTTCACAGAGCGTGGCTGGCCCGGCTACAGCGAGACCAGCCTGGAGGTGCTGGGCGCAGAAAGTACCTACGGTCCCCACGCCCGTACCGCAGCCACCCGCGAGGTGGTGCTCAAGCTGGCGGCCAAACACGCCTCACGCGAGGCACTGGAGTTGCTGACACGCGAGATTGCGCCGTCTGCCACGGCCATGGCGCAGGGCATTACGGGTTTTGCGGCCGGCCGGCCGTCGCCCTCGCCGGTGGTTCGGCTGTTTTCTTTCTTGGTGGACAAGGCGCAGGTGCAGGCAACCGTGACGCTGGATGGTGTGGTTGTGCCGTTTGAGGAAGCGCGCGTATCCGAGGCTTTGGCTGCTGCGGCGCCTTTTGCTGAACCGGCGCCTTCCCCGTGGTCAGGCGCAGTTCAGCGGGTGCCGCTGCTGAAAATTGCCCACGGCCGCAGCGGCGACAAGGGCGACACCTCCAACATCGGCATCATCGCTCGCACACCCGCGCTCTACCCTGTACTGCTGCAACAACTCACCGCCGAGGTGGTGCACCGGTACTTTGCCCATGTGGTGCAGGGCAAGGTCTCGCGTTATGCCCTGCCCGGCTTCAACGCGGTGAACTTCATGCTGGAAAACGCCCTAGGCGGTGGCGGCATTGCGTCGCTGCGCTACGACCCCCAAGGCAAGGCTTTTGCACAGATGCTGCTGGACATCGAAATCGACGTGCCCACCGTCCTGCTGGAGCAACTGGCATGAGCCGCGCCCTTGCAAGCCCGTCCTCCGAAGCGCCAGAAGCGGCCAACGCCGATCTGCTGCCAAACACCGCCGGCAAACAAACCCCCCGGCGCATGCGCCGCGCTGCCGAAATTCTGGCGGCAGCCCGCGAGAGCTTTCTGGAAAAAGGCTTCGAGCGCGCATCCATCAGCGAAATCGCCGCCAAGGTGGGCGTGGTGGAAGGCCTGGTGTATTCCTACTTTCCCACCAAACGCGATTTGCTCAACGAGGTGCTGCGCGCCATGTACGAGCCACTCATACGCGATGTGGACGAGAGTTTTTCGCGTCTGCAAGGCCTGCGCAGCCGCCTGCGTTTTCTGATCTGGCGGCACTTGCGGGTGTATGTGGAAGAGTCCAGCCTGTCGCGTCTGGTGCTGCACGAAGTGCGTACCGGCCCTGAATACTTCAAATCGGTGCTGCACGACCTGCATGTGCGCTACACCGCCTTCCTGATGCGCACCATTCGCGAAGCCGTGGAGGCGGGTGAACTACCGGCCGAAACCGACGAGGAAATGGTGCGTGGCATGGTCTACGGTGGCATTGAGCACCGCATGTGGGCCACCTTGTTTGGACGTGGAACGATTGATCTGGAAGCCACTGCCGACCGCTACACCGCGATGGTGCTGCGTGGCATCCTGCCGGCCGATACCACTTCTTCACAAACCAGCCGCGACGATACCGAACGCCGGCTGGCCCGGCTGGAACAGATCATCGCTGCGCAAGCCGATAGGTTACCTGCCCCCTCTCCCGCCAAGCCCCTGCGCAAAGCCAAGACATGACACCCATTCGCAAACTTTTTGTTGCCAACCGCGCCGAGATCGCGCTGCGCATTGTGCGTACGGCCCAGCGGCTGGGCATCGCCACGGTCGTGCCCTGGCACCGGCAGGACCAGCATGGCCCAGCACGGGCGCAGGCCGATGAGGCGGTAGAAATCTTTGGTGAGCCTCCTGTGGCGGCCTGGCTCGATATTCAAGGCATCGTTCGTACCGCGCTGGAAACCGGCTGCGACGCCATCCACCCTGGTTATGGTTTTCTTTCGGAGAACGCGGTATTTGCCCGCGCGGTGGCAGATGCCGGGCTGATTTTTGTCGGCCCCCCGGCAGCGGTCATTGATCTGATGGGGGACAAGATCAGCGCGCGCAACTTTGCAGTGAAAAACGGCATGCCGGTCACCCCCTCGGCCGACGAAGCCGACGACCCTGCCGGTTTTGCAGAGCGTGCACGCGCCATCGGTTTTCCGTTGCTCATCAAGGGCGCTGCCGGTGGCGGTGGCAAAGGCATGCAGATCGTGCGCGAGGCTGGCCATCTGACCGACGCGATTGCTGTGGCACGGGCCGAGAGCCAGCGCTACTTTGGCGACGGCCGCCTGCTGGCCGAGCGATTTGTCGAGCAGCCGCGCCACATCGAGGTACAGGTGTTTGGCGATGGACATGGCAACGTGATCCATCTGGGCGAGCGCGAGTGCTCCATTCAACGGCGCTTTCAGAAACTCATCGAAGAATCGCCCGCCCCTGCGCTGGACGCTGGTTTGCGCAACAGGATTTGCGACGCCGCCGTGCGTCTGGCCAGCGCTGCGAGCTATGTCAACGCTGGCACGGTGGAATGCATCGTCGCGCCCAGCGGCGAGTTTTTCTTTCTGGAAATGAACACCCGGCTGCAGGTGGAGCATCCGGTGACCGAGATGGTGACCGGGCTGGACCTGGTGGAGTTGCAGTTGTGTGTGGCGCAGGGCGAAAAGCTGCCGATTACCCAGAACGATGTGCAGTTTTCCGGCCACGCCATCGAGTGCCGCATTCTGGCCGAAGACGCTGACGCCGGTTTTGTTCCCGACACCGGCAAGGTGTTGCTGCTGCATGCACCTACCGGGTCCGGCGTGCGCTTCGACTGCGGCGTGATACAGGGCGCACCCGTCACAGCCGATTTTGATTCGATGCTGGCCAAGCTGGTAGTGCATGGCGCCAGCCGGCCGCTGGCCATTTCGCGCATGGCCAATGCACTGCAGGAAACGGTGATGCTGGGCGTCACCCTCAACAGCAACTACCTGTCGCGTGTGCTGCAACACCCAGCGTTTGTTCAGGGCGAAACCGATACTGGTTTTCTGGAGCGGCACAAGGCGCAGCTCGTGCCCACCGCCCCCAGCGCCGCCGAGCGCCAGGCCATGCTGGCAGTGGCCGCCAGTGCAGCTCCGGATGTTGCAGGCAGCCGCGTACCCGAACCCTATGCCTCCATGGGCGCATGGCGCAACTGAATGACTACTTTTCAATTTTCCGATGCACCGTCCGTACGCCACCAGGTACAGGCCCGCGCCGACAGCATTCAGGTGGACGGTACGGTTTTTAACGTGCGCACCACCACACCCGGCTGTTTTGTGACTGCTGTCAACGGACGGACCGAACGGCTCTACGCCGTAGCCCATGGCGACGCCATCCATGTGCAATTCCGGGGCCGCGCCTGGCAAATCAACAAACTTGATCTGACGCGCTCCAGCGCCTCTGCTGCCGCCGGGAGCGCAGGCGCCTGCCATGCGCCCATGCCCGGCGTGGTGGTTTCCGTTTTGGCCAGCCGCGGCACCACCGTAAGTCAGGGCGATGCCCTGATGGTGATTGAAAGCATGAAGTTACAGATGACCATCTCCGCACCTGTCGCCGGCACGGTCTCCGACCTGCCGTTCGCGGTGGGGCAAACCTTTCAGCGTGGCGCCGTGCTGGCGGTAGTGCAGGCCACAGGAGAAAAAGAATGAGCCGCATTGTCAGCAAGCTCGACACCGCATCGGAGAGTTTCCGCAACAACCACCGCGCCATGGCCAGCAAGGTCGAGGCCCTGCGTGCCCAGGTGCACAAGGCGCGCTTCGAGCGACCGCAGCGCGACATTGACCGGCTGCACCGCCAGAAAAAGCTCACGGTGCGCGAACGACTGGATTTGCTGCTTGACCCTGGCACGCCTTTTCTGGAGATTGGCACGCTGGCCGCCAACCGCGCCTACGAGGGCGAGGTGCATGGCGCCGGTCAGGTGTCGGGCATCGGCATTATCCAGGGCCGCGAAGTGGTAATCCATGCCGACGACCCCAGCATCAAGGGCGGGGCATGGTACCCGCTGTCGGTGAAAAAAATCATCCGCACGCTGGACATTGCCATCGAGAACCGGCTGCCGGTGCTGCACCTGTGCGACAGCGCCGGTGGCTTTTTGCCGCTGCAGTCCGAGCTGTTCCCCGACCGCTATGCCGCCGGCCGCATCTTCCGCAACCAATGCACGCTGTCCAAGATGGGCGTGCCGCAGATTGCGGTGGTGCTGGGCCATTGCACGGCAGGCGGCGCCTACATTCCGGCCCTGTGCGACTACAGCGTCATCGTGCGCGGCAACGGCGGCGTGTTCCTCGGTGGCCCGCCATTGGTCAAGGCCGCCACAGGCGAAATCGTCACTGCAGAGGCGTTGGGCGGCGCACAGATGCACACCACCGTGTCTGGCACCTGCGACTACGCGGCCGACGACGAGCCACATGCGTTTGCGATTGCGCGCGACATCCTGGCGCAGACCTCGCCGATACCCAAACAGCAGATCGACCGTATTGCTGCTGAAGCGCCCTACTACGACCCGACCGAGCTGTACGGCATCGTGCCGACCGACTGGAAAACCGGCTTTGACATGCGCGAGGTGATTGCCCGCGTCGTGGACGGTAGCCACTTTCATGAATACCAGCCCGACTACGGTACCACCATGGTCTGCGGCTTTGCGCGAATCTGGGGCTGCAAAGTGGGCATTCTGGCCAACAACGGCGTGTTGTTCAACGACAGTTCGCTGAAGGCCGCGCATTTCATGCGGCTGTGCGACCGCGACCGCACGCCGCTGGTGTTTCTGCAGAACATCACGGGCTACATGGTGGGCCGCGAGTACGAGGAGCGCGGCATTACCAAAGATGGCGCCAAGATGATCATGACGCAGGTGGGCTGCACCGTGCCCAAGTTCACCGTCATCGTCGGCGGCTCTTTTGGCGCGGGCAACTACGGCATGTGTGGCCGGGCTTTCGATGGCCGCTTTTTGTGGATGTGGCCGCAGTCGCAGATCGCGGTGATGGGGGCCGAGCAGGCCGCCAATACCCTGGCCGACGTGAAAATCCGCCAGCTCCAGCGGCAGGGCCACCAGCTCGGAGCCGAAGAAATTGCCTCCATCCGCGACCCGGTGCTGGCCAGTTTTGAGGCCGAGAGCGATGCCTACTACTCCACCTCGGAGCTGTGGGACGACGGCATTCTGGACCCGGTAGACACCCGCAATGCGCTGGGCATGGCCATCGTGGCCTCACTCAACGCACCTTTTGGCGAGATGGGTTACGGGGTGCTGCGCCTGTAACTCAGGCGCGCGTCTGCGCCGCCAGCAGCTTGAGCCGCTGCCGGTAGGTTGCTGCATCAAACGCCCGGCGTGCAATGCCGCTGTCCACTGCTGCCTGCGCCACCCGCAAAGAAACAGCTTCCAGCAGGCGCTCGTCCAGCAAGGTCGGCAGCAATTTGTTGACGCCAAAATCTGCATCACTGCGGGCCAGCTCGGCCAGCGCCAGTACGGCAGCCTGTTTCATTTCGGCGTTAATCTGGCGCACGCCCAAATCGAGCGCGGCGCGGAACAAATAGGGAAAGCACAGGGCATTGTTGACCTGGTTCGGATAGTCCGACCGGCCGGTGGCGTTGATGGCATGGGGCGCCACCGCCGTCACCAGTTCGGGGCGAATTTCGGGCTCGGGATTGGACAGGCTGAACACCACCGGCGCCGCCACCATGCTGCGCACCATGTCCTGGCTCACCAGACGCGGGCCGGACAGGCCCAGAAACACGTCGGCACCCACCATCGCATCGGCCAGCGTGCGGGCCGCAGTGTCGCGCGCCCAGGCGCCCTTCTCCCCATCGTCGCCAGGGGCGTTGCGGCCGGTGTGGATGACACCGCGCGAATCGCACACCACCGTTTTCTCGGCCTGCAGACCCAGACCCACCAGCAGCTCCAGGCAGGCAATGGCCGCCGCACCGGCTCCATTGCAGACCAGGCGCACATCGGCCAGTTGTTTGCCCTGCAGGTGCAGCGCGTTCAGCAGACCCGCCGCCACCACAATGGCGGTGCCATGCTGGTCGTCGTGAAACACAGGAATATCGAGCCGCTCGCGCAGCGCACGTTCTATCTGAAAACATTCAGGCGCCTTGATGTCTTCCAGGTTGATGCCGCCAAAAGTGGGGTGCAGGCTGGCCACAATGTCGATGAGTTTTTGTGGATCGTTCTCGTCGATTTCGATGTCAAACGCGTCGATGCCGGCAAAACGCTTGAACAGCACCGCCTTGCCCTCCATCACCGGCTTGCTGGCCAGCGCACCAATGGCGCCCAGGCCCAACACCGCCGTGCCATTGCTGATAACGGCCACCAGGTTGCCCTTGGCGGTGTATTCGTAGGCCAGCGCCGGGTCGCGGGCGATTTCCTCGCAGGGGGCGGCTACGCCGGGCGAATAGGCCAGCGCAAGGTCGTCCTGGCAGCCCACGCGTTTGGTGATCTGGATCGCCAGCTTGCCGGGCGTATCCGATGCATTGCCGGCGCGGTGGTAAACCAGCGCGGCCTGCTGTAGCGGCGAAAACGGCTCGGCAGGAGGCAAAAACTGCTGTTGCTGGTCGTTGGCGGTGTCGGGGTTGCTGGCGGTCATTTGTGCGGTCATGGGGCGGGCGCGATGCGAGGGGCTGAGATTGTCGCAGGACTGGACTTACCCGGCATGCTGCAGCGCACTACACTGTGACCTCGCGCCCGACTTCCGTAGACTTCCCCCATGACCACCCGCCCCGTCCGCTCGCAGTACGAAGACTTCATGCGCCACGTCGACAGCCACGGCGTCTTCAAGGCCGACCGCACCGGCACCGGCACCAAAAGCGTGTTCGGGCACCAGATGCGGTTTGACCTGAACGAAGGCTTTCCGCTGGTCACCACCAAGAAGGTCCACCTCAAATCCATCATTCTGGAACTGCTGTGGTTTCTCACTGGCTCCAGCGACAACAACTGGCTGAAAGAGCGCGGCGTGACGATCTGGGACGAGTGGGCCCGTGCTGACGGCGACCTGGGCCCGGTCTATGGCGTGCAGTGGCGCTGCTGGCCCACACCCGACGGCGGCCACATTGATCAGATCAGCGAAGTCATCAAGACACTCAAATCCAATCCCGATTCGCGCCGCATCATCGTCAGCGCCTGGAACGTGGCCGATCTGAACAAGATGGCGCTGATGCCCTGCCATGCTTTCTTCCAGTTCTACGTGGCGCCTTCTACCGTGCCGGGCGAACCGGGCAAACTGAGCTGCCAGCTCTACCAGCGCAGTGCCGACATTTTTCTGGGCGTGCCCTTCAACATTGCCAGCTACGCGCTGCTCACCCACATGGTGGCGCAGCAATGCGGCCTGGCGGTGGGTGATTTCATCTGGACCGGTGGCGACTGCCACATCTACAGCAACCATGCCGAGCAGGTGGCGCTGCAACTGGGCCGCACGCCCTACCCTTACCCGGTGCTGAATATCAAGCGCAAGCCGGAATCGATCTTCGACTACCAGTTCGAAGATTTCGAGGTGCTGGACTACCAGTGCCACCCGGCCATCAAGGCGCCTGTGGCGGTGTAAGGTGAAACTCCACCTGATCTGGGCCCAGGCCCATAACCGCGTCATTGGCAAAGATGGCTGCATGCCCTGGCATCTGCCGGAAGATCTGGCGCATTTCAAGCGCGCTACCCTGGGCTGTCCGGTCATCATGGGCCGCAAGACCTGGGATTCGCTGCCACCCAAATTTCGCCCGCTGCCGGGCCGCCGCAATGTGGTGATTACGCGCCAGCCACACTGGCAGGCCGACGGCGCACTGCGTGCTGGCTCGCTGGCCGAAGCCTGCGCCCTGTGTGCTGCCGACCCGGTGGCCTGGGTGATTGGCGGTGCAGAAATCTACGCCCAGGCACTGCCCCTGGCCACCCTGGCGCTGGTAACCGAAATTGACGCCGCTCTTGATGGTGATGCTTACGCGCCGGTCTTGGGGCCCGACTGGACCGAGACCCAGCGCGATACGCAGGTCGCAGCCAACGGCCTGAAGTTCAGCTTCGTGACCTGGAAGCGGCTTGGTAGCACTCCTGTTTCAATAGCATAAATTCCAATATCCACGCCGGCTAGCGGCATAAAAAGCATGAAAATTGCCACCTGGAACGTCAATTCGCTTGGTGTACGCCTGCCGCATGTGCTGGACTGGCTGGCGGCCAACCCGGTGGATGTGTTGTGCCTGCAGGAACTCAAGCTCACCGACGACAAGTTTCCGCACGCTGCGCTGCTGGCAGCCGGCTACCAGGCGGTGGCTTTTGGCCAGAAAACCTACAACGGCGTAGCCATTCTGAGCCGCACGCCGGCGCGCGACGTGGTGCGCAACATCACGGGCTTTGACGATGTGCAGGCCCGGGTGATTGCTGCCACGATGGACAGCCCGCTCGGCGAGATGCGCGTCATCAACGGCTACTTCGTCAACGGCCAGGAGCCGGGCAGCGAAAAGTTTCTCTACAAGATGGGCTGGCTGAAAGCCCTGCACGAGGTGGTGAAAGAAGAAATGGCGCGCCATCCCCGGCTGGTGCTGCTGGGCGACTTCAACGTGGCGCCGGAAGACCGCGACTCATTTGACCCCGAGGGCCTGCGCGAAACCATCCACCACACCACCGAAGAGCGGCAACATTTCCGTGCGCTGCTGGAGCTTGGGCTGACCGACGCTTTTCGCGCGTTTGAGCAGCCCGAGAAAAGCTATTCCTGGTGGGACTACCGCATGCTGGGCTACCAGAAAAACCGCGGCCTGCGCATTGACCATATTCTGGTGAGCGAGGCACTCAAGCCACAACTCAAGGGCTGCGTAATCGACCGGGTGCCGCGCAAATGGGAGAAACCCAGCGACCACGCGCCGGTGATCGCGGAGTTGCTCTAGCCGCCGCGCCGGGCCGCCCCAAGCAAGGCACGGCCCCCTCGGGGGGCAGCGAACTACACGCAGTGAGTGAGCGTGGGGGCCTTCATTCCAGGCCCAACTCCTGGATTTTCCGGGTAATGGTGTTGCGGCCAATGCCCAACTTTTGCGCCGCCTCAATCCGCCGGCCGCGGGTGTTGGCCAGCGCCGTGAGAATCAGCTTGGATTCGAAACGGCGTGTCAGTTCGTCCCAGACATCATGGCGGCCGGTGGACAGCAGTTCCAGCGCCTCGGCTTCCAGACCGACTTCCCAGGTTGCGCCCTGCAGCACATGGGCGACCTGCAGCGGCAAGGTGGGTACAGCAGACGAAGGCAGTGCTTCGTCCACCGCTGCCACTTCGATCCGCGCACCCGCAGGCGCTTCCGCCGGGGCATCGGCCACCAGCTTGATGGCCAGAGGTTCCGGTGCCAGCGCCTGAATCTCGGGCGGTAAATCCTTGCGTTCAATCACCTGCGCTGGCGCCATCACGGTCAGCCAGTGGCAGATGTTTTCGAGCTGGCGCACGTTGCCCGGAAAACCAAAAGTAGCAAGCTGCACCAGCGCCGCGTCAGAAATACGTTTGGGCTCCACACCAAGCTGCTTGGCGCTTTGCTGCAAAAAGTGGCGTGTCAGCATAGGCACGTCTTCGCGCCGCTCGCGCAGCGCCGGCAGCCGCAGCCGAATCACGTTGAGGCGGTGGAAGAGGTCTTCGCGGAACGCGCCTTCCTTCACCCGCTGCTCCAGATCCTGGTGGGTGGCGGCAATGACACGCACATTGGCTTTCACCGCGTTGTGCCCGCCAACGCGGTAGAAGTGGCCATCGCTCAGTACCCGCAGCAACCGCGTCTGCAGATCGAACGGCATGTCGCCAATCTCGTCCAGAAAGAGCGTCCCGCTTTCGGCCTGCTCAAAGCGGCCGCGGCGCATGGTTTGCGCGCCTGTGAAGGCGCCGCGCTCGTGGCCGAACAGTTCGCTTTCCAGCAAATCCTTGGGGATGGCGGCGGTGTTGATGGCCACAAACGGCCCGTTCATGCGGGGCGAATGTTTGTGCAGCGCGCGCGCCACCAGTTCCTTGCCGGAGCCTGATTCGCCGGTGATCATCACCGTCACATTGCTCTGGCTCAGGCGCCCAATGGCACGGAACACGTCCTGCATGGCCGGGGCCTGGCCCAGCATTTCGGGAGCGGCGGCCATGCGTTCCTCGGCCACCTCTTCGCGCTGGCTTTCCTCGACCGCGCGGCGGATGAGTTCTATGGCCTTGGGCAAATCAAAAGGTTTGGGCAGGTATTCAAAAGCGCCGCCCTGGAAGGCCGACACCGCGCTGTCCAGATCCGAGAACGCGGTCATGATGATGACCGGCAGGCCGGGATGTTTTTCCTTGACCTTTCCAAGCAGGTCAAGTCCCGAGCCGCCCGGCATGCGGATGTCGCTGACCAGGATTTGCGGGCCGAGGTTTTCGGGATCGTCTTCGCTTACCGACTCCAGCGCCAGCAGTACTTCGCGCGGACTGGTAAAACTGCGGGTGGGGAGGTCTTCGCGCAGCAGCGCCTTTTCCAGTACGAAGCGGATGGACTGGTCATCGTCTACGATCCAAATCGGCTTCATAGGGTTTTGTCACCTCAGGTCAGATTGTTATGGCAACGGAATCAGCATCTTGAAATCCGTTTTGCCCGGCACACTTTCACACTCAATCAAGCCATGGTGCTGCTGAACAAAGGTTTGCGCCAATGTCAGCCCCAGCCCTGAACCCCCTTCCCTGCCCGACACCAGCGGATAGAAAATGCGGTCCTTGATCGCGTCGGGCACGCCGGGCCCGTTATCGATGACATGCAATTCCAGTGCCAGTCGGTAGCGCTGCTTGCCAAAAGTTACCTGACGGGCAATGCGGGTCAGAAAGATCAGCTCGGCATCGCTGTTGGCGATACGGTCCGACAGTGCATGGCAGGCGTTGTGCGCGATGTTCAGCACCGCCTGAATCAGTTGTTCGCGGTCGCCCCGAAATTCGGGGATGGAGGTGTCGTAGTCGCGCAGCACCCGCAGGCCGCGCGGAAACTCCGCAGTAATCAGTGACCGCACCCGCTCACACACTTCGTGGATGTTCACATCGCCCACCACGTGGGGCCGCCGGTGCGGCGCCAGCAGCCGGTCCACCAGCGTCTGCAGGCGGTCGGCCTCGTGGATGATGACGCGGGTGTATTCCTTCAGGTCCTTGGAGTCGATCTCCATTTCCAGCAACTGCGCCGCACCGCGAATGCCGCCCAGCGGATTCTTGATCTCGTGCGCCAGGTTGCGAATGAGCTCCTTGTTGGCCTGGGCTTGGTCAATCAGGCGCTCCTCGCGGTCCTGTTTGGCTTGGGCCTCCAGCGGCAGCAATTCCACAATGATCTCGCCCGGCCGCTCGGTCTGCGCCACGATGACGTGCACCGGCAGTGCCTCGTGCTGCTGGCGGCGCAGCCAGGCGTCGTAGCGCAGCGCGGCAAACTCGTTGCTGCCCGCGCCCAGCAGCGCGTTCTGCAGCACCGAGGGCTCGGTAAAACAGTCGGGCAGGCGCGAGCCTTCGATGGTGCGGCGCGAGGTGCCCAGCGCGTCTTCCAGCGCGGCATTGGCATACAGCACGGTGCCGTCGCTGCGCACCACCGCCACCAGCGTGGCCAGCAGGTCCAGCGGCGAGAACCAGGAATGGGGGGCGGCGGGCTTTTTCACCGCGCTTATCGGGATGCGGCAGAACCGAGCCGCGACAGTTCGCGCTTGATGCCGGCAATGTCGCTGTCGCCGCGCGCAATCGCGGCTTTCATTTCGGCCACGCGGTCGAGGTATTTCTGGTAATTGCGGGCTTCGCCGCCCTGTTTCTCGGGCTCGCCGTTGTTGTATTCCTTCAGCAGTTCGGCCTGCTGCGCCTCGGCCCGCCGCAGCTCGGACTCCAGTATGGCGCGCGAATCGGTGTCGCGGGCTTTCTGCTCGTCGTTGGCCACCCGTTGGCTGGGCGATCCGGTGATGCCTGGCGGTGGTTTCGCCGTGCCGCCGCCCGCTCCGGGGGTGAGCACTTTGGTGCCCTGAATCACCGTGACATTGCCGCCGTCAATCAGCTTGCAGTCGCGGGTTTTGGCTGCGCTGGGGTTGTTGGTGTATTCGTTGCCGCAGCGATAGACGCGGTCTTGCGCCTGGCTGCTGACAACGCAGCCTGCCATGCCAAGGGTCAAAACGAGGAACAGACGGATTTTCATGCGGATTCTTGCGGTCGGGTACGGTAAAAATCGGAGAAATACACCAAGTCTATACCCCAAAAAACAAAGGACGGCGCCTGCCGTCCTTTGCCATGCGCGCAGCCGTGTTTTACAGGCTGTAGTACATGTCGTATTCCACCGGGTGCGGTGCCATGCGGAAGCGCGTGACTTCCTGCATCTTCAGCTCAATGTAGGCGTCCAGCATGGAGTCGGTGAACACGCCGCCCTTGGTCAGGAAGCTGCGGCCCTTGTCCAGATACTCCAGCGCCTGGTCGAGGCTGTGGCAGACGGTGGGCACCAGCGCGTCTTCTTCCGGCGGCAGGTGGTACAGGTCCTTGGTGGCGGCTTCGCCCGGATGGATCTTGTTTTCCACGCCATCCAGACCGGCCATCATCAGAGCCGAGAAGGCCAGGTAGGGGTTGGCCGATGGATCGGGGAAACGCGCTTCGATGCGGCGGCCCTTGGGGTTGGCAACGAAGGGAATGCGGATCGAGGCCGAACGGTTGCGGGCCGAATACGCCAGCTTGACCGGCGCTTCAAAACCGGGCACCAGGCGCTTGTAGCTGTTGGTGCCGGGGTTGGTGATGGCGTTCAGCGCGCGGGCGTGCTTGATGATGCCGCCGATGTAGTACAGCGCGAAGTCCGACAGGCCGGCATAGCCGTCGCCGGCGAACAGGTTCTTGCCGTCTTTCCAGATCGACTGGTGCACGTGCATGCCGGAGCCGTTGTCGCCCGCATAGGGCTTGGGCATGAAGGTGGCGGTTTTACCGTAGGCATTGGCCACGTTCCAGACCACGTACTTCAGCACCTGGGTCCAGTCGGCGCGCTGCACCAGGGTGGAGAACTTGGTGCCGATTTCGTTCTGGCCCGCGCCCGCCACTTCGTGGTGGAACACTTCGACCGGGATGCCCAGCGATTCGAGAATCAGCGACATTTCGGCGCGCATGTCCTGCGTGCTGTCGACCGGGGGCACAGGGAAGTAGCCGCCCTTGGTGGTGGGACGGTGGCCGCGGTTGCCGCCTTCGAGCTTGGCGCCGCTGTTCCAGGGGGCTTCGTATTCTTCAATCTCAAAGCCAACTTTGCCGGGCTCGTTGCTCCAGCGCACGTTGTCAAAGATGAAAAATTCGGGTTCGGGACCGAAGTAGGCGGTGTCGCCCAGGCCCGATGCCTTGAGGTAGGCTTCGGCGCGCTGCGCAATGGAGCGCGGGTCGCGGTCGTAGGCCTTGCCGTCGCTGGGTTCGACCACGCCGCACTGCAGGAACAGCGTGGTTTCTTCGAAGAAGGGGTCGATGTTGGCGGTGTTGGGGTCGGGCATGAGCTGCATGTCCGAAGCTTCGATGCCCTTCCAGCCGGCAATCGAAGAACCGTCAAAGGCATGGCCAGACGTGAATTTGTCTTCGTCAAAATGGGACACCGGCACGGTCACGTGCTGCTCTTTGCCCCGGGTATCGGTAAAACGGAAGTCAACAAACTTGACCTCGTTTTCCTTCACCATTTTCATCACGTCTGCGACGGTCTTTGCCATCAAGATCTCCTGGTTGGGTCGTAGTTAAAAAAGTTGGACGGTACGAAGATGCAGTTTTTGTGCCACGACAGCCGCGCGGCCAATTTGCAACCCCGCGTATTTTGCCCTGACTTTGGTGCATGCCGACCGCACACCTGCGGATTCTGTCATTCACACACCGCGTTTATGCACCATATATGTGCATATAAGTTGGCACTCAGATGGTGCAAAAGATTAACGCACCAACTCAGGGCCAAGCTGCAAAGAAAAGCGCTGCAAACCTTCCACCAAAGCCGGGTAGGCAGAGTCCACCACCGCCGGCACACCTTTCACACCCAGCTCGATATGCCGACCGTACTGCGGATGGTCCACGCTGGGCAGGCTGAAGACCCGGGCACCGGCAAAACGCTGCTCAATGTCCAGCATCAGCGGCGTCAAAGTGGCTTCCATCGAGCCCATCACAATGATGGATTTTTCCACTTGGGCCTGGCTCTGGAACAGTTGCGGGTACAGGGTGTCGAGCACCCAGGCAATCATCGGCCAGGCCATCACCGGAAAACCGGGCACGAAGTGAACGGTGCCCACGCTGAAACCCGGAATCTTGTTGTAGGGATTCGGAATGATTGCCGCGCCTTGCGGAAATAGGCCCATGTTGAGCCGGTGCACGTTGTCGGGATGGTCGGGTTGATAGACCGTGCCCTGCTCGCGTGCCGTGTCCTGCATGCGCTCGCGGATCAGGCGCTCGGCTTCGGGTTGCAGCACCAAGGGCCGGCCCAAAGCCTGGGCCGCACATTGCCGGGTGTGGTCGTCGGGCGTGGCGCCTATGCCGCCACACGAAAAAACAATGTCGCCTGAAGCAAAAGCGCGTTGCAGCGTGGCCGTAATGCGCTCGGGCGCGTCGCCCACGTAGTCGGCCCAGGCCAGTTGCAGGCCGCGCGCGGCCAGCAGCTCTATGACTTTGGGCAGATGTTTGTCGGCGCGTTTTCCGGAAAGAATTTCGTCGCCGATGATGACCAGACCGAAGTTCGGCACAGGCTCAGGCACCGGGGAGCTGGGGTGGGGGTCGGATGTCGTCATTCTGCAAAACAACCCACTCGGGCTCGGTAGGCGGCGGCGGGGGTGGCGCCGGGGGCAAAGACTCGGCCCGCAGCTTTTCCAGCGCGGCCAGGCAGTAGTGCGAGAACCAGAGCGAGGAAAACGCAAATACCAGCGTGTAGATCCAGATGGCCACCGGCACGAGAATCACAAAAGCCGCTGCAAACAGCGCGCCCGATGCCCAGATGATGCTGGGCGCCGCACCCAGGTAGCCAGTGACAATGCCTATGCCCAGCAGCGCGCCGCGGTGCCGGCGCAGCAGTTCGCGCCGCTCTTCGGCGCTGGCGTGGTCGGCCAGCGCGTCAAAAGCCATGACGCGGTAGGTCAGCCAACCCCAGATCAGCGGCGGCAAAATCAGAATCAGCGGCGGCACCAGCCACAGCGGCATGGAGACAATCAGCGCAATCAGCGCCAGCAGCGTGGAGCCCAGCGACCAGACAACGCTGATGAACAGCGAGCCGCCCTTCTTGCGCTCCAGCGTGGAAAAGCGGCGTTCAGCGACCATGGCCACCAGGGTGGGCGTCATCAGTACCGCCACCACAATCAGCGACAGCAGCACGATCAGCGGGGTCACGGCAAAAATCACCACCAGCGGCGCCAATACGGTCTTGAGGTTGCCCAGGCCCAGGCCCTGCAGCCAGGCCAGCATGGTGTTGAGGAGGGCCGAAGCATCCAGCCACTCGCGCACCCAGCCGGTGGTGGGCTCCCAGAAAAAATAGCCCAGGCCCAAGGCCAGCGCAGCCATCAGTGCCAGCGGCAGGAACGACAAGGCAATTACGCGGGGGTGCAGGCAGTAGGCGGTAGCACGCCAGAATGAATCGAACATCTGGTTCATGGTCTTAGCATAACCGGCAGTGGATAACCCCGAAAACCTGGCGTGTCGCCGGCCCCGGCGATGTCAGGCCCGCCCCGCCAGGCGCTTGAGCCCCCGCCATTGCTGCGACCAAAAGCCGCGCCCGTAGTCGCGGTTTTTTTCCACCTGGTCACGCACGCCGGTGGCGTCAAACCGGCGCTCGAAATTGCCGGTGCCAAACAGAACATCCCAGAACGGAAACAGCACACCAAAATTCTTGCCGCCCAGGCTGTCCTTGCCGGCCGACTCGTGGCCAATGCCAATGGCGTGGTGCAGCCGGTGAAAACGCGGGCTGATCCAAAGCCGCTCGCCAATCTGGCCAAACCAGACCCGTACATTGGCATGCTGGAAACTCTCGCTGAGCTGGGTGAAGGCCACCACCGCCACAAACTGGCCTGGTGGCACACCGATAGCCTGCGCCACCAGCACAATGATGGTGTCGCGCAGCACGTCGTCGAGCAGGTGGTTGCGGTTGTCGCTCCACATCGTCATCTGGCGCTGGGAATGGTGCAGCGAATGCAGCGACCACCACCAATTAAAGCGGTGCTGGCCCCGGTGAATCCAATAGTCCACAAAATCAAACACCAGCAGGTAGAGCACAAAACTCACCAGCGCCACGTCGGTCACGCCGGGCCAGAGCTGGTCGAGATGGAAAGTGCCAATGCCCTGGCTGCGCAGCGCGCCAAACAGTTCGTCAGCCAGCGGGTCGAGCGTAAAAAACAGTGCCAGCCGGAACAGGCCCAGCCGGTGCACCACGGTGTAGAGCATGTCAGTGCGGATGGTGGCGCGGTCGGTCACCGGCTCCACCGGTTTGTAGCGTTGCAGCGGGCCGATCACCGCCACCAGAACCAGCAATTGCAGCAGCCCCACCAGCAGCCAGCCAGTGGCATCAAAGGCGTCTTCGAGAAAGCCGCCCATGCCGGCAGCAAATACCAGCGGCTGCACTACCGACTCGAAAAGCCATAGCTGGGCACTGCCAAAAAGATTGGTCAGAAATTCCATGCTTGTTTCATTGCACGCTGGCAGCGTGGGCCGCTATCCAGCTTCGGTAATCGGGGTGTTCACGCAAGGTGGCGAAACAAAAGCCTTTGGCTTTCAGTCCGGCCACCAAAGGCTCCAGCACTGCGGGCGCCCAGGGGTCTTGGCGCGACCAGATGCCCAGGTGCGCAAGCAAGATATCGCCACTGCGGATGCTGCGCAGGGCTTTTTCCAGGAGCTGCGTATTGGGGTATTTGTCGCTGGGCAGCTCGTCACCCAGAAACCCGGCGGCCGCCCACGGCACATGTTTGAAGCCGCAGGCCTCCGTGGCCTTCAGCAGCGCAGGCGAGGTTTTGCCACCCGGCGCGCGGAACAGCGGCAGCATGGTGGCGCCGGTCATGGCCTTCAGCCGCGCCGCCGGGCGCTTTAGTTCAGCGCAATACTGCGCGGCCGTCCACTCCTGGAGCTGCCCGGCAGACGGGCCAAAACCCTGCTTGATGCGAAAACGCTGGTCCGACAAGTCAGCGCGCCAGTAGCCGTGGTCCCAGGTGTGCGAGCCAAAGGCGTGGCCTTCGGCTACGCGGGCTTTCCACCAGGGCGCCCACTGGTCGTCCAGCGATGTGCCGCCGGTTTTTGTCGGTTCGCTGGCGACAAAGAAGGTGACCTGAATGGCCTGGCGCTGCAGCACCTCGGCCACCAGCGGCGCAACGCCCATGTGGCCGGTATCCAGCGTGAGGTACACCGGTTTGGTACATGTGCTTGCCCCGGCGCCCTGGGCTGCCAGTGCGACAGTGGCCGCCAGCAGCACCAGCCTACTGGCGCGGCGCGTGGTCAAGTGTCCAGACGCCATGTGGCGACTTTCCAACCGTCACTTGCCGCACCATCTTGCGGCTGGGCAAATCGATGACGGTGAGCTTGCGGGCCCAGCGCGAAGTGACGTACAGGGTCTTGCCGTCGGCCGATACGTCCATGCAGTCGGGGCCGCCGGGGGCAATGTAGCTCTCGGTCACGGCCAGCGTCTGGTGGTCGATACGGCTGATGGTGTTGGCCACCCGGTTGCTGACAAACACATGGCGGCCGTCGCCGGCACTGCGAAAGGCGTGGGCGCCCTCCCCGGTTTTGATCTTGCGCAGCAGCACCGGCTCCTTGGCCGACACGTCGTAGACCTCGACACCGTCGCTGCCGGTCAGGCCAATCAGCAGCAACTTGTCGTCGGGTGTGCCAAACACATCGGCTGGCATGGGGCCGGTTTTGGTGCGCCACTTGATACTCTGGCTGGCTAGGTCGATGGCGATGAGCTCGTCGCTTTCCTGCATGGTGGCGTAGACCATGCGGCTTTTGGTATCGATCCACATGTGGCTGGGCACCTTGCCGGTGCTGATGCGTTTGGCCAGCGTCAGCTCGCGGCCGTCCCAGCGGTAGATGTCCACATGGTTGAGGCGGTTGGCGGTGGTGACAAACCACTTCATGTCGGGCGAGAAGCGCAACTGGTAGGGGTCGAGAATGCCGCGCACCACCCGCTGCACGGCGGCCGTGCGGGGATCGACAAAGGTCAGCGAATCTCCGGCCGCATTGGCGATGATGAGCGATTTTTCGTCCGGCGTCAGGTACAGGTGGTGCGGCTCCTTGCCAGTGGCAATGCGCTGGGTCTCCTGCCAGGTCACCGGGTCGATGACGCTGACATTGGCGTCCAGCGAATTGAGCACGAACACCGGGCTGGGCGGCGCGGCCTGCGCAGGCGACGCATACGCCAGAAAACCGGCCAGCAGCAGCGCAGAAATGGGACGAGGAAAATTCACAAAAGCTACCCGCAAAAACAAGCCGTTATCGACGCTTGAAGTGTAGCCGGGCCGCATGCCCGTTGCGGCCTCAGCCGGCCAGCGCAGCCAGGTCTTCTGCACGCAGCCAGCGCCACTGGCCGGGTGCCAGATCGGCCGGCAAGGCCAGCCCGCCCATGCGCGAGCGGTGCAGGCCCTCCACACGGTTGCCCACCGCAGCCAGCATGCGTTTGACCTGGTGGTATTTGCCTTCGGTCAGGGTGAGCTGGAGCTGGTGCGTGTCCAGTGCCACGCAGGCGGCGGCCCGCACGGGCTGGGGGTCGTCGTCCAGCACCACGCCCTGCAGCAGCTTGCTGACCTGCTTTTCGTCCAGCGGGTGTTTGGTGGTGACGTCATAGACCTTGGGCACATGGTGTTTGGGCGAACTCATGCGGTGAATGAACTTGCCGTCGTCGGTGAGCAGCAGCAGCCCGGTGGTGTCCTGGTCGAGCCGGCCCACGGCCTGTACGCCCTGCACCGGGCCTTTTTGCGGGCGCTGGCGCAGCGGCGCAGGCAGCAGGGTGTAGATGCTGGGATAGGTCGAAGGCTTTTGCGAGCACTCGGTGCCGGCGGGCTTGTGCAGCATCACATAGGCCGGCTGGTGGTATTCCCAGGCCACCCCCTGGACGCTGAAGGCCAAGCCGGTAGCTTCAAATTCCATAGCAGAGTCTTGAACAACAACGCCGGCTACAGCCACAAAACCCTGTTGAACCAGCCCTGCGCAGACGCGGCGGGTGCCAAAACCCTGGGAATACAGAATATCTTGCAGTTGCATGGGCGGCAGTGTAGTCAAAGCGTGTCGAGCCGCGCGCGCAGATCGTCTGCCCGGGCGCGGAACGCCGCCACCGCTTCGCCGTCCATTTTTTCCAGTTGCCGGTAGACCATGCCCAGCCGCGGGTTGCTGCCCAGCTTGTCGCTGTTGCGGGCAAAAAAATCCCAATAAAGGGCATTGAAGGGACAGGCCTTCTCGCCAATGCGCTGCTTCTTGTCGTAGTGGCAACCCTTGCAGTAGTCGCCCATGCGGTCGATGTAGGCGGCGCTGGATACATAGGGCTTGGTGGCCAGCCGGCCGCCGTCGGCGAACTGGCTCATGCCCAGGGTGTTGGGCAGCTCCACCCACTCGAACGCGTCAATGTAGATGCCCAGGTACCAGTGGTGCACTTCCTTGGGGTCCAGCCCGGCCAGCAGCGCAAAATTGCCAATCACCATCAGCCGCTGGATGTGGTGGGCATGGGCCTCTTCCAGCGACTGACCGATGCAGGCGGCGAGGCAGCGCATCTGGGTTTTGCCATCCCAGAACCAGCGCGGCAGCGGCAGCGTGTGGCCGAAAAAGTTATGCGCGTCATAGCCCGGCATCTGTGCCCAGTACACCCCGCGCACATATTCGCGCCAGCCCAGAATCTGCCGGATAAAACCTTCGGCCGACGCCAGGGGAACGTGCCCTGCCCGCCATGCGGCCTCGGCCGCATCGACCACCTCGCGCGGCGACAGCATCTTGGTGTTGAGCGCAAACGACAGCAACGAGTGGAACAGCCGCCAGGCTTTGCTGCTCATCGCGTCCTGAAACTCGCCAAAATGCGGCAGCGCCTGGACGACGAAGGCTTCGAGCTGCTGCAACGCCTCGGTGCGGTTCAGCGGCCAGGGGAAACGCGCAGCACTGGGTTCACCAAAACTTTTCACACCTGCCGCCACAATGGTTTGCCAGAGCGCCGAATGGTCGTGGCGGGGCCGAAAGTCGGCCGGCTCGCGCGGCAGGCCCGGCCAGGACTTGCGGTTGTCGTGGTCAAAATTCCACTGGCCACCGGCCGGCTTGCCGTCTTCGTCCAGCAGCACTTGGTGTTTGCTGCGCATCTGCCGGTAGAAATACTCCATCAACCAGCTACGGCGTTTGACAAACAATGCCTCGGCCTCATCGCGCGCGGTGTAAAAGTGTTCGGTATCCACCATCGTGCAGGCAATGCGCTGGTGCCGCGCGTAGTCGGCCAGTTGTACGTCGAGCCGCCACTCGTCGGGCGCCTGCCACTCCAGGCTGGCGGCGTCGTAGTGGGCTATCAGCCCGTCGAGGTTGGCGGGCAGGCTCTGGCGGTTGTCCTTGTCGTCGATGGCCAGGTAATGCACACGGTGACCGGCCTCGCGCAGTTGCCGCGCAAAGTCGCGCATGCCCGCAAAAATTGCCAGAATTTTCTGCGCGTGGTGCAGCACATAGTCGGTTTCCTGCCGTACTTCCATCAGCAGATAGACCACATCCGCGCGCGGCGCGGCAAACCAGCTGTGCAGCGGGTTGAGCTGGTCGCCCAGAACAAGCCGTAAGGCAGTTGACGTCATGAATGGGCTCCGGGGTTTGCCGCGCTTTTGTCACGCCGGCAGCGATCGGAGCAGTATTTCACCTCGTCCCAGACTTTCTCCCACTTTTTGCGCCAGGTGAAAGGGCGGCCACACTGCTGGCAGACCTTTTCAGGCAGGTCGGCCTTTTTGCGCATGCGCATTTGAATATCCAATCGGGGTTTTGCAGATCCAGCCCGTGGGTTGCTGCGCTTGTGTGCCCGCAGAACCCCGCCGCTTAAGCGCTCAAGCCCCGGTTTTTTGGGCCTTGGCCATCAGCGCGGCCGTAATCCGGGCGTCTACCGCAGCGTCGATGATCTCCGCCCGGTCGAGTACATGCTTGTTCTGGCGCACCAGCGCAATCAACTCCAGCGTGTCCTCGTAGGTGCAGTGGTCGCGCAGCCACAGATAGCGGTTGCTGTTCTTCGCGTCGCATACGGCCTCGTGCAGCAGAGCCACCGGATCTTCGGTCTTGAGAAATTTGGCTTGCGAAGGGGCGTGTTGCATGGGCAATCGTGGGCGGAGAGTTCTTACACTTTACTGGGCGCAACTGTAACAAGAGAATGAGGATACGAATCTTTACAAGAACAGCGCCCGGCACGCCCCAATGGCATAGTTTTCATAAGGGTTCAGTATTGGTTTCGACGGACAACGGTGGACCTCCTGCTCACCAGACACTATGGGGACATAGGATTAGCCGCCTGGCACCGATCATGCAAGATGATCAATATTTATACAGACACCGGCGAGCATGCAAAAGGCCTGGCTGTATTGCGCGATAGCGGCCTGATAAAAATAATCACGGCCGACACTCTCGGTGACGACAAAGAAGCCACTCCTCTTTTTAGCGCTATCCAGAACATTGTTGGACCCAGCAATCTCCAGGATGCCCGCCATGTGGACACCGCCTGCCGAGAAGCATGCGCCGCATTCATCACTTCCGATATCGACGATATCCTCAGCAAAAAATGGAAGCTGGAAGAACTCACCCAGATGCGATTTTTTCACCGGGTGCTGGACTGGCAGGAGTTTGTCGCCTGGCTGGACAGCAAAAAGCTGAGCCCGCCGTAGGTCTCTGCGATTCAAGCAGAACGCAAACGCGAACCAGCGCCAATGTTCTTTCATTGGCGCTGATTGTCTTGGGTGGGCTGGGGTCTACTGAATGAAGAGCTGGCGCCCTTGCTGGGCCTAGTTCTTCCATTTTAGAAAATTTTTTACACCCCCGTTTGTACCCCCGGATATTGCTTTCTTTTACTGGTGCGGCTTAGCAGCCTTCTTTCAAAATTTGCGGAATGGACTCGAACAAGAGATGCCAAGTTTTGGCGACCCACAGATACTAGCAAAATCGAAATTAAACCGAGAAATAATTAGCTAGGCCAAAAGAGAGCAACAGACCTCACATGCGGGTTTGCAAAGGGAAGGTTTAACTCTTCTATTGTGTTTTGAACGTGTGTGTTTGCAGCAGTAATCCAATCGGATAACTTAGGCGCCTCGCCGAGTCGTATAGCGTCGGAGCGAAGAGCGCACGACCTAAGAAGTCTCATCATCTCCCAATCCTTGAGAAATTTGAATACATCATCAACTGCCGTGATAGCTGCGATTACTCGCCTGCTAGGCGGGCTTATGTCGGTCACCCGACATAAGATCTCCACCACTAACAGCGGCGCATCAAGCCCGCCAACCACGCAGAGCGATCCAAGCATGCGCTCCGACTGGTAAAGAGCTTTTTCCATTAACGGATGGCCGACGCCCATAAGGTCTCCCTCGGCCGGGCTAGCTTTGCGATCAAAGAGAAGGTTGTCGTACGACTTCTTGATGGCAGGTGTGGTCAGCCACTCGTCCGGCGTCTTGAACGAAAGAGCCAATCCCTCAACCTTTGGCCGCCGCTTGTTGAACACAAGGCAGTTCTCGAAGAACGGAAGAAGGTCATGGAGGTCCAGCGGTGGTACGTCCTTTAAGTCGGACAGATCGAAGCTCTGTGCGTGGCCCACGAGGTCCTGGACGGCCTTAATCGCAGACTCTCCGCCGAGGGTGCCACTGTTGAGATCGAACCACTCACCAAGCCGTTCTCGCCCGACCCCAACCGCTCCGCTGAATAGGCCATCGAACAAGTTGGCTGCGCTCATTCCAAGGACCAGCTGCATCAGGTCTTCGGGCTCGTCCATAGCCGATCCGATCGCCCGCATGATGCTGTTAAGCTTGGTTTCAAGCTTTTCCCAAATCATCGATTCAACCGTATCAGGATTGCGCAGCGAAACAACCCGCACCGGCTTGGTCTGACCGTACCGGTTCAACCGACCAACCCGTTGATGCAGGCGCATCGGATTCCATGGCAGATCGACGTGGATCAACGCGCTGCAGCGCTCCTGAAGGTCGATCCCCTCACCGCCGGCTTCTGTCGACACAAGAAACCTGAGCCGCCCAGCATTGAAGGCGTCGCAAGTTTCCTCTCGCCGAGCCGACAGTGCCATCAAGCGGCCATCCGGATGTCGAACATTTTCGAGCCTGTTGTCGCCATTCATAAACCCGACAGATTCGCTGCCGAATCGCTCCATCAGAGCAGCGACGACCAATGCCTGAGTTCGCTTGTACTCAGTGAAGAGCAAGACGGGTTGATCCGCGAACCGGTTAGTGATCACTTCCATTACCCTGACCACTCTGGTCTCACTCAAGACTGCCCAGCCAGAGGCCAGCAAGTCGTCCAGGTGACGCCCCTCGTCTTCCATCAGCTGGATCCGGCTGCGCTTCTCGTCACGAAGCCAGTCCTCAAAGACTCGCGCGCCCTCGTCCGCAGCAAGGTCGTCAGTTTGGCTATCCAATTCAGCTCTCGTCTTAGCTGCCAATGAAGCCAGCCGGTCACGTCGGGTCTCCAAAGCAGACAAGACTGCGGCAACAGAACTGGACGCGAGTTTCTGCAGCGCAATCAGCACCAGCATCACCTGGCCGCCCTCAACCTTTCCCAAGCTCGATGCATAGGCCTTGCCGGCCATGATGAAGCTGGACATCAGCTCGTAGAACGACTCCTCGGCTGGCGAGTAGGTGAACGTCTCCGGGTACTGCTCAATCGGCATGAAAAGTCGATTGCCCTTCATGTCAGTCGCCTTCTGCTTCGCATTCCGGATCAGGAACCGCGGCAAGGCACCCAGCATGGCACCTTCGTTTCTCTTCGGCCCAAAGACCTGGGGATCCAGCAGCCCCATGAGTGACCAAAAGCCGAAGGCCTTGCCTCGGTGAGGC
>JAZKCX010000009.1:0-6467 GCA_040387875.1 Pseudomonadota bacterium | reverse complement strand
TAGGCTTCACCAACCCGCGCGAAGCGGGCGACGAGATGGCCGACATCAAGCGGCTGTTCACGCCCGAGTTCCGTAACCGGCTGGACGCGATGGTTGGCTTCAAGGCGCTGGACGAAACCGTCATCCTGCGGGTGGTCGACAAGTTCCTGCTGCAGCTGGAAACGCAACTGGCCGAAAAGAAGGTCGACGTGACCTTCACCGACAAGCTGCGCAAGCACCTGGCGAAGAAGGGCTTTGATCCGCTGATGGGCGCCCGGCCAATGCAGCGCCTGATTCAGGACACGATTCGCCGCGCGCTGGCCGACGAGCTGCTGTTTGGCCGCCTGGTCGACGGGGGCCGCCTGACGGTGGACCTGGACGACAAGGACGAGGTGCTGCTGGACATCCAGCCGCTGCCAAAGAAAGAAGGTCGCGCCAAGCCGGAAGCCGAGGAAGCCACGACCGGCTAGAGCTCCTCAAGAGCATTTTCAGAATAAAAAAGCCCGCTGGCCGGCGACCAGCGGGCTTTTTTTGCTATTGAATCTGTAGCGTTAACCCTTGAAGGCAGCGCGGATCTGCTCGACCCGCTGGCGGTTTACACCAAAATCCTTGCGGCCGATGCGGCTGGCCGAACGCACATGGATCACGCTGGCCGTGGTGTCCAGCGCAAACTCCACGTCGTCCGTGAAGCCCAGCATGCGGGTGCTGCACTGTGCATAAAGGTAGCCCGGCTGGCGTGTGACGATCACGGTGCGTGGCAGCGCTTCAACCACACTGGCCAGCCGTGCCATGGCCGCCGTACCGTCGCCGCTGTAGGCCAGCGGCGCAATTTGCGAATAACTGCGCTGCGGATGGTCGGGGTACCAATCTGCCTGGCTGGAAACGCTGTTGTCGGTTTTGGACGGCGGTTTGAGCTTGCCACCGTTTTGCAGGCCCAGGTCGGCCGGCGCCTGGCCTTTCAGCATGCCGGCGCATCCTGCTATAAAAATAAGAGCTGAAATCGCAATGGCGACGCTGGCCAGCGTGCTAAATAGTCGCATAAAAGACCTTCCGGGGCTTGGTGCCCATTGACAGATCGAACCTACAGATCAAACAGCCGCTGCACCAGCCACCAGCTTGCCAGCAGCGCCACGAGAATCGAGCCCCCTTTGAACACCCCGGTGCGATAGAACCAGCTCGCCCGCAGCACAAAGGCCAGCGGCAAAAACACTGCCACGATGGCGAGCTGCCCGAGCTCCACCCCCACATTGAAGCCCACCAGCGCCAGCACCAGTGCGTTTTGCGGCAACCCCAGATCGGCAAGCACCGAGGCAAAACCAAAACCATGTAACAGGCCAAAGGCAAACGCCATCATCCAGCGCCGCGACGCGGTTTTGCCGCGCAGATTGCTCAGCGCCGCCACGACGACGGATGCCGCAATCGCCGACTCCACCAGCCGCGACGGCAGGGTCACCACTTCCAGCGCGGCCAGGCTGAGCGTGATGGAGTGTGCCAGCGTGAAGGCCGTCACCACTTTCAACACTTCCACCAGCGCACTACGGAAACTCTCGACTCCCTGCCACTGGCCGTCGCGCCGCACCAGCACGGCGGGGAGCAGCAGCGCCAGCAAAAACAGAATGTGGTCAAAACCGATCCAGATGTGCCACACCCCTTCCACCACGTACTGGCGCAGGGTCTGCCAGGCGCTGGGCGCGGCAAACGCCAGCGACTGGCTGGCCGAGCTGGTGCCAAAAATCAAGGCCTGTGCCGCGCTGCTGCCGGGTGCCACCCACTGCACCAGGCCGCGGTGCGAGGGGTCGACATCGAACAGCAGGCTGTAGCGGGCCTGCACCGCCTCGCCCAGCGCCGGGCAGGTGGCTACCAGGCTCAGCACCGCATAGGCACCGTCGCTGTGTTTGTCGATCATCAGCGGCCCAGCACTGCGCCAGCTGCAGGCCTGGTCTTTTGATGCAAGCTGCAGGTTGCTGGTGGCGTAGCGGGTGATGTCGTCGGCGCGCTGGCGTACCTCGCCCCAGGTAATGGCGGCATTGGTGTCGCGGTCAAGCTGCAGCACGTAATCCAGATCGCGCAGCGCAATGTCCCAACGCACCACAATCTCCGGGCTGCCCGTGGTGGCACGCAGGGTGAGGTAGCTGTCGCTGGGCTTGTGGGCCTGGGCCAGACCCGCGAACACCAGCGTCAGCATGGCCAGCAGAAGGCGCAGGACGGTGCGGCTCATGGTTTGCCCCCCGCGCTGGCGGCTGCGGCAGGCGCTGCCGCCAGTTGGCTGGCAAGCTGTGCCAGCCGGGCGTCTTCGTAGCGGCTCTCGCGCAGCCAGGCCAGCGCGGGCTGGGCAGCCGCAGGGGTGTTGGCCGCCAGCGCGCTGCGCATCAGCACTTCGGCATCGCGCGGCTCTTTCTGGGTTTTGTAGTTGTCGGCGGCAATCTCCAGCGCAGCGCGGGCATTGCGGTCGACCTCCAGCGCAAAGCGGGCGGCCTCTTGTTCGTGCAGGCGCTGGCCGCTGCGTTCGCTGGCGGCCGCAAAACGCTCCCGCATCTGTTTGGCCCAGGCCGTAGCGCGGCTGTCTTTGGTTGCCTGCCCGGCCAGTGCCAGGCGCAACAGCAAGACGTCGGAACGCTCCCAGTCGGCCAGCAAAACCATCACCTCGGCCGGGCGCTGCTGTTGGAGCAAAAAATCCGCATAGGCGGCCAGCAGAAACTGGTCGGTAATGCCCAGTTGCAGCGCACGTTTGAAATGCGCCTCGGCCGCTGCCGGTTGCTGCAGCCGCTGCGCCATTTCGGCCAACCGGGTGGCTGCCCACAACTTCAGCTCGGGCGGTGCGTTGCCAGCGGCATCCAAGGCCCTCCGCAGATCGGCATAGGCCGGCGCCAGCTCGCCAGTGGCGGCCCGCACGTAGGCGCTGCAGCCAGCCGCCAGCAAGGGGTCGACCAGCGGCGCCATCTGCGTGCATTCGGCGCGGGCCTTGTCGTAGCGGGCCTGCACCATGTAGATGGCGGCGCGCCAGGCCATGGCGTCGGCATCGCGCGGGTTGATGTCGTTGGCGCGGTGCAGGCTGACAAGCGCCTTGTCGAATTCGTGGCTGTACTGTTGCACCATGCCCAGCAGCAGCCAGTAGCTGGCGTTGTCGGCCGCCCTGTCGGCCAGTGGCGTTATGGCCGCAGCGGCATAGCCCACGTAGCGCGGGTCGCCCTGCGCACCGGCCAGGTCAAAGTAGCGGCGCGCAATTTCGATTCGCAGCGCAGCGTCGTCGGGCCGGGCCGCGAGTTGTTTGCGCAGCGAATCCACCCGGCGGATGGACGGGTCGCTGGCACTCAGCGGCAGGCGCTCGACCACTTCGGCATCGTTGGCAGGGGTGTAGGGCGCGGCCTGACTGACAGGGGATGCGAGGGTGGCGGCCAGCGCCAGGGCGGCAAGCCAGCGCTTGCGAAAAACGAGGGAGAGCATTGGGGGGATTCTGGGGCACTAGCCAACGATGGCCTGCCAATGCCTTGCTTCCACTGGGGTAATAGACAAGCGGTTGCCCCGTTTCAACACCAGCATCTCGGCCAGTTCGGGCCGGGCGCGCAATTGGGGCAGGGTGATGGTGGGAATCTTGCGCAGCACCTGCACGTCCACCAGTAGCCAGCGCGGTGCATCGGGCTGGGCGGTGGCGTCGAAGTAGGGCGATGCCGGGTCAAACTGGGTTGGGTCCGGGTAAGCAGCAGACGCCACCCGCGCGATGCCCACAATGCCCGGCTCGGCACAACTGGAGTGGTAGAACAAAACGCCGTCGCCCACCGCCATGGCGTCGCGCATGAAATTGCGGGCCTGGTAGTTGCGCACGCCGACCCAGGGCACTGTGGCGCTGGGTGCGGCCAGCGCGTCGTCGACCGAGCATTCATTGGGCTCGGATTTCATCAGCCAGTAGGGCATCGGCCTCGGCTCAGCGCTTACGGCCACCAAACAGCCCACCCAACACGCCCCGAATAATTTCGCGGCCGACCGTGCTGCCCATGGTGCGTACGGCCGATTTGGCCATCGAAGTAGCCAGGCCTTCGTGGCGGCCGCCGCGCGGGCCGGTGGAGCCGAATAACACGTCGCTGATGCCGCCCAGCATGCCGCCCCCTTCGTCGGGCGCTGCTGCGCCGGGCTTGCCCGCTGACCCTGGGGGGGTGGCCGACGCGGCAGCACGGGCGCTGAGCTTCTCAAACGCCGATTCGCGGTCTACCTCTTTTTCATACACGCCGGCCACCAGCGAGCCCTGCAGCAGTTGCTGGCGCTGCTGCGGCGTGATGGGGCCGAGCTGGCTGCCGGGCAGCAGCACATACACGCGCTCGGTGATGCTGGGCCGGCCCTTCGGGTCGAGCAGGCTGACCAGCGCCTCGCCCACGGCCAGCTCGGTGATGGCGGTTTCAATGTCGAGGCCGGGCTTTTGCCGCATGGTCTGGGCGGTGGCTTTCACCGCTTTCTGGTCACGCGGGGTGAAGGCGCGCAGCGCATGCTGCACCCGGTTGCCGAGCTGGGCCAGCACACTGTCGGGAATGTCCAGCGGGTTCTGCGTAACGAAATACACACCCACGCCCTTGGAGCGCACCAGCCGCACCACCAGTTCGATGCGCTCGATCAGCACCTTGGGCGCTTCGTTGAACAGCAGGTGGGCTTCGTCGAAAAAGAACACCAGTTTGGGCTTTTCGGGGTCGCCGATTTCGGGTAACTGCTCGAACAGCTCGGACAGCATCCACAACAGAAAGGTGGCGTACAGGCGGGGCGAATTCATCAGCTTGTCGGCCGTGAGCACGTTGACCACGCCCTGGCCATCGACCGTCTGCATGAAGTCGCTGATGTTGAGCATGGGCTCGCCGAAAAACTTGTCGCCGCCCTGGCTCTCGATCTGCAGCAGGCCACGCTGGATGGCGCCCACGCTGGCGGCGCTGATGTTGCCGTAGCTGGTCTGGAACTCGCTGGCGTTGTCGCCCAGGTACTGCAGCATCGCCCGCAGGTCTTTCAGGTCGAGCAGCAAGAGGCCGTTGTCGTCGGCGATCTTGAACACCAGGTTCATCACGCCACTCTGCGTTTCGTTGAGATTGAGCATGCGGCCCAGCAGCAGCGGGCCCATGTCGGACACGGTGGCGCGCACCGGGTGGCCCTGCTCGCCAAACACGTCCCAGAGCTGCACCGGACAGGCCAGCGCGGTCGGCTGCTCCAGCCCGCGCTCTTTCAGGATGCCGGCCATCTTTTCGCTGATGCTGCCCTTCTGGCTGATGCCCGTCAGGTCGCCCTTGACGTCGGCCATGAAGACCGGTACGCCGATTTTCGAGAAGTTTTCGGCCAGCGTTTGCAGCGTCACGGTCTTACCGGTGCCCGTGGCGCCGGTGATCAGGCCGTGGCGGTTGGCCAGGCCGGGCAACAGCAGGCACTCGGTGGATGCATTCTTTGCAATCAGCAGGGGTTCGGCCATGGCGGGGGATCCTGGGGTGAAAAGTAAAATCGGAACTGTAGATTAAATCAATTAGAAGGATTCGTTGTGGCCGGACACAGTAAATGGGCGAATATTCAGCACCGCAAGGGCCGGCAGGACGAGAAGCGCGGCAAGATCTGGACGCGCATCATCCGGGAAATTACCGTGGCGGCCCGGGCCGGTGGCGGTGACCTGGGCATCAACCCCCGGCTGCGGCTGGCGGTGGACAAGGCCAAAGGCGCCAACATGCCAGCCGACCGCATCAAGTACAACATCGACAAGGCCACCGGCAATGCCGAGGGCGTGAACTACGAGGAAATCCGCTACGAGGGCTACGGCATAGGCGGCGCGGCCATTATTGTGGACACCATGACCGACAACCATGTGCGTACCGTGGCCGAGGTGCGCCACGCCTTCAACAAGTACGGCGGCAACATGGGCACCAACGGTTCGGTGGCGTTTCAGTTCAAACACTGCGGGCAACTGGTGTTTGCGCCGGGCACGAGCGAAGACAAGGTAATGGAAGTGGCGCTGGAGGCCGGCGCCGACGATGTGGTGGCCGATGATGATGGCGCGATCGAGGTGCTGACCGGCGTGGCCGAATTTGAGGCGGTGAAGAATGCGCTGGAAGCGGCGGGCCTGATGCCCGAGATCGCGGAAGTGACGATGCGGCCGGAGAACGAAATTGAACTCGCTGGCGACGATGCCGCGAAAATGCAAAAAATCCTTGATGCGCTGGAAGAACTGGACGACGTGCAGAACGTCTTCCACAACGCAGCACTGTAATGAAGCCCCCACGTTCGCGCACTGCGTGTAGCTCTCTGCCCCCCGAGGGGGCCGTGCCTTGCTTGGGGCGGCCCGGCGCGGCGGCGCATCTGTATTGATTTTGAATAGACAGGAAGAATTTAATGAAAGTTTTGGTAATTGGCGGCGGTGGGCGCGAGCATGCGCTGGCCTGGAAGCTGGGGCAGTCGCCCAAGGTGCAGGCGGTCTACGTTGCCCCGGGCAATGGGGGCACTGCGCTGGATACGCAACTGGAAAACATTGCGAT
>JAZKCX010000008.1:0-4282 GCA_040387875.1 Pseudomonadota bacterium | reverse complement strand
CCTATGCGCTGAAAATCACCGACCTCGACCCGCTGCAGTACAACCTGCTGTTCGAACGGTTTTTGAACCCCGACCGCGTCTCGATGCCCGACTTCGATATCGACTTCTGCCAGGGAAACCGCGACCGGGTGATCGACTACGTCAAGCAGAAATACGGCAAGGACGCCGTGAGCCAGATCGTCACCTTCGGCACCATGGCCGCGCGCGCCGCCATCCGCGACGTCGGCCGCGTGCTGGACATGAGCTACACCTTTTGCGACGGCATCAGCAAGCTGATTCCCAACAAGCCGGGCCAGCACATCACGATTGAAGGCGCGCTGAAAGCCGAGCCGATTCTGGCCGAGCGGCTTGCCAAGGAAGACGATGTCAAAACCCTGCTGGCGCTGGCGCAAAAGCTCGAAGGTCTGACCCGCAACGTCGGCATGCATGCCGGTGGGGTGCTGATCGCGCCCAGCAAGCTGACCGACTTTTGTCCGCTCTACCAGCAGCCCGGCAGCGACTCGGCGGTGAGCCAGTTCGACAAGGACGACGTGGAGGCTATCGGCCTGGTGAAGTTCGACTTCTTGGGCCTTGCCACGCTCACCATTCTGGAGATTGCGAAAGACTTCATCCGCGCCCGCCACAAGGGCCAGGAGAACTTTGCCTTCGAGAACCTGGCGCTGGACGACGCGGCCACCTACAAGCTGTTTGCCGATGGCAAGACCGAGGCGGTGTTCCAGTTTGAAAGCCGCGGCATGCAGGGCATGCTGCGCGATGCCCGGCCCACCCGGCTGGAAGACCTGATCGCAATGAACGCGCTGTACCGGCCGGGGCCCATGGACCTGATCCCGAGCTACATCGCGCGCAAACACGGCCGCGAGGCGGTCGAGTACCCCGACCCGCGCGTCGAGGCCATCCTGAGTGAGACCTACGGCATCATGGTCTACCAGGAACAGGTGATGCAGATGGCGCAGATCCTGGGCGGCTACACGCTGGGCGGCGCCGACCTGCTGCGCCGCGCGATGGGCAAGAAAAAGAAAGAAGAGATGGACGCCCAGCGCGCCGTCTTCCGCGAAGGCGCCGGCAAAAACGGGCTGAGCGAAACCAAGGCCGACGAAGTTTTCGACCTGATGGAGAAGTTCGCCGGCTACGGCTTCAACAAGTCGCACTCGGCCGCCTACGCGCTGCTGGCCTACCACACCGGCTGGCTCAAGGTGCACTACACCGCCGAGTTTTTCTGCGCCAACATGACGGTGGAAATGGACGACACCGACAAGCTCAAGGTGTTGTTCGAAGACGCGGTGAAGATGGGTATGACTTTCGAGCCGCCCGACGTGAACCGCGGCGTACACCGCTTCGAGCCGGTCTCGGACAAGGTGATCCGCTATGGGCTGGGTGCGGTCAAGGGCACCGGCCAGCAAGCGATCGAAGCAATTGTCGCGGCGCGCCAGGAGGGCGGTGCGTTCACCAGCCTGTTCGATTTCTGTGTGCGGGTGGACCGCAGCCGTATCAACAAACGCACGGTGGAGGCGCTGATCAAGGCGGGTGCTTTCGATGCGCTGCAACTGAACCGCGCGGCCATGATGGCGTCGGTCGACCGGGCTTTCGATTTTGCCAATGCCGCCGCTGCCAACGTGAATCAGGGCGGCCTGTTCGACATGATGGATTCACACGCCGCCAGTACGCAGGAGCCTGATCTGGTCGAGGCCACACCCTGGGGCGTGAAAGAGCGGCTGACGTTTGAAAAAACCGCTGTGGGTTTTTACCTGTCGGGCCATCTGTTCGATGAAGTGGCGCGCGAGCTGCGGCAGTTCGTCAAACGCCAGATCGACGATCTGGTCGACAGCCGCGAGCCACAGTTGCTGGCCGGTATCGTCAGCGATTTCCGCGTCATTAACGGCCAGCGCGGCAAACTGGCGCTGTTCAAGCTCGACGACAAGTCGGCCATGATCGAGGCCACGGCCGACGAGGCCGTGCTCAACGCCAACCGCGGCGTGCTGAAGGACGACGAACTGATCGTGGTGATGGGCAAGCTGCAGCCCGACCGCTTCTCTGGTGGCTTCCGGCTCTCGATCCAGCAGGTCTGGGACCTGGCCTCGGCGCGCTGCCGTTTCGGCAAATTTTTGCGGGTGGCTGTGAACGGCAAGGCGCCGGACATCCAGCGCCTGGTGCGTGATTTCCCGGCGCGGCGCGAGCAGTCCGAGCAGGGTGAGCTGGTGCGTGGCCTGCCGGTGCGGCTGGCGGTGCGGCGCAATACAGCGACAGCCGAAATCCAGCTGGGCGATAACGCACGTTTCTTTCCCACCGATGCGGCGCTCGCAAGCTGGACGGTACAGGCTGACCAGGGGCAGGCCGCCATTGTCTACGAGTAAAACCGGCGGTAGTCGGGCATAAAAAAACGCGGCGCAGGCCGCGTTTTTTGTTCGCAGCGTTGCCGCCGCTCAGAAGTCTTTGGGCCGGAAGGTAATGACAAGCTGCGGCGGCACCTTGCCGTCGCCGTCGGTATCGGGCGGGAAACGGTCGGTTTTGTCGATGGCTTTGAGCACCGCGTCGTCCCAGGCCGGTACGCCGCTGGAGCGCACGATGCGGCGGCTGAGTACGCTGCCATCGGGCGAGGTGCGTACCTCGATTTCGGCCTGCGGGTTGCCTGGCAGGTTGTCAGGGAACACGATTTTGGGCCGCAAAAGTGCGCGAATCTTTCCCGCGTAACCCGCCGATGGGCCCGACGACTGCTGGGCCGTACCCACCGATGTGGGGCCACCGGTGGCATTGGCCAAACCGGCCATACGCTGGACAGCGGCTGAACGTTCGGCAGCGCGCTCGGCGGCCTTGATGGCTTCCTGGCGGGCCTTCTCCTTGGCTTCTGCTTCCTGGCGCTGGCGTTCTTTCTCCAGTGCTTCCAGGCGCTTCTTCTCCTCGCGTTCCACCCGCTCCTGCTCTTTGCGCTCTTTCTCCAGGCGTTTCTGTTCTGCGATTTCCTGCTTCTTCAGCTCTTCGCGCTCTTTTTTCTCTTTTTCCTTTTCGAGCTTTTCCAGCTTCTTGCGCTCTTTTTCAATCGCAATTTGTGGATCGGGTGCCACCGGTTCCGGTTTGCGCACCTCCGGCTCTTTCACCTGCGGTGGGGGCGGCGGCTTCACCACCGGTTTGGGCGGTGGTGGGGGAGGAGGGGGCGGTGGTGGAGGCGGCTCCACCAGCTTCGGTGCGGCCTGGGCAATCACGGTAGACCAGAGTTCGGCCTCGACCGACACGGTTTGCGGTTGGCGTTTCCAGTTGACACCCCAGGTCAGCGCTGCCAGCAGCACGGCGTGCGCCAGCAGAGCCAGCACATAGGCACGGCCTGTGCGGCGCTGCGGAGGCGGGAAAAATTCGAGGCGGTTGACTTCTACGGTCATCAACACACGCTCAATTGGACAGTTTCACCGACAGCCCCACGCGCTGTATACCGGCGCGCTGCAGGGTGTCCATGACCTTGACCACACTTTCGTATTTGACGTTGCGGTCGCCGCTGATGACCACCGGCGTGGCAGCGTTGCCGTCCTGGGCGCTGCGCACCGAAGCCAGCAGGTCGGCACTGGTGACCGGGCTGGACTTGTTGCCCACCTTCAGTTCCAGCGCTTCGTTTTTGTCGATGATGATCTGGATTACCTTGTCAGGCTGCTTGTTGGCCTTGCCGACACTGGGCAGGTCAATCAGGCTGGGCGTGATCAGCGGAGCGGTCACCATGAAGATGATCAACAGCACCAGCATCACGTCGATGAAGGGCACCATGTTGATCTCACTCACGGCGCGTCTTCCTCGACCTCTGGACGAGACTGCGGGCATGGCGTATTCCTCGGGTCGGAGTGAGGGTCAGGCAGCAGCCGCAGCAGCAGGCGCCTGGGCGCCCAGGTTGCGGTGCAGGATGTTGGAAAACTCTTCCATGAAGGTTTCCAGGCTGTTGGCCACGCGGTCCACGTCGTGCGAGAAGCGGTTATAGGCCACCACCGCCGGAATGGCTGCAAACAGGCCAATGGCGGTAGCTACCAGCGCCTCGGCAATGCCGGGTGCCACAGCGGCCAAAGTGACTGATTCCAGCGAAGCCAGTCCGGTGAAGGCGTGCATGATGCCCCAGACTGTGCCGAACAGGCCTACATACGGCGAGACCGAGCCCACGGTGGCCAAAAACGGCAGGCTGGTTTCGGCTACATCCAGCTCGCGCTGGTAGCTGGCGCGCATGGCGCGGCGGGCGCCTTCCAGCAGCGACTGCGAATCGGTGATGCGGCGCTCGCGCAGCTTCTGGTACTCGCGCATGCCGCTGGCAAAA
>JAZKCX010000007.1:0-6247 GCA_040387875.1 Pseudomonadota bacterium | reverse complement strand
GTCATCACCGCGCCACGCGACCGCACAGCGCTGGCGGCCGAGATTGTGGCGATGCGCGAGAAAGTGCACACCGCCCACCCGGTGAAGAAGGGCCGCTTTGACGTGAAACACAGCACCGGCGGCATGGTCGATGCCGAATTTGCGATGCAATTTCTGGTGCTGTCGCAGGCGGCCGACCATCCCGAGCTGGTGACCAACGTGGGCAATATCGCGCTGATGCTGCGGGCCGAAAACGCCGGTCTGCTGCCGCCGGGTGTGGGCGTGGCCGCCGCCGACGCCTACCGCGACCTGCGCCGGGTCCAGCACGAAGCACGGCTCAATGAAGAACCGACCGAGGTCGAACCTGCGGTGCTGCAGCGCCAGCGCGACGCGATTACCGCGCTGTGGAAAGCCTCTGTGGGTGCCTGAGACGCAGCACAAACGCTGCTATATTCATAGCGAACTATTGAATAATCACGCCGGCTAGTGGCCAGTTTGATTAAAAATTAGCCGGGATTTTCGCGAATCTTGCGTACCAGCGCGGTGGTGGAGTAACCGTCCACAAACGGGATCGCCAACGCTTTGCCGCCGTAGGCGCGCACTACCTGGGTTTCGGCAAGCAGGTCCATGTTGTAGTCGCCGCCTTTGACCAGCACGTCGGGGCGCAGCGCGGTGATGAGTTCCAGCGGCGTGTCTTCGTCAAACCAGGTCACCAGGCTCACCGATTCCAGCGCGGCCAGCATCACTGCGCGATCAACTTCATTGTTCAGGGGCCGCTCGGGCCCTTTGCCCAGGCGCCGGGCCGAGGCGTCGCTGTTGATCCCCAGCACCAGGCTGCCGCCCAGCGCGCGGGCCTGCGCCAGGTAGGTGACGTGGCCGCGGTGCAGCACATCAAAAACGCCATTCGTAAAAACCACTGGGCCCGGCAAGGCGGCCACCGCAGCGGCGGCATCGGCACGGGCCACGATTTTCTGGAAAAACGCGGGCGCGCTGCCGGCGTTCGGCACGTCCATCAGGACGCAGCGGCGGCGGGCACCGCCAATGTGGCGACGAGTTCCTTGCGGTAGCGGTTGAGTTCCTGCACGGTGTTGAAGCTGCGCTCCATCAAGAGGCTCATGTTGTGCAGGATGCGCTCAACCACCTTGGTTTCCCACACGGCGTCGAATTTGATCTGCGTATCCAGCCAGTGTTCCAGCCACTCGGGGTTGGGCAGCCTGCTCTGGATGGTGTCGCGCGGAAACAGGTCTTTGTTGACATGGAGGTTGGTGGGGTGCAGCGCCTGCGCGGTACGCCGGGCGCTGGCCATCAGCACGCCGACCTTGGCAAAAGCGGCTTTGGCTTCGGTGCCGAAATTGTTGATGGCGCGTTTCATGTAGCGCAGGTAGGCGCCGCCGTGGCGGGCCTCGTCCTGGCTCAGCGTGGTGTAGATGTGCTTGATGACCGGCTCGGTGTGCCATTCCGAAGCGCGGCGGTACCAGTGGTTCAGGCGAATCTCGCCGCAGAAATGCAGCATCAGGGTTTCGAGCTTGGGCGCGGGGTCGAACTCGAAGCGTACGTCGTGCAGTTCCTGCTCGGTGGGCACCAGGTCGGGCCGGAAACGCTTGAGGTACTCCATCAGCACCAGCGAGTGTTTCTGCTCTTCAAAAAACCAGATCGACATGAAGGCGGAAAAGTCGCTGTCGTCGCGGTTGTCGCGCAGGAACATTTCGGTGGCCGGCAGCGCCGCCCACTCAGTGATGGCGTTCATCTTGATGGTCTGGGCCTGCTCGTCCGAGAGCTGGCTGGCATCAAACGACGACCAGGGAATGTCTTTGTCCATGTCCCAGCGGACGGACTCCAGTTGCTTGAAAAGTTCGGGATAAAGCATGGTTGTCTTTCAGAACTGCTGATATTTTAAGCAATTCACGTGTCATGGGGATTACAGGTCATCCGGTTGACATAGTTATTACGCCGGCCGACTCCTTGTGGATGCATGCCCCCGCGCTGCACACGCATGCAGAAAAGTCTACTATTTGTGCCATGTTTACCCTGAAAACTCCACTTTTTTCTGCCTTGGTTCTGCTGGGACTGCTCGCGCCACCGGCGCTGCGCGCAGCCGAACCCACCAGCCCGGCCTGTCCGGCGCTGATGCAGCACACCTTTCCCCGGCTGCAGGACGAAAAGCCGCAGAACCTGTGCCAGTACGCCGGCAAGGTGGTGCTGGTGGTCAACACCGCCAGCTACTGCGGATTTACCTCGCAGTACAAAGGACTGGAAGCGCTGTACGACCGCTACCGCGAGCGCGGCCTGGTGGTGCTGGGCTTTCCGTCCAACGAGTTTGGTTCGCAGGAGCCGGGCAACAACAAACAGATTGCCGATTTCTGCGAAAACACCTTTGGCGTGAAATTCCCCATGCTGGCCAAAACCAGCGTGAGCGGCAAAAACCCCAACCCGCTGTACCAGCAGCTTGCGGCCAAAACCGGCCAGCAACCGGCGTGGAATTTCCACAAATACCTGGTGGCGCGCGATGGCCGGGCGGTGAAAAGCCATGCCAGCGCAGTCGATCCGCAAGACCGCACGCTGGTAGCGCAGATTGAGCAGATGCTGGCTAGCAAGTAAATTCCAGCCAAAAGTCCGCACAAAATTACCAATCAGTCATAATGCGACTCATCGGTAATTTTCTGGAATTTCATGGCTTGCCCTGCGCGTTGCTCCATTTTTGAAACGAGTCCTTCGACAAGACGCTGGAACTTTCTGCGCGGGCCTGCGCTCATATCGGCATCTGGCGCTTCGGCGCTGGATAACGGTTTTTTGTTGCGAAGCCTTCCGGCTGCCCCACGGGGCCCGGCTGAAATCCCGAGGCGTGTCTTCTCCTCCTCCCTCCCTCCCTCCTTCGCGTCGGGGCGCTTCGCAACATTTTTATCTTCAGGGGCCACGCGATGAAAGTCGCCATCGTTGGCTCCGGCATCTCTGGCCTTGCAGTTGCGCACACGCTGCAGGGCCGCGCCGACATCACCCTGTTTGAAGCGGGCGACTATTTCGGCGGCCACACCCACACGGTAGACATCACCCTGCCCACACCGCAGGGCGAGGTGACGCACGGCATCGACACCGGCTTTCTGGTCTACAACGAGCGCACTTACCCGAACCTGATCAATCTCTTTGCCGAGCTGGGCGTGGAAACCGCGCATTCGGACATGTCGTTTTCGGTGAAGGTACCGGGGGCGCTGGACAGCGGCCGCACGCTGGAGTGGAGCGGCTCCAGCCTGAGCAGCGTGTTCGCCCAGCGCAGCAACCTGGTGAATGGCCGCTTTCTGAAAATGCTGGCCGATCTGATGCGTTTCAACCGCCTGGCCACCCGCATTGCCGAAGCCAACCAGGAGGCCGAGCTGGCCCAGCCGCTGGGCGACTTTCTGCGTGAACACCGCTTCAGCAACGAGTTCCGCGACTGGTATTTCCTGCCGATGATCGGCTGCATCTGGAGCTGCCCGACCGACCAGATGCTGCAGTTCCCCATCGCCACCATGATCCGCTTCTGCCACAACCACGGCTTGATTCAGGTCAGCAAACGCCCGCGCTGGTTCACGGTGAAGGGCGGCGCCCGCAACTATGTGGAAAAGATTGTTGCCAAGGTCGCCGACAAACGCCTGAACACGCCCGTGCGGCTGATCGAGCGCGACGGCGACGGCGTGCGCGTCATCACCGATGGCCACGCCGAGCGCTTTGACAAACTGGTGCTGGCCACCCATTCCGACCAGGCGCTGGCGCTGCTGCGCCACCCCAGTGCGGCCGAGCAGTCCACGCTGGGCGCTATTCGTTACCACCCCAACCGTGCGGTGCTGCACACCGATTCCAGCGTGCTGCCGGAAAAACGCATTGCCTGGGCCGCATGGAACTACGAGCGCGCGCAGGGCACCGGCCGCGAGCAGGCCCAGGTGTGTTTGCATTACCTCATCAACATGCTGCAGCCGATTCCCTTTACCCAGCCGGTGGTGGTGTCACTGAATCCGGTGCGGGAGATAGAACGTAAGTATGTGATGGGCGAATTCCACTATGCACACCCGGTTTTTGACCTCGCCGCCATTCGTGCACAGGGCGAGATCAAGGCCTTGCAGGGCCAGCAGCACACCTACTACTGCGGTGCCTGGCTGGGCTATGGTTTTCACGAAGACGGCTTGAAGTCAGGCCTGGCGGCTGCGCGCGCGCTGCTGATTGAGGCCGACACGCACACAGCGAAGGTCGCACGGTGAACACGACGACCGCGGTCCCTCAGCTAGGGTTTGGCCAAGTGCGCCATACCCGGCTGCGACCTGCGGTCAATGCGTTTGCGTACCCCACGTACTTTTTAATGCTGCCCATGCGCAGCATGGCCCGCGTTGGCGCCGGCAAGCTGGCCTACAACCGCCGGGGCCTTCTGAGCTTTTTTGACCGCGACCACGGCGATGGCCGCGACGCTTCCACCGGCGGCGCACTGGCCTGGCTGGACGGCCTCCTGCTGAGCGAAGGCGTGACCGATGCCACCGGCGAAATCTGGCTGCACTGCTACCCGCGTGTTTTTGGCTACACCTTCAAGCCGGTGAGCTTCTGGTACTGCCACCGCAAGGACGGTTCCCTTCGCAGCATCGTGGTGGAAGTGAACAACACTTTTGGCGAGCGCCACTGCTATCTGCTCGATGCACCGCAGTACGGCCGCGAGATGGTGGCCGACAAGGTTTTTCATGTCTCGCCGTTCTGCAAGGTCGAGGGCAATTACCGCTTCCGCTTCATGCGCACCACACACGACGGCGTGGAGAAAACCGTGGTGCGTATCGACTACGACACCGACGGCGCGCCGCTGCTGCAGACCAGCGTCAGCGGTACGCTGCAGCCGGTCACTGCCGCCTCCATTCGCCATGCACTGTGGCGCTACCCGGCCATGACCTTTGGCGTGGTGGCCCGTATTCACTGGCAGGCCGCAAAACTGTGGCTGAAAAAGGTTCGTTTTATCGGCAAGCCCACGCCGCCCGATCAGTTTGTCACGCGTTAATTTACCCAGGCACCGCACCATGAACGCCACCAATTCCACCGCCATTCCTTTTACGCTGCCGCGCGGTGCGCCTACCTCTGCCCGCGTCACGGTCAAGCTGCTGCAAAAGCTCACCCATGGCAGCCTCACGGTGCATTTCCCCAACGGCTTTTCGCACCGTTTTGGCCAGTCGGATCTGTCGGGCGACCATCCGGCAGCCAGCATCACGCTGAAGAACTGGAACGTCTGCAGCGCGGCACTGAAATCGGGCGACATTGGTTTTGCCGAAAGCTATATCGCCGGTGACTGGACCACGCCCAACCTGACCGACCTGCTGAAGGTTTTTATCGGCAACCGCGACGCGGTGGAAGAGGTGTTCTACGGCACCTGGGTGGGCCGCTTTGTCTACCGCATCAAGCATTTGCTGAACCGCAACACCAAGACCAACAGCCAGAAAAACATCCAGGCCCACTACGACCTGGGCAACAGTTTTTACGAGCTGTGGCTGGACGACACGATGAACTATTCGTCGGCCTGGTTCGAGGGCGACATGGACAAACCCATGCAGGAAGCCCAGCACGCCAAGGTGCGCCGCGCGCTGCGCATGGTCAACACCAAACCCGGCGACCGGGTGCTCGAGATCGGCTGCGGCTGGGGCGCACTGGCGGAAAAGGCCGCCACCGAATTTGGTGCCAGCATCACCGGCGTGACGCTGAGCCACGAGCAGCTCGCGTTTGCGAACCAGCGCATGGCCAGATTCAACATTCCGTCCGGTCCCGGCAAGCAGGCCGACCTCAGACTCCAGGATTACCGCGACATCAGCGACGGCCCTTTTGATGCGATCTGCTCCATCGAGATGGTCGAAGCCGTGGGCCGCGAATACTGGCCACAGTATTTCCAGAGCGTGAGCAAGCTGCTCAAGCCCGGTGGCCGCGCCTGCATTCAGAGCATCGTGATCGACGACGCGCTGTTTGACCGCTACATCGGCGCGACCGATTTCATCCAGCAGTACATCTTTCCGGGTGGTTGCCTGCCCTGCCCGCGCGAGTTCCGGGCGGCGGCCAATGCGGCCGGCCTGGAGGTGGTAGACGAGTTTGCGTTTGGGCAGGACTATGCCGAGACGCTGAAGCGCTGGCGCGAGAAATTCCTGCTGGAAAAGCAGCGCGTGCTACAAGCAGGGTTTGACGAAAGGTTTATGCGCATATGGGAATTTTATCTGGCCTATTGCGAGGCGGCTTTCGCCAAAGCCAACACCGACGTGGTGCAGTACACGCTGCAAAAACG
>JAZKCX010000006.1:25962-36352 GCA_040387875.1 Pseudomonadota bacterium | reverse complement strand
GCCGGCGGCGCCGAGGCCACCGTGTCGCCGCTGGGCATTGGCGGATTTGCCGCCATGCGCGCCCTGTCCACCCGCAACGACGACCCCAAAACCGCATCCCGCCCCTGGGACAAAGACCGCGACGGTTTTGTGCTGGGCGAAGGCGCCGGCTGCATGGTGCTCGAAGAGTACGAGCACGCCAAGGCCCGTGGCGCCAAGATCTATGCCGAGCTGGCCGGTTTTGGCATGAGTGCCGACGCCGGCCACATGACCGCGCCCAACATGGACGGCCCGCGCCGCGCCATGCTCAATGCGCTGCGCAACGCCGGGCTGAACGCCGACCAGGTGGACTACCTCAACGCGCACGGCACCTCCACGCCGCTGGGCGACATCAACGAAAGCAACGCCATCAAGGCGGCGCTGGGCGACCATGCCAAGAAAATCGTGGTCAATTCCACCAAGTCTATGACCGGGCATTTGTTGGGCGGCGCAGGTGGCATCGAAAGCGTTTTCACCGTGCTGGCGCTGCACCACCAGAAAAGCCCGCCCACCATCAACATCTTCAACCAGGATCCCGAGTGCGACCTGGACTACTGCGCCAACACCGCACGCGACATGAAGATAGACGTGGCCGTAAAAAACAATTTCGGTTTCGGCGGCACCAACGGCACGCTGGTGTTCAAGCGGCTCGCTTGAGCCGCCGCTCCGCCACGCTGCCCGCCAGCGATGCACAGCGCCCCATCGGTTTTTTACCCGGTGGGGCGTTCGCGTTTGCTGGGCCTGCTTTTGCTTGCGGTATGGCTGCTGGGTTTGGCGACCACGCTGGCGTTTGCCTTCGCGCCCGGCGCGGTCTGGCGGGTGGCTCTGGTGGGCGTTTGCGCCGCGCTGGCAGGGCAGGTGGCCACGCGCTGGTGGCTGCGCAGTCCGGCAGGCGAGCTGCAGTTCGACGGCACGCAATGGATCTGGCAGCCCCAAGGTTCGGCACCGCCGTTGCCGCTGAAACAGGTCGCAGTGCACCTGGATCTGCAGCAGGCGCTTTTACTGAACTGCCAGCAGCCCGGCCCACCCCTGTGGCTTTGGCTGGACAAGGGCATGGCAGCGCCGCGCTGGGACGATCTGCGCCGTGCGGTATATTCGCCCGCCAGCGCAGCGGTCTGACCCGCGCTGCATTGCACCGCCCGCCATGACCGACCCCACCCCCGTTTTGCCTCCGCCCGCACCCGACAGCGATGCCATGCTGGTCGAGCGTACGGTGGCCGGCGACCAGCGGGCTTTTGAGTTGCTGGTCATCAAGTACCAGCGCCGCATCGAGCGGCTGATCGGCCGCATGGTGCGCGACGCCGACCTGGTGCAGGACATTGCCCAGGAAACCTTTATCCGCGCCTATCGCGCGCTGCACCAGTTCCGGGGCGATGCCCAGTTCTACACCTGGCTGTACCGGATTGCGGTGAATACCGCCAAAAAGGCGCTGGTCGACATGCGCCGCAGCCCACTGATTTACGAGAGCGCCCGCAAACCTGCCGAAGACGATGATGAAACTTACCGGCCCGAACGCGAACTAACCACCACCGAGACGCCGGAAGCCTTGCTCGCCAGCAAGGAAATAGCCCAGGTGGTGAACGCGGCCATGGAGTCTTTGCCCGAGGATTTGCGGCAGGCCGTGACCCTGCGCGAGATCGAAGGTCTGAGTTACGAAGAGATTGCCGAGGCCATGAATTGCCCGATTGGCACTGTGCGATCACGCATTTTTCGGGCCCGCGAGGCAATTTCTGCGAAAGTCAGGCCTATGCTGGACGCCCAAACCGGAAAGCGGTGGTGATGAAATGAAATACGACGAAACAATGCAGGTACGCGAACAGATGTCGGCACTGGCCGACGGCCAGTTGCAGGGCGATGCCTTTGCGCAGGCCATGGCGCACGCCGCGCAAGACCCGGAAGCCGCCGCCACCTGGCACTGCTACCACCTGGTGGGTGATGTGCTGCGCGCGCCCGACCTGCAGATCGATGCGGCGCATGACAGCGCTTTTCTGGCCCGTCTGCGGCAGAGCCTGGCGGCCGAACCGGCCCCATTGCGCACAGTGGTTACTCCTGATTTGATAGCTGAAAAACAAATAAATACAACGGCTACAAGGCAATTTGACGTAAAAAACGCCGCCAACGACCAGCTCTGGCGCTGGAAAATGGTAGCGGGCGTGGCGTCTGTCGCCGCCGTGGGCGTGTTGGCCTGGACGGTGGGCGGAAGTTTGTGGTCCAACCCGCAGGGCGGACCGGTGCTGGCGCAGACTCCGGCCAGCAGCCAGGTGCTGGTGGCCAGCCCCAACGGCGTGGTGCTGCGCGACCAGCGGCTGGACGACATGCTGGCCGCGCACCGCCAGCTTGGTGCAACCTCTGCCTTGCAGATGCCGGCCGGATTTTTGCGCAATGCCACCTTCGAAGGGGCAGCCCGCTAGGGCGCGCACCGCTGCATGAAGTTGCCGATGTTGCGTTTGCTGGGGCTTTTTTCAGCCGCCTGGTTGCTGGCCGGCGTGGCTGTGGCCCAGACGCCGGCCGCTGCGCCGTCCGCACCGCAGCCGCAGGCCGAGAACCGCTCCATCAACGACTGGTTGCTGCGCATGCACGAGGCATCGCGCCGGCGCACCTATGTGGGTACCTTTGTGGTGTCGTCGGCGGTGGGCATGTCGAGCGCCCGCATCTGGCATGTCTGCGACGGTACGCAGCAGATCGAACGGGTCGAGGCGCTGACGGGCCGGCCCCGCTTTACTTTCCGCCACAACGACCAGGTCACCACCTTTCATCCCGATGCCGGCGTGGTGCGCAGCGACAAACGCGAGTCGCTGGGGCTGTTCCCCGGCCTGCTGCTGTCCAGCAACGCGGCGATTCCCGACTTCTACATGGTGCGCCAGCTCCATGCCGACCCCACCGAACGTGTGGCCGGCCACGACGCCGATGTGCTGTTGCTCAAGCCCAAGGACAACCTGCGTTTTGGCTACCGCGTCTGGAGCGAGAAAAAATCGGGTCTGGTGGTCAAGCTGCAAACGCTGGATGTTGATGGCACCGTGCTGGAGCAGGCCGCGTTTTCCGAGCTGCAGCTGGATGCGCCGGTGCGCATGGACAAGCTGGCCCAGCAGATGGCGCGCACCGAAGGCTACCGCGTCGAAAAGTCGAATTTGTCAAAAACCACCGCATCGGCGGAGGGCTGGGCATTGAAATCGCCGGTGGCCGGCTTCAAGTCCATCAGCTGTTACCGGCGTCCAGTGGCGTCGGCTGCGTCTGCCAGTGCGCAGGCCGCCCAGAACGCGATGCAGTGGGTTTTCTCGGATGGGCTGGCCTCGGTCTCGCTGTTTGTCGAGCCTTTTGATGCCCAGCGGCACGCGCGGGAAGCCGCGCTGTCGATTGGGGCAACCCAGACCCTGACCCGCAGGGTCAACGATTGGTGGCTGACGGCCGTGGGCGAGGTGCCGGCGCAGACGCTGCAGGCCTTCGCGCAAAGCCTTGAGCGCAAGAAGTAGTTTGAAGAAAGGTCGACGATGATTCGAATCGATTGGAAGAAATTTCGCTCCTACGCCCTGGTAGGTGTGCTGGCCGTGGGCGCCACGGTGGCGCTGATGCCCACCAAGCCCATCTCGGCGCAGTCGGCCCCCACGCCGCGTGGCCTGCCCGACTTCACCGACCTGGTGGAGCAGGTCGGCCCGGCGGTGGTGAACATCCGCACGGTAGAAAAAGTCAAGGTGGGCGCAGGGGGCCCGGGCGAAGATGAGATGCAGGAGCTGTTCCGCCGTTTCTTTGGCGACCGTTTCCCCAACATGCCCAAGCCTGCCCCGCGCCAGGGGCCGCAGCCGCCCCAGCCCGACGAAGACAAGCCACGCGGTGTGGGCTCCGGTTTCATTCTGACCAGCGACGGTTTTGTGATGACCAACGCCCACGTGGTGGAAGGCGCCGACGAGGTGCTGGTCACGCTCACCGACAACCGCGAGTTCAAGGCCCGCATTGTGGGCGCCGACAAGCGCACCGACGTAGCCGTGGTCAAGATCGAGGCCACGGGTCTGCCAGCCGTCAAGATCGGTGACGTCAGCCGCCTGAAGGTGGGCGAATGGGTGATGGCGATTGGCTCGCCTTTCGGCCTGGAGAACACCGTGACCGCCGGCATTGTGAGCGCCAAGCAGCGCGACACCGGCGACTATCTGCCCTTCATCCAGACCGACGTGGCCATCAACCCCGGCAACTCGGGTGGTCCGCTGATCAATATGCGTGGCGAAGTGGTCGGCATCAACAGCCAGATCTATTCGCGCTCGGGCGGTTTCCAGGGCATCTCGTTCGCCATCCCCATCGACGAAGCCAGCCGCGTGGCCGAGCAGCTGCGCAGCACCGGCCGGGTTTTGCGTGGCCGCATTGGTGTGCAGATTGACCAGGTCACCAAGGACGTGGCCGAGTCGATTGGGCTGGGTCGTGCGCAAGGCGCGCTGGTGCGCAATGTCGAAAGTGGTGCGCCAGCCGACAAGGCCGGTGTGGAAGCCGGCGACATCATTACCAAGTTCGATGGCAAGACCATCGACAAGTCCAGCGATCTGCCGCGCTTGGTGGGCAACACCAAGCCCGGCACCAAAAGCACGCTGACCGTGTTCCGCCGGGGCACCAGCAAAGACCTGAGCGTGGTGATTGCCGAGATCGAGCCCGAAAAGCCAGCCAAAAAAGTGGCCGACAAGCCTGAACCTCCCAAACCCTCGGCCGTAGGCCAGGCGCTGGGGCTGGCAGTGAGCGACCTGACCGACGCGCAGAAGACCGAGCTCAAGCTCAAAGGCGGTGTGCGTGTTTCGGCTGCTACCGACAACGCAGCCCGCGCGGGTCTGCGTGAAGGCGACGTCATTACCCAGGTGGCCAATACTGAGGTAGCCAACGTCAAGCAGTTCGAGGCGGCGGTGGCCAAGCTCGATAAAACCAAGCCTGCCAACGTGCTGTTTCGCCGCGGCGATCTGGCCCAGTTTGCGCTGATTCGCCCGTCGGCCCGCTGAAGGATTTAACTTTGCGCTGACGGGTCCCAACCGGTCCTAAGCCCCCAACCCGGACTCGGGTTTGGGGGTTTTTTATGAGAAAACCACAGGCACAGATATTTTTTCCGCAGGGCAAAAGAAGTCTTTTCCCATGTGTGCAGTTACTCACATCGCTTTGTCTCATGTCATTTTTGGTTAAAATCACAGCAACGAAAGCTCGTTTTATGCATATCGAGGATTCTGGAATCCACGATACGGGATACAAGCAGGCTGTCCACCGTTGATCCACAGTTCGCCCACATGTTGTGCGAACAGTCACCCACCGTTTATGTTGATAAGTTGTGAATAACTATCCTGTTGCTACGCAGCAACGCCCCCTCTTGCCCGGGTTTTGGGGTGTACGTACCGCTCTTTTTGCCTACAATGAAGTTCCAACTATCGCAGTTGCCATAGATTGTTGGTTCAGGGCGCGTCTGACTATGACGCGCCCTTTTTTCTTGTCTGCAGCCTTTTCAATTCAATCACTTGAAGCTCTTCGTTGATGAACCACATCAGAAATTTCTCGATCATTGCCCACATTGACCACGGCAAATCGACGCTCGCAGACCGCCTGATTCAACGCTGTGGTGGACTCGAAGCGCGCGAGATGGAAGCGCAGGTGCTCGACTCCATGGACCTGGAAAAAGAGCGTGGGATAACCATCAAGGCGCAGACCGCTGCGCTCAAATACACGGCCAAAGACGGGCAGGTCTACAACCTCAATCTGATCGATACACCGGGCCATGTGGACTTCTCGTACGAAGTCTCGCGTTCACTCTCCGCCTGCGAAGGCGCGCTGCTGGTGGTGGATGCATCGCAGGGCGTGGAAGCGCAGACGGTGGCCAACTGCTACACCGCGCTCGACCTGGGTGTGGAAGTGGTGCCAGTGCTCAACAAGATGGACCTGCCCAACGCGGACCCCGAGAACGCGCGCAGCGAAATTGAAGATGTGATTGGCATCGACGCTGCCGACGCGATTCCCTGCTCAGCCAAGACCGGCATGGGCATCGACGCAATTCTCGAGGCCGTGGTGGCCCGCATTCCGCCGCCCAAGGGCAACCCCAACGGCCCGCTGCGGGCCATGATCGTGGACAGCTGGTTCGATACCTATGTGGGTGTGGTCATGCTGGTACGGGTGGTCGACGGCCGTCTCGCCAAGGGCGAGCGTATCAAGATGATGGCCACCGGCGCCATGTACAACGCCGACAACCTGGGTGTCTTCACCCCCGCCAACGAGCCGCGCACCTCGCTGGAGGCCGGCGAGGTGGGTTACATCATTGCCGGCATCAAGGAGTTGCAGGCGGCCAAGGTGGGCGACACCGTCACGCTGATCCGTCCCGGGAGCGGCGGCGTGGCGGCCACCGCCACCGAGGCGCTGCCCGGCTTCAAGGAAATCCAGCCCCAGGTGTTTGCCGGCCTGTACCCGACCGAGGCCAGCGAGTACGACTCGCTGCGCGACAGCCTGGAGAAACTCAAGCTCAACGACGCCTCGCTGCACTACGAGCCCGAAGTCAGCCAGGCGCTGGGCTTCGGCTTTCGCTGCGGCTTTCTGGGCCTGCTGCACATGGAGATCGTGCAGGAGCGGCTGGAGCGCGAGTTCGACCAGGACCTGATCACCACCGCGCCCAGCGTGGTCTACCAGGTGATGAAAAACGGCGGCGAAGTGGTGATGATCGAAAACCCGTCCAAGATGCCTGACGTGGGCAAGATGGCCGAGATCCGCGAACCCATCGTGACCATGCACCTTTACATGCCGCAGGAGTACGTGGGCGTGGTCATGACGCTGGCCATCCAGAAGCGCGGCGTGCAGATCAACATGGCCTACAAGGGCCGCCAGGTGGTGCTGACGTATGAGATGCCGCTGGCTGAAATCGTGCTGGACTTCTTTGACAAGCTCAAAAGTGTGAGCCGGGGTTACGCATCCATGGACTACGAGTTCAAGGAATACCGCGCAGCCGACATTGTCAAGGTCGATATTTTGCTCAACGGCGAAAAGGTGGACGCGCTGTCCATCATGTTGCATCGGGCCCAAAGCCAGTACCGTGGCCGGGCGGTGGTGGCCAAGATGCGCGAGATCATTTCGCGCCAGATGTACGACGTTGCCATCCAGGCGGCGATCGGGGTCAACATCATTGCGCGTGAGACAATCAAGGCGCTGCGCAAGAACGTCCTGGCCAAGTGCTACGGCGGTGATATTTCGCGCAAACGCAAACTCCTTGAAAAACAAAAAGCAGGCAAAAAACGCATGAAGCAGATCGGCTCGGTCGAAGTGCCACAGGAGGCCTTCCTGGCCATTTTGCAGGTGGAAGAATGAGCCCCCACGCTTGCCACTTCGTGTGCTGCGCTGCCCCCCGAGGGGGCCGTGCCTTGCTTGGGGCGGCCCGGCGCGGCGGCTTGGGCGCGCAGTTTGAGCGCTGCGGAGTCACACAATGATCCAGGCGATCACTGCTCTGGTGCTGGCGGCGTTTGTTGGCTACGCCGGTGCCTGGTACTCCGGCTTTCTGGAAGGCAATTTTTCGCTGCTGCTGTTTATGGCCACGCTGGTGACCGGCATCTACTGGCTGGCCGAGCGCTTTTATTTCCTGCCCAAGCGCCGCGCCCAGGCCCAGGCTTTTGAAGCGCAGGTCCACAAGCGCAGCACCGAACTGGCCGCCCAGGGCATACAACAGGGTGAGGGCAACCTGGCCGACGCCAAGGCCCGGCTCATCATGCAGCCCTGGTGGCTGGACTGGACCGCCGGGCTGTTTCCGGTGATTGCCATTGTTTTTATCCTGCGTTCGTTTCTGTTTGAGCCTTTCAAGATTCCCTCGGGCTCCATGATTCCTACGCTGCTGGTCGGCGACCTGATTCTGGTCAACAAATACCACTACGGCCTGCGCCTGCCGGTCATCAAAACCAAAATCACCAACGGCACGCCACCAGCGCGCGGCGATGTGATGGTGTTTCATTACCCGCCCAAGCCCAGCCTGGACTACATCAAGCGCGTGGTCGGCCTGCCCGGTGACGAGGTGGCCTACCTGAACAAAAAACTGACCATCAACGGCAAAGCCGTTACCAAAACCCAGCTGCCGGATTTTTTTGACGAAGACAGCCTGCGTTACTTCAAGCAGTTTGAAGAGAGCCCCGGTGGCATTAAAAAACACCGCCTGCTCAACGACGACGACCGGCCATCTTTTGTGGCGGGTGCGGACGACTTTGCATTCCGCAAGAACTGCAATTACAGTGCCGAAGGTGTGGTCTGCAAGGTGCCCGCCGGCCACTATTTTGTGATGGGTGACAACCGCGACAATTCGCTGGACTCGCGCTACTGGGGCTTTGTGCCCGACCAGAATATTGTGGGCCGGGCGTTTTTTGTCTGGATGAATTTCTCCAGCCTGAAGCGGATTGGCGCGTTTGACTGATTTTGCGTAGACAAAAACCGGGAGAAGTAGATGCGGAACCGTGAACGTGGCCTGTCTTTTTTCGGCCTGCTGATCGTCGGCGGCCTGGTGGCGTGTATTGGCGTGCTGGGCGCGCAGGCGCTGCCCACCGTCATTGAATACCAGGCCATCCTGAAGGCGGTCAATAAGGCCAGCGCCGGCAGCACTGTGGCCGAAGTGCGCAAGATTTTCGAGAGCGCCACCGCCATTGACGACATTACCTCGGTTGCGCCGAAAGACCTGGTTGTCACCAAGGAAGGCGACAAGGTCATTGTCAGTTTTGCCTACAACCGCGAAATTCCTGTGGCCGGACCGGTGTTTCTGGTCATCAAGTACGCGGGCCGCTCCCGCTAGTGGTGGGCAGCACTTACCCGGCCGACCTGCGGCTGCTGCAATCGCGTTTGCAGCACGATTTTGCGCAGCCTGCACTGCTGGAGCGGGCGCTGACCCACCGTAGTTTTTCGATAGACCACAACGAGCGGCTGGAGTTTCTGGGCGACTCGGTACTCAACCTCGCGGTGGCCGACCTGCTGTACCGCGCCCTGGGCGGCCTGACCGAAGGCGAACTCTCCCGCGTGCGTGCCAATCTGGTCAAGCAGGACACGCTGCACCAGCTGGCGGTGCAGCTCGATGTATCGGCGGTGCTGCGGCTGGGCGAGGGCGAATCGCGCTCGGGCGGCCACAAGCGCCCGTCCATTCTGGCCGACGCGCTGGAGGCGCTGATTGGCGCGGTCTATCTGGATGCCGGCTTTGGTGCGGCCAGCGCGCTGGTCGAGCGGCTGTTCAAGGACGTGCAGATCAACCCCGGCATGCAGGCCGCCGCCAAAGACCCCAAAACCGAGTTGCAGGAGCTGCTGCAGGGGCGCAAGATGCAGTTGCCTGTGTACCGTGTAGTGGCCACGCTGGGCGAAGCGCACCGCCAGACCTTTGACGTGGAATGCCTGGTGACCGAGATGAACCGTATTGAACGGGGGATCGGCGGCTCGCGCCGCGCCGGCGAACAGGCTGCAGCCGCAGCCATGCTGGCCAACCTGAAAGCCCGACCGACCCCATGAACGCTATAAATACAGAAGCAAACAATCCAGAAGAGACGCCGGCCGACGCCTTTTTTGGCCAAAATAATGTGCCCGAAGCAATGGCTGGCCAGCGCTGCGGCCTGATCGCCATCGTTGGCAAACCCAACGTCGGTAAATCCACGCTGCTCAACGCGCTGGTGGGCCAGAAAATCAGCATCACCTCGCGCAAGGCGCAGACCACCCGGCACCGCATCACCGGCATGCACACCAAGGGCGCTACGCAGTTTGTATTTGTCGATACCCCTGGTTTCCAGACCCGCCACAGCAATGCGCTCAACCACTCGCTGAACAAAACCGTGCTGGGCGCGCTGGGCGATGTGGACCTGGTGCTATTTGTGGTGGAGGCTGGCATGTTCAACCAGGCCGACGCCAAGGTGCTGGCGCTTTTGAAAGAGGGCACGCCCGCGCTGCTGCTGGCCAACAAGCTCGACCAGGTGACCCGCCGCGCCGACATTGCGCCCTGGCTGCAGGAGATGCAGCAACGCCACGCCTTCACCGAGTTTGTGCCGATGTCGGCCAAGAACGCCAAGGACATCGAGCGCCTGTTCGGCATCTGCGAAAAATACCTGCCCGAGCAGCCCTGGTTTTATGCCGAAGACGAACTCACCGACCGCAGCGAAAAATTCCTCGCCAGCGAGATGGTGCGCGAAAAGCTGTTCCGCCTGACCGGCGACGAGCTGCCGTATACATCTACCGTCATCATCGACAAGTTCGAGGAAGAGCCGCCCGCCCGCAAGGGGCAAAAGCGGCTGGTGAAGATTGCCGCCACCATCGTGGTCGAACGCGACGGCCACAAGGCCATGGTGATTGGCGACAAGGGCGAGCGCATCAAGCGCATCGGGACTGAGACCCGGGTCGAGCTGGAAAAGCTGATGGACGCCAAGGTGTT
>JAZKCX010000006.1:0-25862 GCA_040387875.1 Pseudomonadota bacterium | reverse complement strand
GCCTACGTCCTGCACCGCTACGACTGGAGCGAGTCCAGCCTGATTCTGGAGGTGTTCACCCGCCACCAAGGCCGCATCGCGCTGGTGGCCAAGGGCGCCAAACGGCCGGCGTCCAACTTCCGGCCGGTGCTGCTGCCGCTGCAGCCGCTCGAAGTCGCCTTTGGTGGCGACGGTGAAATCCGCACCTTGAAGGGCGCCGAATGGATGGGCGGCCACACCATGCCTTCTGGTGCAGCGCTGCTGTCAGGCTACTACCTCAACGAACTGCTGATGCGCCTTCTGGCCCGTGACGACGCGCACCCGCCGCTTTACGACATTTATGCCGCCACCGTGCCGCTGCTGGCGCCCGAAGTGGGTGGAAGTGCCGAGGGCCTGCAACTGGTGCTGCGCGCTTTCGAGCTGCTGCTGCTGCGCGAAATCGGCCTGCTGCCGTCGCTCGATGTACAGACTGCCTCGTTGGCACCGCTGGACCCGGACGCTGACTATGTGCTGGTGCCCGAAGGTGGTCTGCGCCGGGCCCACAGCGATGACCGCGGCAGCCTGGCCGGCGCGCAATGGGCTACGCTGCAGGCCGCGCTCGATACGCCCGGCCCGGCCGAAGCCAAGCTGGCCGCCACCGTGCGCGCCTGCGCCCCGGTGCTGCAAGCCCTGCGGCCGCAGTTGCGCAGCCTGCTGCACTACCATTGCGGCGGACAAACCCTCAATACCCGCCAGATGATGGTCGACTTGCAGAATTTATGATGGATATGGCCCCCACGCTCCCCACTTCGTGTGGTTTGCTGCCCCCCGAGGGGTCCGTGCCTTGCTTGGGGCGGCCCGGCGCGGCGGCTTTCCAGCTATGGAGGCTCCTATGACTCGCACCGCGCTGTCCGTCAACCTCAATAAGGTCGCTCTGGTGCGCAACACCCGGCACCTCGGTATCCCGTCGGTCACCCGCGCCGCCACGCTGTGCCTGCAGGCCGGTGCGCACGGCATCACGGTCCATCCGCGGCCCGACGCGCGGCACATTCGGGCGGATGACGTGGCCGACCTGGCAGCGCTGCTGAAAGACTGGCCTGGCCGCGAATACAACATCGAAGGCAACCCCTTTCACAACCTGATGGACTTCGTGCGCGAATTCCGTCCCCAGCAGGCCACTTTCGTGCCCGATGGCGAAGGCCAGTTCACCAGCGATCACGGCTGGAATTTTCCGCAGGACGCCGAGCGCCTGCGCCCGCTGGTCGCCGAATGCCGGGCGCTGGGTGTGCGCGTCAGCCTGTTCATGGACCCGCTGCCCGAAGCGATGGCCGCCGCCAAAGCGGTGGGCGCCGACCGGGTCGAGCTGTATACCGAGCCGTATGCGCAGGCCTGGGGCACGCGCGACCAGGCCGCCCAACTGGGCGTGTATGCCGCCGCAGCGCAAGCCGCGCTCGATGCCGGGCTGGGCGTGAACGCCGGTCACGACCTGAACCGCGACAACCTCGCCGCCTTTGTGCAGCAGGTGCCCGGCGTGCAGGAAGTGTCGATAGGCCACGCGCTGATTGCCGATGCGCTGGAGCTGGGCTACACGGCTTCCGTGCAGGCTTACCTCAGCTGTCTCCAGAAATGATTTTTGGCATAGGCACCGACATCTGCGACGTGCGCCGCATCCAGGCCTCGCTCGACAAACACGGCGAGCGTTTCGCGGCCAAAATTCTGAGCGACGGCGAAATGGCCACCTGGAAAATGCGCAGTGCGCGTTGGCCCGAGCGCGGCGTGCGCTACCTGGCTACCCGCTTCTCTGCGAAAGAAGCTTTCAGCAAGGCCATCGGCCTGGGCATGCGCATGCCGATGACCTGGCGGCTCTGCGAAATCGGCAAGCTGGCCAGCGGCAAACCTGCCATCGTGCTGCACGGCGGCCTGAAAGAATGGTTCGACGCGCAGGGTTTGACTGCCCACGTCACCGTAACCGATGAAACCGACTACGCGGCCAGTTTTGTAGTCGTAGAACAAGGCCCCCACGCTCCGCCGCTGCGCGGTTCGCTGCCCCACCAGGGGGCGCGTTTCGCCTTGGGGCGGCCCGGCGGCGAAACCTCACCCCCTTAACAAGAACTTTTATGCATTCTCCCGTCATCATCGACGTCCCCGGCCTGCGCCTCACCAAAACCGACCGCCAGCGCCTCAAACACCCGCTGGTCGGCGGCATCATCCTATTTGGCCGCAACTGGCAAGACCGGGAGCAACTCTCTGCGTTGTGTGCCGAAGTCAAAAAAGTGCGGAGCGATCTGCTGATCTGCGTTGACCACGAAGGCGGCCGGGTCCAGCGTTTCCGCACCGACGGCTTCACCCATTTGCCACCGATGCGGGCACTCGGCGAGCTGTGGATGAAGGATGCGCTGGCCGCCACCAACGCAGCCACCGCCTGCGGCTATGTACTGGCATCGGAACTGCGCGCCTGCGGTGTAGATTTCAGTTTCACCCCGGTGCTGGACCTGGATTTTGGTGCCAGTGGTGTGATTGGCGACCGTGCCTTCGCCCGCGACCCGCGCATGGTGGCGATGCTGGCCAAGAGCCTGATGCACGGCCTGCTGCAGGCCGGCATGGCCAACTGCGGCAAACATTTTCCGGGCCACGGCTTCGTCAAGGCCGACTCCCACACCGACATCCCCATGGACAAGCGCAGCCTCAAAGCCATTCTGGCCGACGACGCCGCGCCCTACGAATGGCTCAACACCACACTCACCAGCGTGATGCCGGCGCATGTGATCTACCCCAGGGTCGATGCGCGGCCAGCGGGCTTTTCGGAGAAGTGGCTCAGCTTCATCCTGCGCGGCCAATTGGGTTTTGGCGGCGCGATTTTCAGCGACGACCTCAGCATGGCCGGTGCGCGCATCATCGACGGCGTGGAGGTCAGCTACGCGCAGGCGGCAGTGGCAGCGCTGAATGCCGGCTGCGACATGGTGCTTCTGTGCAACCAGAGCGTGGGCGACGGCCGGCCGGTGGATGAACTGCTGGCCGGACTGGCCGAAGCACAACTCAAGGGCGAATGGGAAATGCTGGAGTCCAGCGAAGAACGCCGCCTGGCCCTGCTGCCGCGCACCCCGGCACCCGACTGGGATGCGCTGATGCTGGAGCCGGCCTATATGCACGCGATGGGATTACTTCCCTAGTTCGACGGCCACTCCAGCGGCCCCACCCGCTCCAGGTGGGTGAGGTACAGCCGCAGGTCAAATTCGAACTGGTGGTAGTCGGGCTCCATGTGCTGGCAGAGTTTGTAGAAGGCCTTGTCGTGCGCCTTTTCCTTCAGATGCGCCAGCTCGTGCACCGCAATCATTCGCAGAAATTCCAGCGGCACGTCCTTGAACAGCGTGGCAATGCGGATCTCGCGTTTGGACTTGAGTTTGTTGCCCTGCACCCGTGACACGGTGGTGTGGGTGCCCAGCGCATGCGCAATCACATGCAGTTTGTTGTCAAACGCCACTTTGGCTAAAGGCTCGGCGCTGCGCAAATACTGGCTTTTGAGCTCGCCTACATAGTCGTACAGCGCGCGGTCGGTGCGCACGCTGTGGGAGGTCGGGTATTTTTTCAGTAGCAGCGCGCCAAGCGTGCCACGGGCCAGCAGGTCGTGCACCTGGTCCAGCACGGGCACAGGGTACTGGCCCAGGTAGGGCAGGGTGGGAGAGTTTGGCATGGGGACTTGACAGGCAGCGGCAGGGCAAAGCATAAACGCGCTTGGCGATGTTGCCGCTTTTCCCCGCGCAGGCTGTTTGCGGGACACTTTTTTTGGGGAGTTCTGGACATGACCCGATACCGTTGGACTGCCACCCGCCTGCTGGTGGCTTGCAGTATGTTGGCCGCTTCCAGTGCCCAGGCCCAGACCCAGAAAATCCGCCCTGGCCTGTGGGAGCAGGGCGTCACCATGAAGTCGCAGAGTGGCCAGATGGAAAGCGCCATGGCGCAGATGCAGCAGTCCCTGGCCAGCATGCCGCCGGAGCAGCGAAAAATGATGGAACAGATGATGGCGCAGCAGGGCCTGGGCATGGGTCCCAAGGGCAACACGGTGCGCATTTGTATCAGCCAGGAGCAGGCCGAGCTGGACCGGCTGCCGCAGGAGCCTGGCTGTACCCAAACGGTGCAACGCACCGGCCCCAACACCCTGAAGGTGGCCTTCAGCTGCAAGGGCAGCAAGGACAACCCGCCCTCCAGCGGCGAAGGCAGCATGACGCTGCGCAGCCCCACGGCCTACGAGGGCCAGTTCAGAATCAAGACGATGGCCAACGGCAAGCCCGAGCAATTGGACATGCAACAGTCGGGCAAGTGGCTGTCTGCTGACTGCGGCGCCATCAAGCCGGTGCGCTGAGAGCGTTTGATAGGAAGTGGTTTGCTACTTAATAAATAGCAAACTATCGAATGATGCCGCCGGCTGGTGGCAGATTTTATTTAAAAAAGCCCTTGTTTCAGCCGTTTCAGGCCTCGCGGCGCAGTGCGGGGAACAGAATCACGTCGCGGATGCTGGGGCTGTCGGTCAACAGCATCATCAGCCGGTCGATGCCAATGCCGCAGCCGCCGGTGGGCGGCATGCCGTATTCGAGGGCGCGCACGAAGTCGTGGTCGTAGTACATGGCTTCGTCGTCACCGCTGTCCTTGGCATCGACTTGCGACTGAAAGCGCGCGGCCTGCTCCTCGGCATCGTTCAGCTCACTGAAGCCATTGCCGAATTCGCGGCCGGTGATGTAGAGCTCAAACCGCTCGGTGATCTCGGGCTGGGTGTCGCTGGCGCGGGCCAGCGGCGAGATTTCGGTCGGGTGCTCGCAAATGAAAGTGGGCTGCCAGAGTTTGTCTTCCACCGTTTCCTCAAAATACATCACCTGCAGCTTGGGCAATGACTGGGCCGAGAGGCGGTATTTCTCTTCCTTGAAGCCGAGCTTTTTGAGTGCGTTGGTGAGCCAGGTGGCGTCGTCCACGTTATCACCCGCCTCGGTGTGCTTAAGGATGGCTTCGCGGATGGTCAGCCGCTCGAACGGCTGGGCCAGATCGACCGGCTTGCCGCCGTAGCTGAGCTGCAGCGAACCGGCGGCCTTTTGCGCCACGTCGCGAATCAGCGCTTCGGTAAATGCCATCAGGTCCTGGTAGTTCCAGTAGGCCGCGTAGAACTCCATCATCGTGAATTCGGGGTTGTGGCGGACCGAAATACCTTCGTTGCGGAAGTTGCGGTTGATCTCAAACACCCGCTCGAAGCCGCCGACGATCAGGCGCTTCAGATACAGCTCGGGCGCAATGCGCAAAAACATCTGCTGGTCAAGCGCGTTGTGGTGGGTGCTGAACGGCCGCGCGTTGGCGCCGCCGGGAATCGGGTGCAGCATCGGCGTCTCGACCTCCAGAAAGTCGTGCGCCACCATGAAGTTGCGGATCGAGGTGACCGCCTTGCTGCGCGCGATGAAGCGGCTGCGTGCCGCTTCATCGGTGATCAGGTCAACGTAGCGCTGGCGGTATTTCACTTCCTGGTCGGCCATGCCGTGGAACTTGTCGGGCAGCGGCCGCAGGCTTTTGGTCAGCATGCGGATTCGGGTGGCGTGCACGCTGAGTTCGCCCGTGCGGGTGCGAAACAGCGTGCCTTCGCAGGCCACGATGTCGCCCAGGTCCCAGTGTTTGAAATCGGCGTAGTCGGCTTCGCCGATGGAATCACGGGTAACGTAAATCTGGATGCGGCCACTGCCGTCCTGCAGCGTGGCAAAGCTGGCCTTGCCCATCACCCGTTTGAGCATCATGCGGCCGGCCACGGTAACGGCTACCTTGGCCGCCTCCAGCGCGGGCGCGTCCTGGCCTTCGTGTGCGGCGTGCAGGGCGGCAGCGCGGTGGCCGGGCTTGAAGTCGTTGGGGAAAGCAATGCCGGTGCCGCGCAAGGCCTTGAGCTTTTCGCGCCGCTCGGCGATCAGCTGGTTTTCGTCAACGGGAGCGGCGGGGGCCACTGCGGGGAGGGTGGGGTCGGACATGGGTGCGGCAGGGTAGAGGGCGGGCCAAAGTTGGCCTGCAACCCGCTATTTTAGGTTCAGTGGGCCACGCCGTCGGCGTGCAGCACCTTGCGTGCGGTGCGCCAGAGAATGCGCAGGTCCAGCACCAGCGACCGGTGCTGCAGGTACCAGGTGTCCAGGGCGACCTTGGTCGCCAGCGGCAGCTCGTCCCGGCCATTGATTTGCGCCCAGCCGGTGAGGCCCGGGGCCAGCCGGTGCACACCGGCCTGGGTGCGCCGGGCAATCAGGTCGTACTGGTTGAACAGCGCAGGGCGCGGGCCCACCAGGCTCATGTCGCCGCGCAGAATGCTCCAGAGCTGCGGCAGCTCGTCCAGGCTGCTTTTGCGCAAAAACGGGCCTATCGGCGTAAGCCAGGCCTGTGGATTGGCCAGCTGGTCGGTAGCAACCTCGGGCGTGTCGGTGCGCATGCTGCGGAACTTGGGCATGCGAAAAATTTGGTTGTCACGGCCCACCCTGTCGGACCAGTAGAGCACCGGGCCTTTCGATGTGTACTTGACCAGCACCGCCACCAGCAGCATGGGCAGCGCGAGCAGCAGCAGGGCGGGCAGGACGATGGCGAGGTCGAGTGTGCGTTTCATGGCGTGTGGCCCGTTTGCACTGCACGCACCAGGCCTTGCGCCAGGGTGAACGGTGGGTGCCAGCCCAAGGTAGCGCGAATATGGCGGCTGTCCACCTCCAGCGAGTCGCACAGCCGCTGAACCGCGGGGGCCTGCCCGGCGATGCCTGCCGCTGCGCGCAGCAAAGGGACGGGCAGGGGCCAGAGCCGGGCGGGCTGGTGCAGGGCTTTTGCAGCGAGCCGAAGAAAGTCAGGGGTGGAGGTGACTTCGGTGTCGGCCACCAGAAAGGTCTGGTTCTGGGCGAGGGGGTGTGTCAGGCACAGCGTGATGGCACCCACCAGGTTGTCCAGACCCACAAAGTGGCGGCGATTGTCTACGGCGGCCAGTGGCAGCGGCCAGCCACGGGCCAGCAAACGCACCAGCCGGCCAAAGTTGCCGGGTGCCTGCGGCCCGTACACCAGCGGTGGCCGCAACACCACGCAGGGCAGGCCGGTCTCGGCATGGTTTTGCCACACGCTTTGTTCGCAGCGCAATTTGCTCCGGGCGTAGGCCTCTACCGGCGCTGGAACATCGCGTTCGGTAAAGGGCTGGCCCTGGGTTCGCTGGCCATTCACACCGATGGAGCTGAGGTGCACAAAACGCTGTATTCCCGCGGGCTGGCTGGCCTGCAGCAGGGCTTCGGTCAACTGCAGGTTGGCGTCGAACTGGCTGTCGTCCTGCAGCATTGCCGCATCGGTCTGGTGGGCCTTGGCGGCCAGGTGCACTACCAGCTGGGCACCGCGCAGGGCCTGCACCAGCGTCTGCACATCGGGGGCATTGCCCACAGGGCGGTCTTCCACGCCCAAAACCTGGGTCCCGCAGCGCGACAACCCGAGCACCCTGACGCCCTTTAACACCAGGTGGGCCGCCAGTGCCCGGCCAATAAAGCCGTTGACGCCGGTGATGGCTACGGTAAGAGGGGGGGTCATGGGCGCGCCCTTTTGCGAAGCAGGAGTGCAGCAGCCAGCGCCAGCCGGTCCAGGGGCCTGCGCCGCATTGAACCGACCTGCCAAACCAGCGCCCAGCGGTCTTTCCAGCCGTCTCGCCTCAGCCGCTCTACAAGCAGGTGCTGGTCTGCACCACAAGCCTGGGCGATGGCCAGTACCTGGTCGCGGTACCAGGGTCCCCATAACATCTGGCCGCGCCGCAGCCAGCCCCGCAAGCCGGTCCGGGCGCCCAGTACGTTCTGGTCGTGCTGCCGGTAGTCCATGCAGGGTCGGGCATCAATCCACCACCCATACCCCTGGGTTCGGGCCCAGGCATAGATGAACCAGTCGTGGAAGGCAATCGGGCGCAAGGCGTCGCGGTGCGTCCGCACCCATTGCGAAAGACTTTGGGCCAAATCACCGCGCAACACATAGGTACAACCGGGCCCGGCCGATTCAAACAGATGGTCGGCCGCACGCAGCGGCTGGCTTTTCTGCAACAGTTGCTGCCGGCCATCGGGCCATACCGCCATCACACTGCCAGACACCGCAGCCACCTGGTGCAACGCCATGGCCTGCAGGGCACGTTGCAGTTTGTCGGGGTACCAGCGGTCATCCTGGTCTGCCAGGGCCACGGCTGCCAGAGGGGTGGGCAGAAACTGGAGCTGTTCGAGCAAGGCAAAAAAATTGGCGGCGGAGGAACCATAAGCGGGAGCAGCGGGCAGCAAAATGACGCGGGCATCCGCCGCCGCCACCGACTGCACCAACGTGCGGGTGGCGTCGGTGGATGCATCGTCATTGACCCACACCTGTACCGTTACACCCTCCTGTGCCAGGATGCTGCGGAGCTGTTCGCCAATCCAGCGCTCGCCATTGTGGGTGGCCAGCAGCACCAGCACTTGCGGCGGACCGGCGTGTGCACTCAAGTTGGTGATAGGCATCAGGTCCTGAACCTTCGCTGCATTGCCACCAGCCACCGCCGGCGCACGAACTTCAAACGCACGTAAACACGCAGGAGCTGGCCGGTGATGCGAGTAATGTCGCCTTCGTCCACCAACCGCGTCAGGTTGGTCAGCTCGGCCTGGTGCATGGCCGCCATGTTCGCACTCAAACCGGCTTCGCCATAGCGGGCTTTGTGGATGCAGGCCAGGGGCAGCTCGATGCGGGCCATGCGCAGGCCCCGCAAGGCCAGTTGCATGAGCAGCAGGTGGTCTTCCATGTACCGCTGCCCGGACGGAAAGCGCCAGGGAATAGCAGTCCGCAGCATCAGCGAGGGCGTGATGAAGGGGTTTTTCAGCAGCACATGCCATGGCACGATGGCGCGGTGGGCTGGCGCTGATGTCGCCAGTGCGGGATAGTCGGGTGGGCTGCTGTTGGCCTGAATAAAGCGGTGCCCGGTTACCGCAATATCCGGGTGGGCGTGCATGAAGGCATGTTGCAAAGCCAGCTTGTCAGGGTGCCAGGAGTCGTCTGCATCCAGAAACGCAAGGTAGGGGGTGGTGGCCGCCTGCCAGCCCGCGTTGCGGGCGTTGGCAGCGCCCTGGTTGAACGGCAGCGATAGGATGGCGACCCAGCCCGGCGGGTAGCTGGCTTGCAGGCGCTGCAATTCGGCAGCGGTACCGTCTCCACTGGCGTCGTCCACCAAAATCAATTGCTCCGGGCGGGCGCTTTGGGCCGCCACCGATGCCACGGCCCGGCCGATGGTGGCGGTACAGCGGAAGCAGGGTACCACCACCGCGACCGGCACGGTGCAGCTCATGCGGCTCGCAACCCGCGCAGCACGGCGCGCACGCGGGGCCACTGGCCCAGCAGTAGCCGTTTTGCCAGCAAGGAACCTACCAGGGCAGCGCTGGCGAGAAAGGGCCAGGGCGCATGCCGGCGAAAAAAGCGAACGGCCGAGCACACAAAATACGCATCTGCCGTTGGGTTACCCTTGCCCAGACTGCCCGAGCCACGGTGCCACACGCGCGAGTCAGCCGCCGTGGCGAGTTGCCAGCCCTGCTGGCGCAGGCGGAAACCCAGATCGGTGTCTTCCCAGTACATGAAAAAGCGCTGCGCGTCGAAAAGTCCGGTTTGCTCCAGGGCGCGGGCACGCAACAGCATGGACGCACCAGAAACAAAGGCCAGCGGTGCCGGGGCCATGCGGGGCTTTGACCGACCCAGCCAGAGGTTGACCCAGCCGCCACCCCACAATTCCACCCGGTCGGGCGCGGCCAGCTCAAAAATTACCGAGCCCACTGCGCCGACTGCTGGCTGGCCTTCCGCCAGTCGAACCATGGCGCTCAGGGTGTACGGTTCCACCGTGGCGTCGCTGTTGATGAGCCAGACATAGTCGGCCCCGCGGTCCATTGCATGGCGGATACCCACATTGCAGCCGCCCCCAAAACCCAGGTTGGACGGCGTTTCCAGTATTTCCAGATCAGGATGGGCCTGGCGGATGTGGGCCACCGAACCGTCGGTGGAGTGGTTGTCTATCAGCAGAATCTGCGGCTTGGGGGCCGACAGTTGTTGCAGGGAGTTCAGGCACTGCAACGTGTCTTTCCAGCCGTTCCAGTTCAGCACAACGACGGTGACATTCGGTGTGCGCAATTCAGTCCGCCGCGTTGGGGAATTTGCGCGCGCTCAGCAGGTACTGGGGCGTGACCAGGCCTTCAAACCACCGGAAGGTGGCGCGGTTGATGATGCGCTTGAGGCGGTTTTCGGCAAAGCTCAGGGGCGTGCAGGAGGCCGCAGTCAGCTTGGGGTGCGCCAGCAGCGCAATCGCCGAGTGCTGCGAGAAGAAGCGCAGATGGGTGCGGTCCAGAATGCCCGCTTCTTCGTACTGCCAGCGGCCCCGCAGCAGCAAAGGCAGTACCACCGTGTGGTGGCGGATGTTCGGCACCGTCACCACCAGGGTGCCGCCTGGCGCCAGGTGCTGGGTAACCAGGCGGTGCACTACGCGCCAGGGGTCGACCATGTGCTCCAGCACATCCAGACACAGGATGGTGTCGAAGGTCGCGTCGGGTGCAGGCAGGGCCTGTCGCTCAAAGTCCAGGCAATGCACTTCGTCGGCCATTTCGCGGGCGCGCTGTGCGGCGTCTGGGAAAATTTCAATACCTGTGGTGTGGGTGGTACCCGGACGCTGCCGGAGCCAGCCCAGGGTGGCGCCCGCACCGCAGCCCAGCTCCAGTACGCGGCCACAGCGCTGCGGCAAAGCCGGTGCCACTTCGCGCCGGACATGGCCAAAGTAGAGGGTATCTTTGTCGTTGTAGGTTTGCATGAATCAATGGCTTTGGGGTGCCGCCAGCTGGCGTGCACCGCGGTGGCAGGCTGCTGCCAACAGCATGTAATCTACCAGCCCCCGCACGACGCCGGCCACGGCTGCACCCACCAGACCGAAGTGGCTCACGGCCCACCACAGGCCCGCGAGATAAGGCACGATTTCCAGAAGGTGAATCGTAGCGATGGTGCGGGTCTGGCCCAGTGCCAGCAGGCCGGTATACGGGATTTGCGCTAGCGCGTTGATGGCAAATCCGATCAGAAGTATTTGCGCCACCAGCGATGCATCGGCCGCAAAACCCGCGCCCATCCACCACACCATGAAGCCGGGCAATACCCACCACCCCACCAGCGCGCCTGCGCACACCAGACCCAGCGCGACGCCGGTGGCTCGCCATAACACGGCCTGCCATGCCGCAGCGCTGATCTGTCCCTGGGCGACCTGCGCGAGCACCCGCACAAGTTCGGGCAGCAACACGCTGCACGCCGATGCAATCAACACCGGAAAACGGGACACTACGTCGAACGGTATGGCATACAGGCTGACCGCGCTGGCACTGACCAGGGCGCCAATCACAAAGCGGTCGGCATACACAATTACCGGCCCCAGCACGCTACTCACTGTCATCCAGCCGCCAAAGGACAGCAGTTGCTTGAGCTTCTGCCAGTCCCACACGGACAGCATGCGCGCCGCAAGGCGGTAGACGGGCAAACGCTGCTGCCTGGCCATCACCATGGCCAGGGCACCCAGCTGCAGTACCCGCACCACCAGGAGGCTGATAGCGGCCCAGGCCAGGTCGGTCGTGAACTGGGCGGCGATCAGCGGGCCGGCAGCCAGCATCACGCCTGCGGGAATCCTGATCAGGTTGAGTGTGCGGAAAGCGCCCGTGCCCTCCAGGTGCCCCCGCAGCGCCGACGAAGCCAGTAGCAGCGGCAGGCTGGGCATCATCCAGCCAAGGGCGCTGCGGACTTCGGTCTCCAGTGCAATCGAGGACAACCGAAAGGGCAGGTTGCCGAACCAGGCCAGCAGGCCCAGCGCCAGGGCACCTGCGCAGCCCAGCGCCAGCAGGGCCGCCACCGCTGAACCTGTAATGCGCAGCTCCTGTTCGGCCGACGGCGTACTGCCGTGGCGGCTGGCGGCGACCGCCACCGTGACGGCACGGCCCAGGCCGAGGTCAAGAAAACTGAAGTAGCCCACAAAGACCCAGATCAGTGACAACACCCCCAGGCGTTCTATTCCCAACAGCCTGAGCAACGCGGGGGCTACCGCCATGGCCGCGAGCATGGGAACGATGTCGCCCATCAACGACCAGAAAGCAGAAGACCCGAGGGCGCGAAAACGGACGGCGCTCATGCGTCCGCTGGAGCCAAGCCGGGCTGGCGCGTCAGTGTGGCTTCCGGCACCAGGGTTTGCAGAATGTCGAGGGCACCCTCCACGTGGTTGTTCTGCAGCGCGCGGGTCAGGCGCTCCAGCGCGTTTTCGAGGTCTGACCAAGGCACAAAGCCTTCGCGGGCCTGCATGATGCGCGGGTGTGCTGTGGGTTGGGGGTTGTCGGCGGTGAGCAACTCTTCGTAGAGCTTTTCGCCCGGCCGCAGACCCGTCACCACAATTTCAATGTCCCCTTCCGGATGCTCTGCATCGCGCAGGCGCAGGCCCGACAGCGCGACCATGCGGCGCGCCAGATCCAGAATTTTCACCGGTGTGCCCATGTCCAGCACAAACACCTCGCCACCCTGGCCCATGGCGCCGGCCTGCAGCACCAATTGCGCCGCCTCGGGAATGGTCATGAAATAGCGGGTGACTTCCGGGTGCGTCACGGTGAGCGGCCCGCCGGTGGCCAGTTGTTTGCGAAACAGCGGCACCACGCTGCCGCTGGAGCCCAGCACATTGCCAAAACGCACCATCACGAAATGGGTGGCAGGGGAAGATGTTGCCGCCGTGTTGGCCGCCATGGCCTGCAACACCATTTCGGCCAGGCGTTTGCTGGCACCCATCACATTGGTGGGGCGCACGGCCTTGTCGGTGGAGACCAGTACGAAATGCGCTGCCTGGCTTTCCGCTGCGGCACGGGCAATGTTCAGGGTGCCGAAAACATTGTTCAGAATGCCTTCTATCGGGTTGAACTCCACGATGGGCACGTGCTTGTAGGCCGCTGCATGGTAGACCGTGGCCGGGCGGTACTGCTGGCAGACCTCATGCATGCGTGTGTAGCTGCCCACACTGCCCAGCAGGGCGATGGTTTCGGTGGCCAGACCGGTTTCGCCGGAGAGTGCCAACAGCTCCTGGTGGATGTTGTAGAGGCCAAATTCACTGTGGTCCAGCAGTACCAGCCGGCGCGGGTTTTCCTGCAGGATCTGGCGGCACAGCTCGCTGCCAATGCTGCCCGCTGCACCGGTGACCAGCACGGTTTTACCGCTGATGTTGCGCGCCAGCAGTGCGCGGTTGGGCGGCACCGGTTCGCGTCCCAGCAGGTCTTCGATGTCCAGCTCACGAAAATCCTGGGTGGTGACGCGGCCGCTGGCCAGGTCGGCCAGGCCGGGCAGGGTGCGCACATGGACTGGCAGCGGACTCAGGCTCTCGATAATCTGGTTGCGCCGCTCGCGGCTGGCGCTGGGCAGGGCCAGCAGAATGTCGGTTACGCCCAGCCGCGCCACCACATCGGGTATCTGTTGCGGCGCAAAGACCGGCAGATCGTTGATGCTGCGGCCGGCCTTGCGGCGGTCGTCGTCGGCAAAACCCAGCAGAACAAACTGGGTGGCGTTGCCGATGGCCGCGGCCGTTTGTACCCCGGCACTGCCTGCGCCGTAGATCAGCAGCCGGCCTTCAGTACGGCGATTTTTTTGCGACAGATCGGCCAGCCAGAAACGCGCCAGCGCCCGGCTGGCAGCCACCAGCAACAGAAAAATCAGCGGCTGCAATATGCCGATGCTGCGCGGAATGCTTTCAAAGCGGAGCAACTGCAGGCCCCACAAAGCCAGCAGCAGCAGCAGGCTGTACAGCGCCACGGCCTTGGCGGTGGCAGTCATGGCGGCAAGACCCGTGTAACGGAAGATGGCGCGGTACAGCCCAAACTTGATAAAAACGGGTACCGCCAGCACCGGCCCCAGCGCATACGCCAGCCACTGCCCGCCTTGGGGCCAGTGCAGTGTGTCAAAGCGCAACGTGAACGCCAGCCACATGGCAAGAAGCGCCACCACGGTGTCGAAAACAAGCACCACCAGGCGCTTTACCGGGCGCGACCAGTCCAGCATGGTGTGGGGCAGGGCGGACACAGTCTCAGGGCGCATCGGCTTCGCCGATCTGGTAGCGCGCCAGCAAGTCGCTTACCAGCTCCAGCCGCAGCACCGGGCTGTCGAGCGCCATCAGGTTCTGTTTGATGGGCAAGGCAACCGGCAGCAATTCGGCCCAGCGGTTGGCAACCCAGCCGCAGTCGTCCAGCCGGGCGGGTTGCCGGATGGGCATCTCTTCGGCCGACAGGCCGCGCTGCGCCAGCGTCTGCAGCAGTTTTTCGAGTGCAATGGCGGTGCTGCGCAGATGCTCGGGCACGGGTGCCGGCAGATCGTCGTCCATGTAACTCACGTCCGCTGTCCACAGCCCATGTTTGAGCTGCTGGGTCTGGGTGATGCGAAAACGCTGGGTACCGCGGCAACGCACCAGCATCAGCCCCGGTTGCGGGTTGGAAAAAGCCTCGATGGTGGCCAGGGTGCCGATATGGGCAAATTCTTCGGTGGCGCCGGGTTGCCGCACCTCGTGGCCGCGGTTCAGCGCCACCACGCCAAAAGGCGCGCCGGCCTTGTGGCACTTGCCAATCATGTCGAGGTAACGGACCTCGAAAATCCGCAGCGGCAGCAACCCGTCCGGGAACAGGGCGGTTCCGAGCGGGAAAAGCGGCAGGGAAGACAGGGTTAAGGTGTTAGGCATCTGACAGTCGCGCGCGCCCGGTATCATCCCACGACCTGATTGATTGCCGCGCAATGCTCTACCAAATTGTTTCCCTGTTGCTTGACGTTGTTGCGGGCCTGGTGGGCGGCGCCTGCCTGCTGCGCCTGTACATGCAGTACCAGCGCATTCCCATGTCGGCCCATTCCGGTAACCCGTTGGGCAGCTTTGTTTTTACCCTGACCGACTGGCTGGTGTTGCCGCTGCGCCGGGTGCTGCCCGCAGCCGGAAAACTGGATACCGCCAGCCTGCTGGCGGTTTATTTGATTGAGCTGGCGCAATTTGGTCTGCTGTGGCTGCTGGCAGGCGCCAAGACCCCGTTACCGGTAATTTTTGTGCTGGCGTTTTTTGGCATGTTCCGGCTGGCGATTTCTCTGGCAACCGGGCTGCTCATTGTCAACATCGTGCTGTCCTGGGTGCAAACCCATTCGCCGCTGGCCGATCTGATCGAGCGGCTGTGCGCACCCGCACTGGCACCGGTGCGGCGCATCGTGCCACCGATTGGGGGGCTGGACCTGTCGGCGCTGGTTTTGTTGCTGCTATTGCAGGTTGCCGCCATTGTGCTGGCGGGTATCCAGACTTCGGTATTGCAGGTGCTGTAACTTTTCGTCAGTCCACCGCGTCGGCGGGCTGGCGCAGCAGCATGGCCAGCAGGTTGGCTACGGTTTTGCGCAGTTCCCGGCGGTCGCTGATGAAGTCAATCGCGCCCTTGGTCTGCAGGAACTCCGCGCGCTGAAAACCCTCTGGCAAAGTCACGCGCACCGTGCTTTCGATCACCCGCGGGCCGGCAAAGCCGATCAGCGCCTTGGGTTCGGCAATTACGACATCGCCCACAAAGGCAAAGCCGGCACTCACGCCACCCATGGTGGGGTCGGTCAGCACGCTGATGTAGGGCAGGCCCTTTTTGGCCAGGCGCGTCAGGGCCGCGTTGGTTTTGGCCATCTGCATCAGTGACAGCAGGCCTTCCTGCATGCGGGCGCCGCCGGTCGCGGTGAAGCAGACGAACGGCACTTTCTGCTCGATGGCGGTCTCCACGCCGCGCACAAAACGCTCGCCCACCACGCTGCCCATGCTGCCGCCCATGAAATCAAACTCGAAACAGGCCGCCACCAGGTTGATGCTGTGGACCGCACCTCCGACCACGATCAGCGCGTCGGTCTCGCCGGTGTTCTCCAGCGCTTCTTTCAGCCGCTCGGGGTATTTGCGGCTGTCCTTGAACTTGAGCGCGTCCACCGGAATGACTTCCTGGCCAATTTCGTAACGGCCCTCGGCATCCAGAAAAGCATCCAGCCGGGCCCGGGCGCCAATGCGCAAATGGTGGCTGCAGGTCGGGCAGACGTTCTGGTTCTGCTCCAGATCGGTCTTGTAGAGCACGGTTTCGCAGCTCGGGCATTTGACCCACAGGCCTTCCGGCACGGTGCGGCGCTCGGTCGGATCGGTGGGCTGGATCTTGGGGGGCAGCAGTTTTTCTAGCCAACTCATGGAAAAGTCCTCAATCGTTGCTTGAACGGATTATGAATCGAGCGCGGCACGAATACCGCGCAGAAAGCTGGCCGCGGTTTCCACCACCTGGTCTTCGGGCTGGGCGTCGATCAGCTGGATGATCTTGCTGCCGATCACCACCGCGTCGGCTACCGCGCCAATCGCCTTGGCGGTGGCGGCATCGCGAATACCAAAGCCCACGCCCAGCGGCAGGTGCACATGCTGGCGAATGCGCGGCAGCATGGCGGCCACCGCATCGACGTCCAGCGTACCGGCACCGGTGACGCCCTTGAGCGACACGTAGTAGACATAGCCGCTGGCCACTTTCTGGATCTGCGCCATGCGGCTCTCGGTGCTGGTGGGCGCCAGCAGAAAAATCAGGTCCATGTCGCGCGCGCGCAGCCGGGCGGCGAAGTCTTCGCATTCCTCGGGCGGGTAGTCCACCACCAGCACGCCATCGACACCGGCCTGCGCGGCATCGCGGATGAAGGCGTCGTGGCCGTTCTTGATGTCGTAGCGCTCCATCGGGTTCGCGTAACCCATCAGCACCACCGGGGTGGTGCTGTTCTGGCTGCGGAAGTCGCGCACCATGGTCAGCACCTGTACCAGGCCAATCCCGAAGGCCAGCGCCTTTTCACCGGCCTGCTGGATCACCGGGCCGTCGGCGCTGGGGTCAGAAAAGGGCACCCCGAGCTCGATGATGTCGGCTCCGGCAGCAACCATGCCGTGCATCAGCGCAGGCGTGATGTTGGCAAACGGAAAGCCGGCGGTGACATAAGGAATAAGCGCTTTGCGACCTTGGGATTTCAGGGCCGCAAGGGTGGTGCTGATGCGGCTCATTTCACAACCTTCACCGTCTGCGCACCACCCTTGACCGCCTGCCCCTTGCAGCTGGGCCGGCAATAAAAATCGGCGTTGCTCAAATCGGCCACGGTGCCAATATCCTTGTCGCCGCGTCCCGAGAGGTTGACCAGAATCGACTGGTCGCTGCGCATGGTTTTGGCCAGTTGCATTGCATAGGCCACCGCGTGGCTGGACTCCAGCGCCGGGATGATGCCCTCGGTGCGGCAGAGGTAGTGAAAAGCCTCCAGCGCCTGGGTGTCGGTGATGCCGACGTATTCGGCGCGGCCAATGTCTTTCAGGAAGGCGTGCTCGGGACCAACGCCCGGGTAGTCCAACCCGGCGCTGATGCTGTGGGTCTCGGTCACCTGGCCGTCCTCGTTCTGCAGCACATAGGTGCGGTTGCCATGCAGCACACCCGGCAGGCCGCGTTGCAGCGAGGCCGAATGTTTGCCGCTGTCCATGCCTTCGCCGGCCGCCTCCACGCCAATCAGCCGGGTGCTGGCGTGGTTGATGTAGGGGTAGAAAATGCCCATCGCGTTGCTGCCGCCGCCGACGCAGGCAATCACCGCATCGGGCTGCGGGCCGCCGGTCATCTCGGGCATCTGCGTCAGGCACTCTTCGCCGATCACGCTCTGGAAATCGCGCACCATCATCGGGTAGGGGTGCGGGCCGGCCACGGTGCCGATGATGTAGAAGGTGTTGTCCACATTGGCCACCCAGTCACGCATGGCCTCGTTGAGTGCGTCCTTCAGCGTCTTGCTGCCCGATTCCACCGGCACCACGGTAGCGCCCAGCAGATGCATGCGGTAAACGTTGGGGCTCTGGCGCTTGACATCTTCGGCCCCCATGTAGACCACACACTCCAGCCCGTAGCGGGCGCAGATGGTGGCGGTGGCTACGCCGTGCTGGCCGGCGCCGGTTTCGGCAATCACGCGTGGCTTGCCCATGCGTTTGGCCAGCATGGCCTGGCCGATGGTGTTGTTGATCTTGTGCGCGCCGGTGTGGTTCAGGTCTTCGCGCTTGAGGTAAATCTGCGCACCGCCCTGCTCGCGGCTCATGCGGGCCGCGTGGTAGATGGGGGAAGGCCTGCCGACGAAATGCTTCAGCTCCGATTTGAACTCGGCCAGAAAAGCGGGGTCGTTCTGGTATTGGGCATAGGCCGCGCGCAGCTCGTTGATGGCATGGGTCAGCGTTTCGCTGACGAAACTGCCGCCGTAGATTCCGAAATGGCCTGTCGGATCAGGTTGCTGGTAAGTGGTCATCATGGCCTGAATTCAATGGTTGCCCGGCCGGGGCAGGCCGGTCACACCGGGTTGTTTGCGAGTTGCGCGTCTGCAGCACGGACGGCTGCAACGAACTGCTGGATTTTTTCGGCGCTCTTGATGCCCTTGGCCACCTCGACGCCGGAGCTCACGTCAACGGCCAGCGATTTGCAGCGCGGCCGCAGCGTGGCAATGCCATCGCCCACATTTGCAGGCGTGAGTCCACCACTCAAGACGAGGTGAGCGTTGACGCTTGGAGGAAGCAGTGACCAATTGAATGCCTTGCCGCCGCCGCCGTACCCGTCGACATGCGCGTCGAGCAGGATGGCCTGGGCTTGTTGGTAATCCTGCGCGTATTTTACGAGGTCGAAGGCGGCCGCCTCCGGGCCCAGCGGAATACGGGCCGCGCGCAGAAAGGGCCGCCGGCCCTGCTGGGTGGCTTCCAGGCAGCCCGCAGGCGTCTCATCACCATGAAATTGCACCGTTGCCAGCGCCAGGTGGTCAAAGTATGCTCTTATAGTTGTAGCGTTCTGATTGACCACCAGCAATACCGGTGTCACGAAAGGCGGCAGCCGGCGCGCCAGATCGGCGGCGCGCTCAATGCTCACATGGCGCGGGCTTTTGTCGTACAGCACAAATCCCACCGCGTCGGCGCCGGCTTGCACTGCGGCGTCAACGTCTTCCTCTCGGGTGAGGCCACAAATCTTGATGCGGGTGCGGATCATGGCAGCCAATCATACGCAGCCGTGCGGTCCGGTAGTCCCCAGGCCAGGTCGTAGACTGGCCCGAGGAAGTACAGGCCGTCGGGCGAGAAGGTCGGGGCGGCGGCGTCGCGGTCGCGGGCGGCGATGACTTCGCGCATCCATTCCGGCTTCTGGCTGCCCTGGCCGATGGCGACCAGGCAGCCCATGATGTTGCGGATCATGTGGTGCAAAAAGGCGTTGGCCTCAAACTCGAAGCGCCAGTAGCTGCCCTCGCCACCACCCGCGGCTGGCCGGCGCGACACCGTGGCCCGGCGCAGCGTTTTCACCGGCGACAAGGCCTGGCAGCTCGACGCGCGAAACGAGGTGAAATCGTGTTCGCCCAGCAGGTGGCTGGCGGCCTCGGCCATGGCTGCGCCGTCCAGCGGGCGGAAAACCCAGCCGACCCGGCTGGCTTCTACGCTAGGGCGCACCGGCGATTCCAGCAGCACGTAGGCATAGCGCCGCCCCAGCGCACTGCCCCGCGCATGAAAAGCGTCGGGCACAGGTTGCGCCCATTGCACCGCAATGTCGGCGGGCAGAAAGGTGTTGGTGCCACGCACCCACGAGCCAGGGTCGCGTTGCAGGGGGGTGTCGAAATGCACCACCTGCATCAGGCCGTGCACGCCCGAGTCGGTGCGGCCGGCCGAAAGGGTGGTGACGGGGTGGGTGGCAAATTGCGCGAGGGCCGCTTCCAGCTTGTCCTGGATGGTGTTGCCACCCAGCTGGCTCTGCCAGCCGTGGTAGCCAGACCCGCTGTAGCTCAGGCCCAGCGCAATGCGGGTCACCGGCGCAGGTCGGCGAGCATTTGCTGGGCGCGGGCCTTGACCGGGCCGCTGGCCTGCTGCAGCACTTCTTCCACCAGGGTGCGGGCGCCTTCGGTGTCGCCAATCGCCATGAACTCGACTGCCAGCTCCAGTTTGACTTCCAGCGGGTCGTTCGGCGAACCGGCGCTGCTGGCTGCGGCCACCATGGCCGGGGCCTCGCTGACCGGCTCCAGCGACAGCGAGCCCAGATCAAACTCGATCATGCCCGGCGCGGGCGCAGACGCCTGCGTGGGGTCGGCTGCCGGCGGTGCAACCGGTGCTGCGGTGGGCTTGACGGGCGCGGGCCCGGCGGGCAGGGTCTCGCCAAACAGCGTGGGTTCGCGGCGCTCTTCAATCAGCGTGTCGTTTTGGCCAAATTTGGAGTTGCCCGGTGCACCTGCAACCTGGTCGTCGGCCGAGAAATCAAGATCAAGGTCAACCGCGGCGCTGGGTGGGAGGGCGCTTGGCTCCGCCGCCATGGGGGCCGGCATGGTGATGGCGCCCTGGCCAAAACCAGTACGTTCTTCGACGAGCGGCGCCGAAACCAGTGCTGCTGCTGTGGGGTCCTGGTACAGCGAGTTGCTGGGGCTGAGGTCACGGCCGAGGGCCTGGATACGGGTCCAGTCGCTGCCTTCGCCATGGGTCAGGGTAAAGGCTTCGGCGGCGAGCTGGTCAAAAGCCTTGGTGTCGCGCCGCTTGGCATAAATCTCGAGCAGTTTGCCGTGTACCGCCAGCCGGTTGGGCGTGCGCTGCAGGGCTTCCTTGAGAATTTCCTCGGCCTGCAGATCGCGGCCGTAGGCCAGGTAAACATCGGCCTCTTCCACCGGGTCCACGTCGCCGGCTGCATCAAGCTGGCTTGGCGAATAACCGAGGGACGAGACAGCCTCTTTGTGTTTGCCATGCTGGCTGGAGAACGAGTCATCGCCCACACGGCTGTCGGGGTAGGACAGCGAGGATTGTTCGGCCTGCCGGCGCTGGCGGACCGTGAGAAATCCCAAACCGCCCAGAACCAGCGCAAGTACGCCGAGGATGGGTAGCAGGGCACTGTCAAAAAAGCCGGGCTCGGCCACTGGCGCTTTGGCTGCAGCGGGTGCGGATGCCGGTTTGGCAGCCGAAGGTGCAGGCGCCGCGCTTGCGGGAGCTGCTACCACAGGGGCACTGGCCGCCGCTGCGGAAGCCGTTGCTGCGGCTACCGGAGCAACGGCCGGGGCGCTGGCTGCCGGTACCGGTGCGGGTGCAGAGGGGGCAACAGCCGCAGCCACTGGAATACCCGCCTTGCTGGTGGTGCTGGCAGCAGAAGCTGCGGGCGGGGCAATGGCAGCCGAACCTGCCTTGAGGCGATTGAGTTCTTCCAGGTTCTTGGAGAGTTCTGCCACACGGTTGGCTGAATCCTGGGCCTGGCGGCTGCTGGCAATCTTGTCTTCGGTGGAGCCCTTGGCACCGGATGCGGCTACGCCACCCTTGGACAGGGTCAGTTTGTCGGGGGCCGCAGCGGCAGGTTTGGCGTCACTGACCTGGGCCTGCACCTTGCCCCGGGTTTCGCGCGAGGCCGCGTCAACCTGTGCTGCCGGCACACCACCGGCCAAACGGCGGCGGTACTCATTGAAGTCTTTGCTCTGGGCAGCAATGCTGCGCGATGCCTCTTGCGGCGACGTGGCTTCTGCTTCTGCAGTCCCTGGCAGGGTCAGGACCGAGCCCGCACGCAGGCGGTTGACGTTGTTGCTGACAAATGCATCCTGGTTCTGGCGCAGCAGGGCGACCAGCATCTGGTCCAGCGATACCGTGGCCGGCTTGTGGACCTTGGCAATGCGCGCTGCCGAGTCGCCAGATTTAACCTGGACCTGCTTGCCACCTACCTCAGGCTTGGCTGCAGGGGCGGGCTGGCTCGCTGCCGGCGCGGTTGCAACCGCCGCACGGGCTGCTGCAACCTGCGATTGTGAAAAACGGGAGCTGGTTGCACCGTTGGCCGCCCCATTGCGGTTGGCTGGCGCCGCCGGCCGGGCCGCCGGTTCGGGGGCGGGGCGCCGTGTTTCAGGCGCGGGAGCGGGCGCTGGCGCGGTTGCCGGTGCCGGCGGTGTCTCTGCGGGTGCAGCCGGAGCCTGCGCTACCGGTGCTGCCTTACGGACTTCAGGCAGGGGGTCAAACAGCAAGGTGTAGTCACGCACCACCCGGCCCGAAGACCAGTTGGCCTCGATGATCAGATCGATAAACGGGTCGTTGATGACCTTTTCGCTGGTGAGCAAAAGCACGGCGCGGCCCTCGCCACGGTTCTGCAGAACGACTCTGACGCTGGTGAGTGCGGCGTTGTAGTCCACACCGGCCGTTTTGAATGCTGCGAGCGGTGCAACCCCTGCGCTGAGGCTGGCAGCCTCTTCTTCGGTGATGGCAGGAATGTCCACTTCCGCGCGGAGCGGCTGGCCCAGCGCTGACTTCACCACAATCCGGCCCAGCGACAGGGCGTGTGCCTCAATGGCGGAAAAAGCCAAAAGGGAGATGGCCACAGCCACCGCGCAGTGGCGCAACACGCCTGGGGTGCTGCTGTGGGAGGGGGCCGGGGTGGCGTGTCTGGCGGAATGGATTTTCTTCACGGTGCGCACAACATGTTCAAGTACGCAGGCGTACTTATTAGGTAAAAGTATGAGTGTGTAACATAACACCAAACGGCGCCGTGCGGCAATGCAGGACTGCACACAGCGCGTTTCGGCATCATGCTATGCCCCCACCTTGGGCACAACCGTTTTGTTGCCACAGGACAACGGTCTGCCGCAGTGACGGCAGACCGCCCCCGTACACCGCCGCTCAGGCGTCCAGCAGAATCCGCAGCATGCGGCGCAGCGGCTCGGCGGCGCCCCACAGCAACTGGTCGCCAATGGTGAAGGCGCCCACATAGTCGTCGCCCATCGCCAGCTTGCGGATGCGGCCCACGGGGATGGTCATGGTGCCGGTCACGGCCACCGGCGTCAGGTCACGGATGGTGGCCTCGCGGGTGTTGGGCACCACCTTCACCCAGGCGTTGTCGGCGGCGATCATGGCTTCGATGTCGGCCACCGGCACGTTCTTCTTGAGCTTGAAGGTCAGCGCCTGGCTGTGGCAGCGCATCGCGCCCACGCGCACGCAGAAGCCATCGACTGGTATGGCGGCGTTGCCAAAGCCTTCGCCCTGGCCCAGGATCTTGTTGGTCTCGGCCATGCCTTTCCACTCTTCCTTGGACATGCCATTGCCGAGGTCCTTGTCGATCCACGGAATCAGCGAGCCGCCCAGCGGTACGCCAAAGTTGGCGGTCTCGGCGGCGCTCAGGCTGCGCTGCTTGGCAATCACCTTGCGGTCGATTTCCAGAATCGCGCTCTTGGGGTCGTCCAGCAGCGCCTTCACTTCGGCGTTCAGCGTGCCGTACTGCGTCAGCAGTTCGCGCATGTGCTGGGCGCCGCCGCCGCTGGCGGCCTGGTAGGTCTGGGTACTCATCCACTCGACCAGGCCAGCCTTGTACAGCGCGCCGACGCCCATCAGCATGCAGCTCACGGTGCAGTTGCCGCCGATCCAGTTCTTGCCGCCCTTGGCCAGCGCGTTCTTGATCACCGGCATGTTGACCGGGTCGAGCACGATGACGGCGTCGTCCTGCATCCGCAGCGACGAGGCCGCGTCGATCCAGTGGCCGGTCCAGCCGGCGGCACGCAGCTTGGGAAAAACCTCGTTGGTGTAGTCGCCACCTTGAGCGGTGAGCACGATGTCGCAGCGCTTGAGCGCCTCGATGTCGAAGGCGTCTTTCAGCGTGGTTTCGTTTTTGGCCATCGCCGGGGCCTTGCCGCCGGCGTTGGACGTGGAAAAGAAAACCGGCTCAATCAGCCCGAAGTCGCCTTCGGCCAACATGCGGTCCAGAAGGACCGAGCCCACCATGCCGCGCCAGCCCACGAGGCCGACCAGATTTCCTACCTTGCTCATCGCGATTGCCCTTTCAAAGAAAAACTCTTTTTTCCCGGCTCGTCTGGGCCGGGGAGGGCGCGACGAACCGGAGCCTGACTAGCCCTTGGTAATGGTTTTGGTGATGGCAGCCACAACCGCGTCACCCATTTGGCGGGTGCCGACTTTGGTGGTGCCTTCCGACCAGATGTCCACCGTGCGCAAACCCGACGCGAGCACGCTCTGCACCGCCGATTCAATGCGGGCGGCGGCTTCGGGTTGGTTGAGTGAAAAACGGAGCATCATGGCAGCAGACAGTATTGTAGCCAACGGGTTTGCAATTCCCTTACCGGCAATATCGGGCGCGCTGCCGTGGCTGGGCTCGTACAGGCCCTTGTTGTTCTTGTCCAGGCTGGCCGAGGGCAGCATGCCGATGGAGCCGGTCAGCATCGAGGCTTCGTCGCTCAGGATGTCGCCGAACATGTTGCCGGTGACCACTACGTCGAACTTTTTCGGCGCTTTGACCAGCTGCATGGCGGCGTTGTCAACGTACATGTGGTCGAGCGCCACATCCGGGTACTGCTGGCCGACCTCGGTGACCACGTCTTTCCAGAACTGGAAAGTCTCCAGCACGTTGGCCTTGTCGACGCTGGTGACCTTTTTGCTGCGCAGCCGCGCCGCCTGAAAAGCCACATGGGCGATGCGCTCGATCTCCGGGCGGCTGTAGCGCATGGTGTCGAAGGCTTCCTCGGCGCCAGGGAAGTGGCCGTCGGTGGCCACGCGGCGGCCGCGCGGCTGGCCGAAGTAGATGTCGCCGGTCAGCTCGCGGATGATGAGGATGTCCAGCCCGGAAATGATTTCCGGTTTGAGGCTGGATGCGCCCACCAGCTCGGGGTAGCAGATGGCCGGGCGGAAGTTGGCGAACAGCCCCAGGTGCTTGCGCAGGCCCAGGATGGCCTGCTCGGGCCGCAGCGGGCGGTCTAGCTTGTCGTATTTCCAGTCGCCGACCGCGCCAAACAGCACCGCGTCGGCGTCCTTGGCGAGCTGCAGCGTGGTGTCGGGCAGCGGGTGGCCATGGGCCTCAAATGCCGCGCCGCCAACCAGCGCGCTTTCCATTTCAAACGGCAGATCGAGTACGTTCAGGACCTTGACGGCTTCGGCGACGATTTCGGTGCCGATGCCATCACCGGGGAGGACTGCGATTTTCATTGTGTTTCAGTTCGGGGAGAAGTAAAAAATGCTTCAGGGCTTGGTCAACAGCCGCTCGACCAGCGTTGATTCGCAGGTCTTGAACAGCAGATAGAAGGCCACGCCAAAGTAGCCGGAAGCGAGCAGCTCCAGCAACTGCTGCAGGCCGCCGTCCATCACCGCCATCCAGCCATGCTCCAGCAGCAGCTTGATGTTGGCCTGCAGCGTGTAGACCAGGTTCAGCGTGAGCACGCTGAACGTCAGAAAACACAGGCCCATCAAAACGAAGGTGAGCACCGGCCAGCGCATCAGGAACTTGCGCAGCGGCGTGGCTCCGGCGGCGGACAGCGGGCCCATGGCGAGGGGCTCAGGCCAAAGCCGGCCGGTTGGCCAGCCAGGGCTTCTCGGCCAGACGCCGCGCCTCAAAGGCCTTGATCTTGTCGCTGTTGCGCAGCGTCAGGCCGATGTCGTCAAAGCCGCCGATCAAACAGAACTTGCGGAAGGCGGCCACCTCGAACGGCAGCTCTTCGCCCTGCGGTTTGATGACGACCTGGCGCTCCAGATCCACGGTGAGCTGGTAGCCGGGGAAGGCCAGCACCTCGTCAAACAACTGGCCTACCTGTGCTTCGCTCAGCACGATGGGCAGCAGACCGTTCTTGAAGCTGTTGTTGAAAAAGATGTCGGCATAACTCGGCGCGATGATGGCGCGAAAGCCGTATTGGTCGAGCGCCCAGGGCGCGTGTTCGCGCGAAGAGCCACAACCAAAGTTCTTGCGCGCCAGCAGCACCGAGGCGCCGGCATAGCGGGGCTGGTTCAGCACGAAGTCGGGGTTGGGTTTGCGCGTGGCGGGGTCCTGCCCCGGCTCGCCGTGGTCGAGGTAGCGCCATTCGTCAAACAGGTTGGGGCCAAAGCCGGTCTTGCGGATCGACTTGAG
>JAZKCX010000005.1:0-16697 GCA_040387875.1 Pseudomonadota bacterium | reverse complement strand
TGGTAAAAGATGCCATGATATTTGTTCTCCTGATGAATTAAGCGTCGGTCAGCGGGGCGCTTGGCGAACCGTAGATCGGGAGCTCTTGCGGATAGTGCGAAGCCAGGGTCGGACGCACGATGGAGTTGATGTGGGCCCAGGCGTTGGCCACGGCACCAAAAGCAGCCGGGGCGCTCAACTCACCTGCACCACCAACACGGGTGTCATTGATGTTGACAAACTTGGTGGGGTGGAAGGTGTAGTTGCACTCGCGGATACGGTTCCAGTAGTAGTTCAGGAAGGTGCTCTGGTCGGCAGCGCCGTTGGTGAACGTGATCTTGCTGTAGTAGATCATTGCAACAGCGTCAGCCACTGCGCCTTCGGACATGGACGACAGGCCCGAGGGGTTGGTGACCTTGCCCACGTCAACAGCAGCCCATGCATCGGTCACGCGGGGAGGCGTGGTGGCGATGTCAGCACCGCGAGCCAGCTCGGACTTGACGATGATGGTTGCAGCGCTGTTCCACTCTTCGTGCACACCGAGGCCAATGCCCTGGATGGTGGCGCTGTTGGGGTTGGCGTTGTTGGCGTCAATCGCAGCTTCCTGGGCATCCCAGACGCTCTTGAGTGCAGCCATCGTGCCGCCAATACGCTCAGCCTTCATGTACTTCATGCGCAGGCCAAAACGGTTCTGCTTGGTCTGGCGAGCCACCTCGTCCATGACCATTTCCTTGCCGCCCTGGCCGCTCACGCTGTACACAGCGCGCATGGCGCCAGTGGGGAACGGTGCCACCACTTCGCGGAAAGCTTCGTTCGTGTTGAACGAATAAGGCGAAGGAGCCGACAGCGGGAAGTAGTCGAAACCGGTCTGGTTGGTAGCCGACAGCGTGGCTTCCGTCTGGGTGTTGTCCACACCGGAGGGCAGTTCGCACAGGATAGAGACGAACTTGTGGTTCATGCTCAGGATGGTTTTGCCATCGGTGCCGATATTGATGATGTAGCGGCTGTAGGTAGGCGGACGGTAAGGGCACAGGCGGATGTCGTCGTTACGCGACCACATGACCTTGACCTTGTTGGTCACAACACCGTTCTTGTTGGGCAGGCCACCCATCTTGCGCACTGCGTCTGCAACGCGTGCCGATTCAGCCGACGACTCGACCAGCAGGTTGCGGCCAAAGTGACCAAAACCCTGGGTGACGTTCAGCAGCACCTTGGTAGGCGTTGCGTCAAGGCCGATTTGCTGCGCCAGAGCCTGGCGGTTGTACTTGGGAACCTGCGATGCCCACCAGGCTTCTGCACCGGTAGCTGCGCCGCCCTGGGGGCCGAACACTTCGCAAACAGCAGCCTGGGTGCCCAGGGTACCCTGGTGGTGGAAACCAACCAGAATGCCACACTTGATTTGTTTGGCAGCCAGCAGGCGGCTGGCAACGGGGTCGGTACCCACAGCGTCTTTGAGCTTCTGGTTCAGCGCGGGGCTGCTGAAACGCGAGGCGGTGCCGGGGTTCCAGGTGATCAGGTTGTTCTTGATGATCACGTCGCGGGCGTCGAGGGCTTCACCCATGGTGTCGCAAATGATGCCGACGCCGGTGTAGATGGTGAAGCCGTTTTTGCCGGAGTTGAAAGGAATGACCGCCTTGACCTTGGGGCACAGGGCCTTGATCTTGGAGATCTGCACTTCTTTGGGTGAACCGCGGGTGTCCAGCGAGTGCATGACCAGGCAGTTCAGTGCGTCCTGGTTGGTGTCAACCGTGTACTTGCGGGTGCCGCTGTAGATTTCAGCGCTGTCAAGACGCGAATGGCCGGTGCCGGGAACGAAGGTACCAACGTTGCCAGCAATGGTCATGCCCTTGCCGAGCAGGCGCTCGTATTTCCAAGGCTGGGCGAAAGGCTTTTCGCTCAGGGTGGCTGCAACGGCTTGTGCGGCCAGGCTGGCGAAGGTCTTGCCGTTCACCATGTTGCCGGGGCCGGTGGAGCCGCCGCCGGACACGGCCAGCAGGCGGGCCTTCATTTCGGCAGCAGCGCCGCGGACCGGGTCGGTCAGCAGGCGGGTGGAGCCGGAAGCGCCCACCAGGGTGGTGGTGAATTCGGTGGCCTGGGCCGTGGTGAAAGACTGGGGAATGATGTCTTCCGGATTCACGCCCAGCTCTTGTGCAGCCAGAATGGCCAGCGAGGTCAGGATGCCCTGGCCCGATTCAACGCGGGGGATCGTCAGGATGACTTTGTTGTCGCTGCGAATCGACAGGTACGAGTTGACCTTGGTGCTCGTAGTGGCCGCATTCACGTCGGTCGACTCGGTGAGCATCTTCGCGCCGATGGTCAATGCGGTTGGCGCGGCAACAGCCCACGTCATGAAATTCCGACGATCTACCGTGGGGGTAATGGCGTCGGCGCCGGTGTTTCCGCTTTGCGGAACGAGGAGTTCAGTGTTCATAGTACCTTCTGTAGTGCTAAAGGTTTAGGAAAATCCCAGCGCCGAGTGTAGGAAGGTGAGTACTTGTTAGCGCTAGGGAAAACCACTAATCCGGGTTTACCACTATTAAAATTTTGTGAAATATCACACAAAAGTGTCCCAAAATGAGAATCCAACTGCGACATCGGTGATTTTGTTGGCTTGTGTTGCCACGAAATTGTCGACATTTTGGTTTTGTCGCACGCCGGTTTTCGCCTGCAAAGCAGTATTTCTGGCTAAGCCATGCGGATTACTCCGGCGCCCAGAAAGTACCTGTCGGCAAATTGGCGCTATTCAGGCCAGAGGGACCCGGGCTTTCGGGGAGCGGTGACCGACCTTGGGCAGACCACAGCGGTCAGCCGAACCGTCAGCCGGCGGCAGATGCGCCGGGCGTGGCCGGCTCGGCGCCTTTGCGTGCGGGCATGTCCAGCGTCAGCGACGCTGGTGCGTCAACGCTGGCGCCCAGTTGGGCCTGGCGCGGCGTGACAGAGCGCAAAACCAGCCCGTCAATCACCGTGCTTCCCACCACAAAGGGGCGGGGCGGTTTGCCGTCCACCGCAATCAGTGCCGCGTCGGCGCCACTTTCCTGGCTGGTCACCACACCCAACAACGCCAGGCGGCTGGCGGTGCTGGGGGCGACCACGGCCACGGTGGTGGTTTCCACCGCGCCCAGGAGCCGCCCCACCGCCGAAGGATCGACCAGCGCGCCCTCGCTGCCGGGCAGTCCGCTGGCCACGGTTGAACTTGTTGTGCGCGGCGTGTTCAAAAAGCGGCCACTCCACTGCAGACCCCAGGCCACGGCACTGCCAACGGCCAATGCCCAGACCAGAGAGCTCAGTGCGAGCGGCAGGATTTTGCTTTGCATGCTGCGATTATGATGCAGCTCCGTCCCACGTTTGCGGGTGTCTCCCTCTACTGAATGTGTCGTTATGAAGTCGTTCAAAAATAATCTGGCGCGCGGTTTCACGCTGATCGAACTGATGGTGGTGCTGGTCATTATTGGTGTGCTGGCCGCGCTGATCGTGCCCAATGTGCTGGACCGCGCCGACGACGCCCGCGTCACTGCCGCCCGCACCGACGTGAACAACATCATGCAGGCGCTCAAGCTGTACAAGCTCGATAACCAGCGCTTTCCCACATCGGAGCAGAACCTGCAGGCGCTGATCGTCAAGCCCACCAGCGGCCCGATTCCGCCCAACTGGAAACCCTACCTCGACAAGCTGCCCAAAGACGCCTGGGGCCAGTCCTACCAGTACCTCAATCCGGGCCTGCGCTCCGAGGTCGAAGTGTTCTCTTTCGGTGCCGACGGCCAGGCTGGCGGTGAAGGCAAGAACGCCGACATCGGCAGCTGGCAGTAAGGCAGCCGCAGCCACGCAGCAGCAGGCCCGCCATGCCCCAGCCCACCGCGCTCCAAAGGGGTTTTACGCTGCTCGAACTGCTGGTGGTGGTGGCACTGATTGCGGTGGCCACTGCGGGCGTGAGTTTTGCCATCCGCGATTCGTCCGAAGCCCTGGTGGAGCGCGAGGCGCAGCGGCTGGCGGCCCTGCTCGACACCGCCCGGGCCCGCTCCCGCACCCTGGGTGTGCCGGTGTACTGGCGGCCAGTGCCCCGCGGTTTTCGTTTTGAAGGTCTGCTGGAAGGCGCGCTGCCGGAGCAATGGCTCAACGAAGGGACTACGGCTGCTGCCGCCAACCTGCTGGTGCTGGGCCCCGAGCCGATTCTGGCGCGCCAGGCGGTCATCATTGAACTGCAGGGCCGGGTGCTGCGCGTAGCCACCGACGGCGTGCGGCCTTTTGTGGTGGAGCCGGTCACCCAATGACGCAGCAGATACGCCAGCGCGGTTTCACGCTTGTCGAGGTCTTGGTGGCCCTCGGCATTGTGTCGATTGCCCTGCTCGCCGGCTTGCAGGCCAGCAGCGCGCTCACGCGCAATGCGCAGCGCCAGACCGACGCCCTGCTGGCACAACTCTGCGCCGAAAACGAACTGGTGAAAGTGCGCTTGTCGCGGCAACTGCCCGGTGTGGGTGAAAACGCTTTTAGCTGCATTCAGGCGGGCCGTACCTTTGATGGCCGACTCATCGTGGCCACCACACCCAATCCGAGTTTCCTGCGGGTCGATGCCCAGGTTTTTGACGGCGAGTTCAGCCTGCTGCGTATTTCCACCGTGGTGGGGAGGTTCTGAGATGGTACGTCTTGCAGCCCGCCGCCAATCCGGCTTCACCCTGGTGGAGTTGCTGGTCACCATCACCATCATGGCGCTGATGACGGTCATGAGCTGGCGCGGGCTGGACGGCATGCTGCGGGCGCGCGACCTGATCCAGTCGCGCACCAACGACGTGCTGGCGCTGCAGACCGGGCTCACGCAGTGGACGGTCGACCTGGACAACATCGCCGAGACCCAGGTGGTCAGCCCGGTCGAGTACGACGGCAGCGTGCTGCGCCTGACCCGGCGCGATGCCGTCACGCCCGCCGAGGGCCTGCGGGTGGTGGCCTGGACCCGGCGCCAGGCGGACGGCCGTGGTTACTGGGTGCGTTGGCAATCGCTGCATGTGCGCACCCGCGAGGACCTGGTAGCCGCCTGGCAAAAGGCCCAGCAGTGGGGCCGCGAGCCCCGGCCGGAAGACCTGGCGCAGGAAATACCGCTGGCCGGCATTGACCTGCTACAGCTCTTTTATTACCGCGACAACGCCTGGAGCAATCCGCAGTCGTCGGCGCAGTCCACGTCGTCCACGCCGGGCGCACCGCCGGCAGCGATCAACCCGCTGATGGCCGCGCCCGAGGGTGTGCGGCTGGTGCTGAGTCTGTCCGAAGGCGGGCCGTATGTGGGCAACCTCACGCGCGACTGGGTCCGCCCCGTGCTGGGCGGGGGCAAAACATGATGAAAAAACACTCGCGCGGTGCGGCACTGCTCACCGCCATGCTCACCGTCACCCTGGTGGCCACCTTTGCGGCCACCTCGCTGTGGCAGCAGTACCGTGGCGTGGAGGTAGAAAGTGCCGAGCGCGAGCGGGTGCAGGCGGCGTGGGTGCTGACCGGCGCTTTGGACTGGGCCCGGCTGATTCTGCGCGAAGACGCCCGCACCGGGGGCGCCGACAACCTGTCCGAGCCCTGGGCGGTGCCGCTGGCCGAGTCCCGCCTGTCCAGCTTTCTGGCGGCCGACCGCAACAACAACGCCGATGTGGGCGAGGGCACCGACACCAGCGAGGTTTTTCTCTCCGGCCAGATTGTCGATGCACAGGCGCGGCTGAACGTCATGAACCTGGTCGATGGCGCCAACCTGTCCGAGCTGGGTGTGCAGTCTTTTGGCCGGCTGTTTGAAGTGCTGGGCCTGCCCGACGCCGAGCTCAAGCTGCTGGCCAACAACCTGCGGGTGGCCATGCTGGTGGGCACCGGGGGTGGCGGGTCGCTGCGGCCCCAGCGTTTTGACCAACTGGTCTGGCTGGGCCTGTCGCCCACCAGCCTGGCGCGGCTCAAGCCCTATGCCACGCTGCTGCCGTTTCGCACGCCGGTCAACCTCAATACCGCCGGGCCCGAGGTGATCTACGCCGCCGTGCCTTCGCTGTCCATGGCCGAGGCCCGCAAGCTGGTCGAGCAGCGCACCAAACAGCCGTTCAAGTCGCTGTCGGACGTGGGCATTTTCCTGCCCGAGGTCGCCGGCCTGCTGACCGAAAGCCAACAGAGTGTGGGCAGCCGCATGTACGAGGTCTATGGCCGGCTGCGGATGGACAAGACCATCATTCAGGAAGTTTCCCTGGTCCGGCGCGACAACCTGGACGTGATTACCGTCTACCGCGAACGCACGGCGCTGGTGGACAACCCCAACGCGTTGGCGGCAACCCCCACCTTACAATGAACCGATGTCCTCGCTGATCGTTGCCTTGAACCCGCCTTCGAGCCGCGCCGGCGTCGATTTTTCGTATGCATTGACCGTTGACGGGCAGACCCTCGCCAACCACGGAACCGTCTCTCCCGACCTGCTGCCGCAGAGCACCGAGCTGGTGGCGGTGGTGCCCGCACGCATGCTGTCGTGGCACAAGCCGGTGTTGCCCAAAGCCCCCGGTAACCGGCTTGCTGAAGTGTTGCAGGGCGTGCTCGAAGAGCAACTTCTGGACGATCCCCAGGCGCTGCATTTTGCGCTGCAACCCGGCGCCCGTGCGGCCCAGGGCAGCGGTGCACCCATCTGGGTGGCCGCCTGCGACAAGGCCTGGCTGCGCGCCGCGTTGCAGGCCCTCGAGGCTGCCGGCCGACGCATCAGCCGCGTGGTGCCCGAGATGGTGCCCGACAGCGGCCAGTGGTGGATTTACGGAACGCCGCAAGCGGCCTGGTGCGCCCAGTCCGACAGCACCGGCGTATCGGTCTTGCCGCTTGATGCGGTGCAGGGCCAACCAGCAGCCGGTGCGGTATTTTGCGAGCCCGCCGTGGCAGCGCTGGCCGAAAAACAGTTCAACACCAAAGTGGCCCTGCGCCAGGCGGCGCAGCAACTGGTGGTGGCCGCGCAGTCGGACTGGAATCTGGCGCAGTTCGATCTGGCCAGCGCCGGCCGCAAAAACGCTGGCGAACGTGCGCTGCACGGCTGGCAGATCTTTCTGCAGGCGCCGCAGTTTCGCGCGCTGCGCTGGGGCCTGGCCACGCTGTTGCTGGTGCAGTTTGTGGCTATCAATGCCTGGGCCTGGAAAGAAAGTTCTTCGCTTTCGGCCAAACGCGCGCAGATCCGCCAGCTTTTTGTTGACACCTTTCCGCAGACCCAGCCCATCATTGACCCCATGGCGCAGATGGCGCGCGATGTTGCCGCGCTGCAGCAGGCGGTGGGTCAGGTCACCTACCGCGATCTGGAAGTCATGTTCTCCTACGTTGCGGCCGTGCTGCCTGCCGACAAGGCACCGTCGGGCTTTGAATTCAAGCCGGGCGAAGTCAAGCTCAAGGGCGTGACGCTCAGCGCGCAGGAACTCAGCAGCATGGAGTCCCGCCTGAAAGAGGTGGGCTACTTTGCCTTCACCCAGGCCGATGGTCTGGTGGTGACCTTCAACCCCACGCGGGGTGCCAAATGAAGGCCCGCTTGTCGGCGTCGCCGCTGGGCGTCTGGTGGGCCCAGCAAGCCCAGCAGACGCGCACGCTGGTTCTGCTGGGCGGAGGTGGGCTGGTTGTGATTCTGCTGGTGCTTTTCACGCTGGTGCCTTCGCTCAAGGTACTGCGGCTGGCAGCCGCCGACCACCAGGCGGTAGACGCACAGCTCGACACCATGCGCAACCTGGCCGGCCAGGCCCAGGCCATCAAGAACCAGCCCAAGCCCAGCCAGGCCGAAGCACTCAAGTTCATTGAAACCTCGGTCAAGCAGAGGCTGGCCGCCACCGCGCAGGTCAGCGTGGTGGGCGACCGGGCGACGCTCAGCCTGAACAATACCAAGCCCGAGGCGCTGGCCGCCTGGCTGACCGACGCCCGCACCAACGGCCGGCTGCTGCCCGTAGAGGCCAAGCTCACCCGCGGCGAGGCCGGCTGGACCGGCCAGCTCGTGCTTAATCTGCCAGCCCCGCGCTGAGCCGCTGGTCAACACCGCCGTGAACCGCTTTCGGTCCCCCCTTTCTGCCGCGCCGGTGCGCCAACGCGGCGGCGTGTTGCTCTGGCTGGGCGCGCTGCTGGGCGGCCTGCTGGCCATCGTGTTCTGGATGCCTGCCGCCTGGCTGACCGGCAGCGTGGCCACTGCCACCCAGGGCCGGCTGGTGCTGGACGAGCCGCGTGGCACGGTCTGGTCGGGCTCAGCTCGGCTCACGCTGACGGGCGGCGAGGGCAGCCGCGACGCCGCCAGCCTGCCTGGCCGGGTGGAATGGTCATTGCGGCCGGTTTGGCTGGGCGCCCATCTGGAATTGCGCCTGCCCTGCTGCACCAACGAGCCAGTACAGATTGCGACCGACCCGCACTGGAACGGCGCGCAGGTGGTGGTAGGGCCGGCCAACCTGCGCCTACCCATGGGGCTGCTGGCCGGGCTGGGCACGCCCTGGAACACGGTGCAGCTACAGGGCGGGCTGGTGCTGACCACCGGCGGCATGGATTTGTTGTGGGACAAGGGCCGGCTTACGCCCAAAGGCCAGTTGCGGATGGAGGCCAGCGACGTGGCCTCGCGGCTGTCTACCCTGCGCCCGCTGGGCAGCTACCGCATGGACCTGAGCGCTGCCGGCGGCGCAGCCCAGCCCACACTCAAACTTGAAACCATCAATGGCAGCCTGCTGCTGTCGGGTCAAGGCCAGTGGACCGACGGCCGCCTGCGTTTTGCCGGCGAGGCCAGTGCGGTCGAGGGGCGCGAAGCCGCCCTGGCCAATTTGTTGAATATCATCGGGCGCAGAAACGGGGCCCGTTCCATCATCACTGTGGGTTAGCGTCATGAACCAATTCCGATTTGCTATTATTTCAATAGCTGTTTGTGCAGTACTGACGCCGGCCAGTGGCCTTTTATATGCGCAAAGTGCACCTAAAAGCAGTAAAGCAGCCACGCCAGCGCCGCGCGCCAGCGACCGTGTAACGCTGGACTTTGCCAATGCCGACATCGAGGCCGTGGCCCGCACCATTGCCACCATCACCGGCCGCAATGTGGTGGTCGACCCGCGCGTCAAAGGCACCGTGAGCCTGAACAGCGACCGGCCGGTCACGCCGCAAATGGCCTTCAACCAGTTTCTGGCCGCGTTGCGTCTGCAGGGCTTCACCGTGGTGGAAAGCTCCGGCCTGTACAAGGTGGTGCCCGAAGCCGACGCCAAGGTGCAGGGCGGCAGCGTGACCGAGGGCTCGTTCAGCGGCGCCAGTTCGCGCCTGCCGGGCAACCAGATTGCCACGCAGATCTTCAAGCTCAACTTCGAGTCGGCCAACAATTTGGTGCCGATTCTGCGGCCGCTGATCAGCCCGAACAACACCATCAACGTCAACCCCGGCAACAACTCGCTGGTGATTACCGACTACGCCGAAAACCTGCAGCGCCTGGGCAAAATCATCGCCACCATGGACGTGGCCAACGCTACCGACCTGGAAATTATTCCACTGCGCCATGCCATTGCGGCCGATCTGGCGCCGCTGCTGTCGCGGCTGGTCGAATCGGGCGGCGGTGCTGCCATCTCCGGCGCGGGCCAGGCCGACACCTCGTTCAAAACCACCATCGCGGTGGATTCGCGCAGCAACGCGCTGATTGTGCGGGCCGCCAACCCGGCGCGCATTTCGCTGGTCAAAACCCTGGTGGCCAAACTCGACCAGCCCGGCTCCAGCAGCCCCACCGGCAATGTCTATGTGGTGTACCTGAAAAATGCCGACGCGGTCAAACTGGCCACCACGCTGCGCGCCACCATTTCCGGCCAGAGCGCCGGCAGCGTGTCGGCGGCCGCACCGGCTGCCGTGGGCGCAGCGCCGGCGGGCGCCTCGCCGCTGGCGGGAGCGACCAGCAGCACCAGCGGCGCAGGTGCCGGTGGCGGCGGACCCACGGGCTCGTTCTCGTCGTCGGGCGGCAACCAGCCGTCTACCGGCGGGCAGATTCAGGCCGATCCGTCCATCAACGCACTCATCATTACCGCGTCCGAGCCGCAGTACCGCCAGTTGCGTGCGGTGATCGACAAGCTCGACGGCCGCCGCGCCCAGGTGTTTGTGGAAAGCCTGATTGTGGAAGTCAATGCCGACAAGCTGTCGCAGTTTGGTGTGCAGTTGCAAACCCTGCTGGGCAATGCGGGCGGCTCCACCGTGGGCTTTCTGGGCAGCAACTTTGGCACCGGCGGCAGCAACATCATTTCGCTGCAGGCCGGTGCGGCGGCGGGCACCATTTCTGCGCCCCAGGGTACCAACCTGGGCATTGCACGGCGCCAGTCGGGCGGCGCGCTGCTGCTTACTTCGCTGGCCAACTTTCTGGAAACCTCGGGCAGCGGCAATATTTTGTCCACGCCCAATCTGCTGACGCTGGACAATGAAGAAGCCAAAATTGTGATTGGCCAGAACGTGCCTTTTGTCACCGGCTCCTTCACCAACACCGGCGGTACCGGCGGCTCGGTCAGCCCCTTCCAGACGGTGGAGCGCAAGGACGTAGGCCTGACGCTGCGCGTCAAGCCGCAGATCAGCGAAGACGGCACAGTGAAGATGCAGATCTTCCAGGAGGTCTCCAGTGTCGACCCGGCCTCGGTCAGTTCGCTGCAGGGCCTGACCACCAACAAACGCTCGATTGAATCCAACGTGCTGGTGAACGACGGCGCGGTGGTGGTGCTAGGCGGCCTGATTACCGATGAATATTCGGGCAACGTGCAGCAGGTGCCGCTGTTGGGCAACCTGCCGGTGGTGGGCAACCTGTTCAAGAACCAGAACCGCACCCGCAAGCGGACCAACCTGATGGTGTTTTTGCGCCCGGTGGTGGTGCGTGACGCCGACTCTACCGAGCGCCTGTCGATTGACCGCTACGATTTCATGCGCCGCAAGGAAATCGAAGGCCAGCCCGCCCGGACCTCGGTGCTCACCATCAACGACTCGGCCGTGCTGCCACTGCTGCCCAACAGCAAACAGCCGCCCTTGCGGGCCACACCCCGGCAGTAAGCCCAGAGGGCGTGTTCAACAAAAGGTTTTCCCGTGCGCTATCCGCTTCCCTATGCCTTTGCCCGAACCCATAAACTGCTTTTGCAGGACGACGGGCGTGACCTGAGCCTGTGCCGCTCGGCTGGCAGTTCGGCCGCCGCCCTGGGCGAGGTCATGCGCAAGTACGAGATCCGCAGCATCGAAAAGCTGGGGGATGACGAGCTGGTGCAGCGCATCAGCGTGGCCTACTCGCAGGGCGAATCGAGCGCCGCCACGGTGGTGAGCGAGGTCGAAAACGACGCCGACCTCTCGCGCATGATGCAGGACCTGCCGGCAGTCGAAGATTTGCTCGAATCGGCCGACGACGCGCCCATCATCCGCATGCTGAACGCGCTGCTCACGCAGGCCGCACGCGACGGCGCAAGTGATATTCACATCGAGCCCTACGAGCGCCATTCGTCCGTGCGTTTCCGGGTCGACGGCACGCTGCGCGAGGTGGTGCAGCCCAACCGTGCGCTGCATGCCGCGCTGATCTCGCGCCTGAAAATCATGGCCGAGCTGGACATTTCGGAAAAGCGGCTGCCGCAGGACGGCCGCATCAGCCTGCGCATCGGCACCCGCGCGGTGGACGTGCGGGTGAGTACCCTGCCCAGCGCCCACGGCGAACGTGCCGTGCTGCGTTTGCTCGACAAAAGCGAAAGCAAGATCAGCCTCGAGGCCGTGGGCATGGAAGGCGATGCGCTCGACCAGCTGGAAAACCTCATCTCGCAGCCGCACGGCATTATTCTGGTCACGGGCCCCACCGGCTCCGGCAAGACCACCACGCTGTACGCGGCGCTGAGCCGACTGGATGCCACCCGCAGCAACATCATGACGGTGGAAGACCCCATCGAATACGAGCTGCCGGGTGTGGGTCAGACCCAGGTGAATGCCAAGATCGAGCTGACCTTCGCCAAGGCCCTGCGCGCAATTTTGCGGCAGGACCCCGACGTCATCATGATCGGTGAGATCCGCGATTTTGAAACCGCGCAAATCGCCATTCAGGCCTCGCTCACCGGCCACCTGGTGCTGGCCACGCTGCACACCAACGACGCCGCCAGCGCCATCACCCGGCTGACCGATATGGGGGTCGAGCCCTTCCTGCTCAGCTCGTCGCTTTTGGGTGTGCTGGCGCAGCGGCTGGTGCGCAAGCTCTGCACCACCTGCCACGGCGCCGGCTGCAACGACTGCGGCCAGACCGGTTACCAGGGCCGCACGGGCGTGTTCGAACTGCTGGTGACCGACGACAACATTCGCGCCCTCATCCACAGCCAGGTGGCCGAAGCCGACATCCGCAGCGCCGGCCTGAAAGCCGGCATGACGCTGATGCGCGACGACGGCGAGCGGCTGGTGCGGGCGGGCATTACGACACGCGAAGAACTCGTCCGAGTTACCAGAGACTAGATCTAGATGCCCGCTTATACCTTTGAAGCCATCGACGCCCAGGGCCAGACCCGCAAGGGCGTGCTCGAGGCCGAAAGCGCCAAGGCCGCCCGCGGTGTGCTGCGGGCGCAGGCGCTGGTACCCATGTCGGTGGAGCCGGTCAAGGGCGGTGGTGTGCCCGGCGCCAAAACCGGCGGCAGTGGGCTGAATGTCACCATCTGGTCGAGCCGCATCTTCAACGCCACCGGCCTGGCCATCTGGACGCGACAGGTGGCCGGCCTGGTTTCATCGGGCCTGCCGCTGGAGCGGGCACTTACTGCACTGAGCGAAGAAACGGCTGACGAGCGCCAGCGCAACCTGGTGGCGTCGCTGCGGTCCGAGGTCAACAGCGGCTCCAGTTTTGCCCGGGCGCTCGGCCAGCATCCCCGCGAATTTTCTGAAATCTATACCGCAGTGATCGGCGCTGGCGAGCAGTCGGGCAACCTGGGACTGGTACTGGAACGGCTGGCCGACGACCTGGAAGAACGCCAGGCGCTCAAGGGCAAACTCATCGGCGCAGCGCTGTACCCCGCCATCGTGACGCTGATTGCGATTGTCATTGTGATGTTTCTGGTGGGCTATGTGGTGCCGCAGGTGGCTACCGTGTTTGCCGGCAGCAAGCGCGCGCTGCCTTTGCTCACCGTCATCATGCTCAGCATCAGCGACGTGGTGAAAAGCTACGGCTGGCTGGCGCTGATTTTTCTGGCACTGCTGGGTGTGGGCGGGCGCATTGCGCTGTCCAACCCCGGCATCCGCGAGAGTTTTGATGCGTTCTGGCTGCGCCTGCCGATGATTGGCACGCTGGCACGCGGCTACAACGCAGCGCGTTTTACCAGCACGCTGGCCATGCTGGCGGCCGCCGGTGTGCCGATTCTGAAAGCCCTGCAGGCGGCGGCCGAAACCCTGAGCAACACCGCCATGCGCGCCGATGCGCTCGACGCACTGATTCTGGTGCGCGAAGGCGCGCCGCTGGCCAGCGCGATGGCGCAGAAAAAGCGTTTTCCGGGGCTGGTGAGCATGTTTGCGCGGCTGGGCGAGCAGACCGGCCAGTTGCCGACCATGCTGCAACGCGCCGCCAAGCAGCTCAGCGCCGAAGTGCAGCGCCGCGCCTTTGCGCTGGCCACCATTCTGGAGCCGGTGCTGATTGTGGTGATGGGCATGGTGGTGATGCTGATTGTGCTGGCCGTGCTGCTGCCCATCATCGAGCTGAACCAGCTCGCGCGCTGAGCAAACCCTATGGGCGTGACTCTCGAAGGCCGGCTTGTCGTGGCGATCTCGTCGCGCGCGCTGTTCGATTTCGAGCAGGAAAACGGCGTTTTCGAGCAGGGCGACGACAGCGCCTACATGCAACTGCAACTGCAGCGGCTGGATGTGCCGGCCAAACCCGGCGTGGCCTTCTCGCTGGTACAAAAACTGCTGGCTTTCAACCAGACCACCGGTGCGGATGGCGCAGTCGGCCCACCGCAGGTGGAGGTGGTGATTCTGTCGCGCAACGACCCGGTCTCGGGCATGCGGGTGTTTCGCTCGGCCCAGCACTACGGCCTGCCGATTGAGCGCGGCACCTTCACCCGCGGCCAGCCGCCCTGGCGCTACCTCAAGCCACTGCACGCCAACCTGTTTCTGTCGGCGCACCTGAGCGATGTGCGCGCCGCGCTGGATGCCGGCGTGCCGGCCGCGCAGGTCTACCCCCATTCGGCGCGGGCCAGTGCCGCCCATCCCAACGAAGTGCGGATTGCCTTTGACGGCGACGCGGTGTTGTTCAGCGACGAGGCCGAGCGGGTGTTCCAGGCGCAGGGCCTGAGCGCTTTTCAGCAGCACGAAAAAGACAAGGCTGCGCTGCCGCTGTCGGCCGGCCCCTTCAAGCCGCTGCTCGCCGCGCTGCACCGGTTGCAGCAAGCCGGCACCCCCGCCATGCGGGTGCGCACCGCGCTGGTCACGGCCCGCAGCGCACCGGCGCACGAACGCGCCATCCGCACGCTGATGGACTGGAACATTGAGGTTGACGAGGCCATGTTCCTGGGCGGCCTGCCCAAGGGCGAATTCCTGCGCGAGTTCGAGCCCGACTTCTTTTTTGACGACCAGACCGGCCACATCGAATCGGCCGCGCAGCATGTGCCGGCCGGCCATGTGGCCAGCGGCATCTCCAACCCCTTCGCGCCCGACCTGCCGGCCTGAACTCTGGCGCGCGGGCGCACTCGAAACGGGGCCGTCAAGAACATTGCGGGCGCTACCATGCGTTCGTACACCACGGGGTAGTCTCCAATGCGCACCAAATTCGCCGCCTTCCAGGCCACCACACGCAAGATTGTTGCGCTGTCGCTGCCGTATTTCCAGTCCGACGAAAAATGGAAGGCGCGGGGCTTGCTGCTGGCCATCGTGCTGCTGAACCTGGCCGTGGTTTACATGGCGGTGCTGCTGAACGAATGGAACCGGGTGTTTTACGACGCACTGCAGAACAAGGATGCCAAGGTGTTCTGGGAGCAGCTTTTCCGCTTCAGCTACCTGGCTTTTGGCAGCATCGTCATTGCGGTCTACAAGTTCTACCTCACGCAGTTGCTGGAGATGCGCTGGCGCGCCTGGATGACCACCCACTACCTCGAGCGCTGGCTTGCCAACCAAGCGTTTTACCGCATGGAACTGGCCCGCTATACCCAGACCGGCAATGCCAGCCCCGACAACCCCGACCAGCGCATTCAGCAGGACCTGAACCTGTTCACCAGCTACACCATCTCGCTGACCATGGGGCTGCTCAACGCGGTGGTCACGCTGGTGAGTTTTGTCGGCATTCTGTGGGCGCTCAGCGGCATGATGTCGTTCACCGTGGGCGGTACAACGTATGAGATTGCCGGCTTCATGGTCTGGGCTGCGATTGCCTACTGCGGCCTGGGCAGCCTGATTACCCACTACATTGGCCGGCCACAGATTGCGCTGAATTTCCAGCAGGAGCAGGTCGAGGCGAATTTCCGCCACCACCTGGTGCGGGTGCGCGAATACAGTGAAGCCATTGCGCTGGACCGTGGCGAAAAGGTCGAACGCCAGCAGCTCGGCCTGCGTTTTGGTGAAGTGCTGGCCAACTATTTGCGGCTGATCCGCGCGCAGAAAAACCTGATCTGGTTCAACAGTTTTTTCAGCCAGGCGGCGATTATTTTTCCCTTCATTGTGGCGGCGCCGCGCTTTTTCAGCGGCGCCATCCAGCTCGGTGAACTGATTCAGATCTCGTCGGCATTCGGCCGGGTACAAGACTCGCTGAGCTGGTTTGTCGACAACTATTCCACCCTGGCAAGCTGGCGTGCCACGACCGACCGTTTGACCGGTTTTGAAGAGAGTTTTCAGCGTCTGGCCGTCGCCGATACTCAGGATATTGCTATTGATTCAGTAGCTAGCAGCAAAAGCCTGCAAACCAGTGGCCTCACGCTGGGCCTGCCCGGCGGCGCTACGCTGCTGGCCGGCGCGGCGCTGCAGGCCCATGCGGGCGATGCGGTGTTGCTCACCGGCCCCTCGGGCAGTGGCAAGTCGTCGCTGTTCCGCGCTTTTGCGGGCATCTGGCCGTATGCGCAGGGGCGTGTCAGCCTGCCGCGCAACGCCATGTTTTTGCCGCAGCGGCCCTATTTTCCCAACGGCAGTTTGCGGCAGGCGCTGGCCTATCCGGTGCCGGCGGCTGACTACACCGACGCGCAACTGCAGCAAGCCCTGCACGACGCGCTACTGCCACAACTGGCCAACAAACTTGACGTGGAAGACGCCTGGGGCCAGAAGCTCTCCGGCGGCGAGCAGCAGCGGCTGGCGCTAGCCCGGGTGCTGCTGAAAAAACCGGCCTGGGTGTTTGCCGACGAAGCCACCAGTGCGCTCGACGAAGCGGCCGAGAAAAATCTGTACGAGAAGCTGCTGGCCAGCGTGCGCGCTGCAGGGGGTGCTTTGATTTCCATAGCGCACCGGCCCGGCGTGGCGGCCTTTCACGACAAGCGCTGGACGCTGGAAAAGCAGCCCGATGGGGCGCCGGCGCTGTACGCGCTGAAGCAGGGCGCCTAGGCCGCTTTCCAGTTTGCGAAACCGCGCGCCCGCAGCTCGCAGGCCGGGCAACTGCCGCAGCCATAGCCCCAGGCATGGCGGTGTTCGCGGTCACCCAGGTAGCAGGTGTGGGTGTGCTCCACAATCAAATCCACCAGCGCATCGCCGCCCAGGCTGTGCGCCAGCGCCCAGGTTTCGGCCTTGGTGATCCACATCAGCGGGGTTTCGATCAAGAAACGTTTGTCCATGCCCAGCGACAGCGCGAGCTGCATGGC
>JAZKCX010000004.1:0-5662 GCA_040387875.1 Pseudomonadota bacterium | reverse complement strand
TCACGCCGCGGTCGTGCGCCTGGTAGTAGGGCTTGGCACCCTTGAAGCTGGGCAGAAAGCTGTGGTGGATGTTGATGGCGCGGCCGGCCAGCTTGCGGCACAGGTCGTTGCTGAGAATCTGCATGTAGCGCGCCAGCACCACCAGCTCGGTGGCTTCGGCTTCCAGGATTTCAAGCTGTTTTGCCTCGGCCTGGGCCTTGGTGGCCGCGGTCACCGGAATATGGTGAAAGGGCACGTTGTAGCTGGCAGCGAGCTGGTAGAACTCGCGGTGGTTGGAAATGATGGCGCGGATGTCCAGCGGCAACAGGCCACTTTTCCAGCGGAACAGCAGGTCGTTCAGGCAGTGGCCTTCCTTGCTCACCAGAATGACGGTGCGCACCGGCTCGGCTGCGGCATGCAATTGCCATTGCATCTGGAAGGGGTCGGCAAACACGTGCAGCCGGGTACGCAGGTCGGCTTCAACCAACTGGCCGCAGGCAAACCGCACCCGCATGAAAAACAGGCCGGTGTCGTGGTCGTTGTACTGGGCGGCTTCTTCGATGTTGCCGCCCTGCTCCAGCAGAAAACCGGAGACGGCGTGGACGATGCCGGGGCGGTCGGCGCAGGACAGGGTCAGGACGTAGACGTGGTTCATAGCCCGTAAATTGTCGCAGGTCGTGCGCAGTGGCGCAGGCCGGGGTGTGCCCAAAAAAAATGCTGCGGGCACCAAAAGCGCCAGCAGCATGGAGAACACCTGCCCGCCTTGGCGCGGCGCAGGTGGGAGGAACAGTTTCAGTGATTAATAGCGGATGGCAATGTCAGTAATCGCCGGGCCGGACGCGCCGCCAATCTGCGCCACACCGGCCGCACCACGCAAGGTGGCGGCGCCGGTAGCCAGGTTGATGTTGTACAGCGAGAACGGGCCGGTAGCGCCCACCCGCAATGCGGCCAGCGCCAGGCCGTTGTCGCCGCCGGCAATGTCCATGGAGTTCTGACCGGTCAGGTCCACACCCAGCGGGCCAACGTCCACCAGGGTGCCGTCGTTCGGCGGGTTCTGGATGGCCAGCACGTCGCTGGCAGCGTCCAGGTCGTACAGCGTGGTGGTGGTCGTGCCGGCAAAGTTGCTGGCGTAGGCGCCGCCCACCACGATGGCGGGCACGGTGCGGTTGATGTTGCCATCGGTGGTGGTGGCGCCGGTGTCCACGTTGATGCGCAGGCTCTGGCCGGTGTCGCTGATCACCCGCAGGCGGTTGGCGGCGGGGTTGAAGTCGACGGTGTAGCTGGTGCCCGCCAGTGCGGTGTAGGGCGCGCTCAGGTCGGCCGGGTCTGCCGCCAGTGTGGCCACTGCGGTGGCGGCGCCGGTGTCGGGGTTAACGGTGAGCAGGCGCGCGGCGCTGGTCAGCGCATACAGCAGGCCGTTGGACGGACGGAAGTCGATGCCCAGCACGTTTTCGCCGGCGTTCAGGCCGGTGATGGCGGCGGTGCCGCTCAGGGTGTTGGGGGCAGCGGGGTTGATGCGCGCCAGGCTGTTGCCGGTAAGCACATACACGGTGGGCGATGCTGCCTGGTTCAGCAGGGCCAGGCCCAGCACGGCCGCGCCGGTGCCAATCTGGCCCACAGCCGTGGCGCCGCCGCCGGTGGCCAGCGAGACGCGGTAGAGCTGGGTCACGCCGCCGCTGCGCAAGGCAGCAAAACCGGTATTGGTTTTGCCTTCGATGTCAAAACCGTTGGCGGCATCGCAGCTCACGCCCAGTGCGGTGGCGCCGCCCAGGGTGCCGTTGTTGGGCGGGTTCTGCAGGTAGCGCTGGCCAGTGGCGCAGTCCAGGTTGAAGAGCTGGGTGGTGGCTGCGCCGGCAAACGCGTTGGTATAGGCCGAGGCAGTCACGCTGGCACCGGCCACGCCGTTGATGGCGCCGTCCACCAGGGTGGCGCCGGTATCGACGTTGATACGCAAGTTCTGGCCGGTGTTGCTGACCACCCGCAGGCGGTCGGGCACGGGGTTGAAGTCCACACCAAAGCTGGTGCCGGTCAGCGCGGTAAAGGCGGTGGTGTTGGCAGCGTCGTTGGCCAGGGCTACCCGGAAGGTGGCGACGCCGTTGGCAGGGTCGATGGTGTAGATGCGGCCGGCGTTGGTGACTGCGTACAGCAGGCCGTTGGCGGGACGCACGTCAATGCCAATCAGCGTCTCGGTGCCGTTCAGGCCGCTGATGCCCAGGTTGCTGACCAGCGCGCCGGGCGTGGCGCGGTTGAAGGTTTGCACCCGGCCGTCGGTGGTGACGACTGCGGTGTCGCCCGTGGCCACGGGGCCGGTGCTGCCACCACCGCCGCCGCAAGCGGCCAGGGTGGCCGCAACCAGTGCGGTGACGGCAAAGTAGCTCAAAGACTTCTGCATGGATATCTCCTGGGTTGGTAAAACGCGCTCCGCAAATGCGGAAACTCCCACAGAACATACACACCGAACTGGCGTTTGGATGCAGGACAAGGCCTCCTTCTGCAGTTCTGCGGCAAGCCCGAAAATACGCCCACAAGCTACTTTTTGAATAAAAAGTGCCCAGAGCCGTCGCCCGTACTCAGAAGTTTGCTATAAAAATTAATGGATTGAGGGCCACCACCACTACACACCTACCAGGCGGCGGGGTGATTCCCCCCACATTTCACGGGGGAAAGGCGGGGGTGGCGCGGGCGCCGGCCGAGCTGCAGGCCGGGGCGCCGCCGCGCTGCTGCGCGCTTATTTGGGCCGGATGGCGTCGGCCGTGCCCTGGATAAAGGCCTTGATCTTCTCCACATCGCCCGGCTGCAGCTTGCCGGTGAAGTCGGGCATGCCGCGCTGGTTGGCCGGGCCCTTGAAGACGAACTTGTCGAGGTTGGCAATGTACGAGGCGTCCATGTAGCCCAGGTTGGGAATGTTGCCGCCTTTGTCCACGCCGGGCACGCCGTGGCAGAACACACAGTTGGCCACATACAGCGCCGTGCCTTCGGGTACCTGCTTGGCATCGTATTTCACCCCGGCCACCAGGTTGCCCAATTGGTACTTCACAAACTCCGGCATCGGCGCCTTGCCGCCCAGCGCGAAGGTGTAGACGGTGCCGGGGGTGTTGCGGTCGGTGGCGCGCTGCGACAGGCCGAACACGCCGCCCCAGCCTACCGCAATGGAGACGTACTGTTTGCCATCCACCTCAAAAGTGATGGGCGCGGCCACCACGCCGGTTCCGGTGGGCGACTCCCAGAGCTGCTCGCCGGTTTTGGCGTTGTAGGCCACGATGCGGCCGTCGGCCGTGCCCTGGAACACCAGGTTGCCGGCCGTGGTCACGGTACCGCCGTTCCACGGCGAGACATGCTCCTTGCGCCAGACCTCCTTTTGCTGCACCGGGTCCCAGGCAATCAGCCGGCCAAACGGCGCGCTTTTGGGCGGCTCCAGGTTGGCAAAGGTGGCAATGTTCCAGCCCACGCCGCTGTGCGGCTCGCCCGGCCGCTGGGCGTTGTATTTCCAGTTCTTGTTGTCGGTCAGGTTGACCGGAACGCCCTGCACCGGCATGTAGACCAGGCCGGTCTGCGGATTGAACGACGGTGAATGCCAGTTGCGTGCGCCATAGGGGCTGGGGATGATTTCGCGCGGGCGGTCGGCCACGCGGGCAATGGCGGTTTCCATGGGCCGGCCATTTTTGTCGTAGCCGGTAGCCCAGTTCACATCGACAAAATTCTTTGCCGAAATAAACTGGCCGTTGGTGCGGTCCACCACAAAGAAAAAGCCGTTTTTGGGTGCGTGCAGGATGACCTTGCGCGGCTGGTTGTTGATCTTCAGGTCGGCCAGGATCATGGGCTGGGTCGAGGTGAAATCCCAGTTGTCGCCCGGCGTTTCCTGGTAGTGCCAGACGTACTTGCCGGTGTCCGGGTTCAGCGCCACGATGGACGCCAGGTACAGGTTGTCGCCGCCCTTGGGGCTGCGTTTGCTGCGGGCCCAGGGCGAGCCGTTGCCGGTGCCGATGTACATCAGGTTGAGTTCGGCATCAAAGGTGATGCTGTCCCAGGCGGTGCCGCCGCCGCCGGCTTCCCAGTACTTGCCGCTGGGGTCCCAGGTTTTGGCGGCCTTGGCCATCGATTCGTCCTCAAACGGCTTGCTCGGGTCGCCCGGCACGGTGAACCAGCGCCACTTCTGTGCACCCGTGTCGGCGTCGTACGCCGTGATGTAGCCGCGCACGCCGTATTCGGCGCCGCCGTTGCCAATGATCACCTTGCCATTGAAGACGCGTGGCGCACCCGTGATGGTGTAGGGCTTGCTGCGGTCAATGACCGTGTCCTGCTCCCAGACCCTGGCGCCGGTGGCGGCGTCCAGTGCCACCAGGCGGCCGTCGTACGCGCCTACAAAGACCTTGCCCTTGTGCAGCGCCACGCCGCGGTTGACCACATCGCAGCAGCCCTTGAAGCCGTCGGCTTTCGAGACCTGGGGGTCGTAGCTCCAGATTTTTTTGCCGGTGCGCACATCCACCGCATGCACCACGCTCCACGACGCGGTGACGTACATGATGCCGTCCACGACCAGCGGTGTGGCTTCCACGCCGCGGTTGGATTCGAGGTTGTACGACCAGACCAGGCCCAGGTCTTTGGCATTGCTGGCATTGATCTGGTCGAGCTTGCTGAAGCGGGTCTCGGCGTAATCCAGGCCGTAGCTGGGCCAGTCCTGGGTTTTGGCGGTGTTGGCCTGCACAAATGCGCCGTCCACTTTCTGGGTGGTGGCGCTGATGTGGCGGGCCGACCCCTTGCTGGCAGTGGCACCGTCGCCCACGGCGCTGCAGGCCAGTAAAGCCGAGGCAATCGCCAGCGCTGCCAGGCCCCGGCCCACCGGCCGGCCAGTAAAACGAGAGGGGGTCATGCATGTCTCCTGTGGATTTCTGGGGTGCGCCGCTTTCGTGGCGCCCGGGGCTTGGTGCCCCGCCAAATCATCCACGCAGACCGTGTGCAGGCCATCCTCGGACTTTCCCTAGGCTTGCAGAGGCTCGGCAAAGAAAAAGGGCGGTCTGGCATCTGCCCAACCGCCCCTCGAGACTAAAAATCTAATAAAAACCGGCCAGAGCCGGCATGCTTACTAAATTTATAGCTATGAAAAATATAGCAATTGTGCCGCTCAACCGGCCTTGACCTTCAGCCGCCAGGCATGCAGCAGCGGCTCGGTGTAGCCGCTGGGCTGGGCCATACCTTTGAAAACCAGCTCGCTGGCGGCCTGGAAGGCGGCGCCCTCGGGGTTGCTGGCCATGGGCTTGTACAACGGGTCGCTGGCGTTTTGTTTGTCCACCACCTTGGCCATGCGTTTGAAGGTCTTCTTCACATCGGCCTTGCTGACCACGCCGTGGTGTATCCAGTTGGCCATGTGCTGGCTGGAGATGCGCAGCGTAGCGCGGTCTTCCATCAGGCCCACGTTGTGGATGTCGGGCACCTTGGAGCAGCCCACGCCCTGGTCAATCCAGCGCACCACATAGCCCAGAATGCCCTGGGCGTTGTTGTCCAGCTCCTGCTGCTTTTCTTCGGCAGTCCACTTGTCTTTTTTCACCACCGGAATCTGCAGCAGGTCGGCCAGAATCGCGTCGCGTTCACCGTCGGCGTCGATTTTTTCCAGCTGCTTCTGCACGTCGCTCACCAGCACCTGGTGGTAGTGCAGCGCATGCAGCGTGGCGGCAGTGGGGCTGGG
>JAZKCX010000003.1:0-6755 GCA_040387875.1 Pseudomonadota bacterium | reverse complement strand
GGCGCGGTGGAGTTCTTCCTCGGGGATCAAAAGAAGTCGGTGCGGCTGGTGCGCGCCCACCTGGAAGAAGACGCAGGCAAATCACTGCACGAAGACTTCATTGGCCAATCGGGCATAGACCTCAACCGCGCTGGCACGCCGCTGCTGGAAATCGTCACCGAACCTGACATGCGCTCCAGTGCCGAAGCCGTGGCCTATGCCAAAGAGCTGCACAAGATCGTCACCTGGATAGGCATTTGCGACGGCAACATGCAGGAAGGCAGTTTCCGCTGCGATGCCAACGTGTCGGTGCGCAAGCCCGGCCAGCCGCTGGGTACGCGGCGCGAGATCAAGAACCTGAACAGCTTCCGATTCATGCAGCAGGCGATTGACTACGAAATCCGCTGGCAGATTGAGCAGATCGAAGACGGCCACGCCATCCAGCAGGCCACCGTGCTGTTCAACCCCGACACCGGTGAGACGCGCGCGATGCGCACCAAGGAAGACGCCGCCGACTACCGCTATTTCCCCGACCCCGACCTGCCGCCGCTGGTGATTGCCGACGACTGGGTGTCCCGCGTGAAAGCGCAGATGCCCGAGCTGCCGCGCGCGATGGCGGCACGCTTCGTGGCCGACTATGGCCTGCCCGAATACGACGCCACCACGCTGACGCAAAGCCAGGCGATGGGCGCCTATTTCGAAGCCGCTGCCAAGGCCAGCGGTAGCCCCAAGCTGGTGAGCAACTGGGTGATGGGCGAGTTGTCGCGGCGTCTCAACACGCAAGAGGCTGGCATCGAGACCTCGCCGGTCAGCGCCGCGCAACTCGCGCAACTGGTAACCCGCATTGCCGACGGCACGGTTTCCAACAACGCGGCCAAGCAGGTGTTCGACGCGCTGTGGACCGGCGACGGTACCGAGGTGGATGCCGTTATCGAGACCAAAGGCCTGAAGCAGATGAGCGATACCGGCGAACTCGAACGCCTCATCGACGAGGTGCTGGCTGCCAACGCCGACAACGTGGCGCAGTACAAGGCCGGCAAGGAAAAAGCCTTTAACGCGCTGGTCGGCCAGGCGATGAAAGCCACCAAGGGCAAGGGCAATCCGGCGCAGGTGAATGCGTTGCTGAAAAGCAAGCTGGGCTAGTACGGGGAAAGGCATTGCTCCTGAATCGGGAGCAATGTCGCCATATCCTGCGCTGGCCACCGTCCAAAAAGGCTTTAAAGACGGGCAAAAAAGCGCGTCAGGGCTTCTTCGCAGCCGAGGCGGGCAACCACAGCGCCTGCAGCCGCACCCGCTCTTCGTCAAAACGGGCATGTACCCGTTTTTTCTCATTTTCCTGCTCGGCGATAAAACGCTGCTGAATGGTCATGCTGCCCTCAATGTCGCTGAGCTTGCGCTTGAGCGTCTCGGGCGCCCGGGCCGGGTTGTGCACGTAAAACTCCATCTCGGCATCGGCCGCCACCCGCTGCTGCGCCAGTTCGGCAATACGTTTGTTGGCAGCCTTGATGACTTCGTCGATCTTGGCAATGTTGGCGACCCGCTCGCGGTCGTGCGCCTGCGGGTTGGGGTAGCGTACAAACAGCGCGCGGTCGCGCCGGCGCACTTCCACGATGCGGGCATTCGCGATGGCGGCCAGCCGCTCTTTTTCTTCCAGCTCGGCGCGCTCGTCGGCGGTGAGGTTGGGGCCCACCTGGCGCCGCACTGTGCCGCTGCGGTTGAGTTCGCGCTGGGTCCGGTCCAGGCATTCAGGAATCGGTCGGTCGGAGGTGATGCGGTTGCCGCGGCCATCCACACAGGCATAAATGCCCTGCGCAGCACAGGGCAGGGCCAGCACGAGCGCCAGGCCGCAACCGGCAAAAAAATGTCGTGTTACCGCCCCTGCCATCAATTCACGCCGTAACGCTCCCGGTAAGCCACAACCCGCTGGTGGTGTTCTGCGAAAGCCGCAGTGTCGTGTTGCGCCAGATACTGCAGCAAATCGGCCAGCGTGGCAATCGCGCAGACCTGTAAACCCAACTGGTTGCGGACATACTGCACGGCGCTGTAGGGCACGTCGGCACCGTTTTCGGTGGCCATTTCCTGGCGGTCCAGGGCAATCGCTACGGCGTGCGGTGTGGCGCCGGCGGCCTGGATGATGGCGATCGACTCGCGCGCTGCGGTGCCGGCCGACATTACGTCATCCACAATCAGCACCCGGCCCTTGACCGGCGCGCCCACCAGGGTACCGCCTTCGCCGTGGTCCTTGGCTTCCTTGCGGTTGTAGGCAAAAGGCACGTTGTGGCCGAGCCGCGCCAGCTCGGTGGCCACCGTGGCGGCCAGCGGAATGCCTTTGTAGGCCGGTCCAAAAATCATGTCGAAGGCGATGCCGCTGCTTTGCAGCCGGCGCGCATAAAATCCAGCCAGCCGACCCAGCTTGGCACCGTCGTCAAACATGCCGGCGTTGAAGAAGTAGGGGCTGAGGCGCCCGGCCTTGGTCTTGAACTCGCCAAAGCGCAGGACGCCGGCGCCCACTGCAAATTCCACAAATTCCTGGGCCAGACCATCGACCGGCCCGCCGGATTCCGCACTGACCGACATTGGAGCTTCCTTGTTCACACTGACCAGCCTCAATCTCAACGGTATCCGCTCGGCGGCCAACAAGGGGCTGGAAGCCTGGCTGGACAAGACGCAACCCGATTGTATTTGTGTGCAGGAGCTCAAGGCCGTGAGCGACGACATGCTGGGCCGTTTCGAGTCGCTTTCCGGACTGCACGGCCACTTTCACTTTGCTGGCAAAAAAGGCTACTCTGGTGTGGGTGTCTACACCCGCCATGCGCCCAGCGACGTAGTGGTGGGTTTTGGCTGCCCCGAGTTCGACGCCGAGGGCCGCTATGTGGAGACCCGTTTTGATTCGCCCACTCGCAAGTTTTCCCTCATCAGCGCCTATTTCCCCAGTGGCTCGTCAGGCGAGGAGCGGCAGCAGGCCAAATTTCGTTTTCTGGCGGCGTTTTATCCGCATTTGCAGGAGCTCAAGGCCGAGCGCGATTTCATTCTGTGCGGCGATATCAACATCGCGCACAAACAGATTGATTTGAAAAACTGGCGCAGCAACCAGAAAAACAGCGGCTTTTTGCCTGAAGAACGGGCCTGGATGACCACGGTGATTGACGAACTGGGTCTGGTAGACGTGTACCGCCAGCTCCAGCCCGACACCACCGACACCGCCTATACCTGGTGGAGCAACCGTGGCCAGGCCTGGGCCAACAACGTGGGCTGGCGGCTCGATTACCACCTTGCCACGCCGGCGATTGCCGCGCTGGCCAAGACCGAGGCGATCTACAAGAGCGAGCGCTTCTCGGACCACGCGCCCATCACCATCACCTACGACTATGTGTTGCCGCGACCCGATCCGTCCAAGGTGACCCCATGAACGCGCAGACCGAGCGTTTCACCATCGCTGGCCCGGCCGGCGCGTTGGAGGTGGCGCGCGATGCTGCATCGGGCGAGGTGCGGCGTGGCGTGGCGGTGATTGCGCACCCGCACCCACAATTCGGCGGTACGCTGGACAACAAGGTGGTGCAGACGGTGGCGCGGGCCTTTGTGTTGTGTGGCTGGGATGCGCTGCGCTTTAACTTTCGCGGCATTGGCGCCAGCGAGGGCGATTACGACAACGGCTTGGGCGAGCAGGCCGACATGCTGGCGGTAGTGGCGCACGCCACCGCAGACGCGCAGCCGGCACCGGCGCTCGCACTGGCCGGTTTTTCCTTCGGCTCTTATGTCTGTAGCCACGTAGCCGTTGCACTAGCTGAGAAGTTTGCTATTGAAAAAATAGTATTTGTCGGAACTGCCGCATCGCGGTTTGAGGTGGCGACCCTGCCCGCGGCGCTGCACGAGCGGGCGCTGGTGGTGCACGGCGAGCACGACGACACGGTGCCGCTGGCTGCCGTGCTGGACTGGGCCCGGCCGCAGTCACTGCCAGTTACCGTGGTTCCCGGGGGGGGCCATTTCTTTCACGGACAATTGCCGCTTTTGAAACAACTGGTGGTTCGCCACCTGCGGGCCTGAGCCCCTGGCCCGTTTCCTACCAAAGTACCGATGACACGTTTTCTGAAAGCGCTGCGTGCGCTGCTCTTGGCCCCGCTGTGCTGCGCCGCGTTTGCCCAAACTCCCCAGGCGCCCGAAGTTGCCGCCCGCGCCTATCTGCTGCTGGACGTCAGCGCCAACCAGATTCTGGCCGCCAAGGACATCGACATGCCGGTGGAGCCGGCCTCGCTGACCAAGCTGATGACGGCCTACATTGTGTTCGACGCGCTGCGCGCCAAAAAGATCGACCTCAAACAGACTTTCCCGGTCAGCGAACGCGCCTGGAAAACCCCCGGTTCGCGCATGTTCATCGACCCCAAGATGATGGTGCCGGTAGAAGACCTGATCAAGGGCATGGTGGTGCAGTCGGGCAACGACGCCACCGTAGCGCTGGCCGAGGGCGTGGGCGGTACGGTTGAGCGCTTTGTGCAGCTGATGAACGAGCAGGCCAAAGCGATTGGCATGAAAAACACGGTCTACAAAAACCCGGAAGGGCTGACCGAGGCCGGCCACACCACCACTGCGCGCGACCTGGCCCTGCTGGCCGCCAAGCTGATGCGCGAATTCCCCGACTATGTGGCCTACAACGCCATCAAAAAGTACCGTTACACCGGCACGCCCAGTGCCAATGACACCAACCGCAACCTGCTGCTGTTCCGCGACCCCACGGTCGATGGACTGAAAACCGGCCATACCGCCGCCGCCGGTTACTGCCTGGTGGCCACCGCCAAGCGCGACTTCCCCAATCTGGCCGGGCGCCGGCTGCTGTCCATCGTGCTCGGCGCTTCCAGCGAAAACGCCCGCGCCAACGAGTCGCAAAAACTGCTGAACTGGGGCTACACCGCCTTTGAAGGCGTCAAATTGTTCGACGCCGGCCAGCCTGCCGCCACACCAGCGGTCTGGAAAGGCAAGGAAAACGCCCTCAAACTGGGTCGCCCGGAAGCGGTGGTGGTGGCCGTGCCGGCCGGCAGCACCCAGAAAATCAAGACCCAGATCGCCCGGCCTGACCCGCTGGTAGCGCCGTTCACCAAGGGTCAGCAGGTAGGCACGCTCAAGGTCATGCTGAACGACCAGGCGCTGGTCGAGGTGCCGCTGGTGGTGCTGGAAGCGGTGGAAGAAGCCTCCATCCTGGGCCGCGCCTGGGACGCAGTCCGCCTGTGGATCAAATGACGGGGCACGGGATCGGGCAGCCCGCAGGTCCGGTCGTGCCATTTCCCGCCCGGAATTTGCGCCCAAAACCCTGAACTGATAGAATCGAAGGCTTTTCGGAATTTCCGAAGGGTTTCACGTTTTCGTTTATCAGACGTTTAGGGACGTTTTTCAATGCCAACCATCAATCAACTGGTGCGTCAGGGTCGCGAGGTCGAACAGATCAAGTCGAAGAGCCCTGCCATGCAGAATTCTCCGCAGCGCCGCGGCGTCTGCACCCGGGTCTACACCACGACCCCCAAAAAGCCGAACTCGGCGTTGCGCAAGGTTGCCAAAGTGCGCCTGACCAACGGTTTCGAGGTCATTTCCTACATCGGCGGCGAAGGCCACAACCTGCAGGAACACTCCGTGGTTCTGGTGCGCGGTGGCCGGGTCAAGGATCTGCCCGGTGTGCGTTACCACATCGTGCGCGGTTCGCTTGATCTGCAAGGCGTGAAAGACCGCAAGCAGTCGCGCTCCAAGTACGGTGCGAAAAAGCCAAAGGCCAAATAAGCCGAACCGGCTCGAACTTTACGGTTCGCGCCAGATGATGTTGTCATGACGTCGTCAAAACAGGGTGCTTAACTCATCGGGCAGATGTTTTAAGCGAAGTGACCCAAGTGCAAATAGTTGCACCGGTCGAGTAAGTGAGGGTTTGATAACTCTCGCGGTGCAGTCGAAAGACGGCGCCAACTGAAGCAAAGAGGTGAAAAAATGCCACGTCGTCGCGAAGTCCCCAAACGTGAAATTCTCCCGGATCCGAAATTTGGCGATGTTGATCTCGCCAAGTTCATGAACGTCGTCATGCAGGGCGGCAAGAAAGCCGTTGCCGAGCGCATCATCTATGGTGCGCTGGAGCAGATCGAAAAGAAGAACCCGGGCAAAGACCCGCTGGAAGCCTTCCACATGGCCATCGGCAACATCAAGCCCATGGTCGAAGTGAAGTCCCGCCGCGTGGGCGGTGCCAACTACCAGGTGCCTGTTGAAGTGCGCCCGGTCCGCCGCATGGCATTGGCCATGCGCTGGCTGAAAGAAGCCGCCAAGAAGCGCGGCGAGAAGTCGATGGCCCTGCGTTTGGCCAACGAACTGATGGAGGCCACCGAAGGTCGTGGCGGCGCCATGAAGAAGCGTGACGAAGTTCACCGCATGGCCGAAGCCAACAAGGCTTTTTCGCACTTCCGCTTCTAAAGCGCGCTGCCGCTGCTGGCGGCAAAGGATGGGCTGGTTGTGAACCGGCCCATCGCCCCCATTTCAAAGCTGTGTCACAGGCACGCAGTAAAAAGTCAGATCAACCAAGGATCCATCATGGCTCGCAAGACCCCTATCGAGCGGTATCGCAATATCGGCATTTCGGCGCACATCGACGCCGGCAAGACCACGACGACCGAGCGTATTCTTTTCTATACCGGTGTGAATCACAAGATCGGTGAAGTGCACGACGGCGCTGCGACCATGGACTGGATGGAGCAGGAGCAGGAACGCGGCATCACGATCACGTCGGCTGCCACCACCTGCTTCTGGAAGGG
>JAZKCX010000002.1:0-5353 GCA_040387875.1 Pseudomonadota bacterium | reverse complement strand
AGGGCGGCAGGCTGTCCTGGTCGGTCTGGTCGGGCCGCAGCTCGGCGCTGGGCGGACGGGTGATGATGCGCTCGGGAATCGGGCTGGCGCCACTGCCATACGGGTCGTGGGCATTGCGCCACTTCGTGAGCCGGAACACCGTGGTCTTGGCCAGGTCCTTGATGACCGCAAAGCCACCCGCCATATCGCCGTACAACGTGCAGTAGCCGGTGGCCATCTCGCTCTTGTTGCCGGTGGTCAGCACAATGCTGCCGAACTTATTGCTCAGCGCCATCAGCAAAGTGCCGCGAATGCGGGCCTGGATGTTCTCTTCGGTTGTGTCCTCGGCCAGCCCCTTGAATTCGCCCGCCAGCGAAGCCTTGAAAGCCTCGAACTCGGGCACGATGGAAATCTCGTCGTAGCGCACGCCCAGCCGCTGCGCCATCTCGCGGGCGTCGATCCAGCTCATGCTCGCGGTGTAGGGCGACGGCATCATTACCGTGCGCACGCGGTCCTTGCCCAGCGCATCTACGGCCACGGCCAGCACCAGGGCCGAGTCAATGCCGCCCGACAGCCCCAGAATCACACCAGGGAAACCGTTCTTGCCCACGTAGTCGCGCACACCCAGCACCAGCGCGTCCCACAGGTCGGCATCCAGACTGCGCTCGGGCGCCACGGCGGCCATCAGATTCAGGCCATCGCCAGTGGGTTCAACAAACACCTCGAACAGGTCTTCGACAAAACTCGGCGCCCGCCCGGCCAGCGCTCCGTCGGCATTGAGCGCAAACGAATGCCCTTCAAACACCACCTCGTCCTGGCCACCCACCAAGTGGGCATAGACCAGTGGCAGCCCGCAGGCCAGCGCCCGCTCGCGCATGGTCTGCTCGCGCTCGTCGCCCTTGCCCACATGAAAAGGCGAGGCGTTGATGACTGCCAGCAGTTCGGCACCCGCCTCTTTCGCCAACCAGGCCGGTGCCTCGAACCAGGCGTCTTCGCAGATCAGCAGCCCGACCTGCACGCCGCCGGCCTCGAACACGCAGACGCCGTCGCCCGGCGTGAAATAGCGGCGCTCGTCAAACACCTGGTAGTTGGGCAGTTCGCGCTTGGCGTAGGTGGCCACCACTGCGCCCTCGCGCAGCACGCTGGCGGCATTGACGCGGTACTGCACCGCCACCGAGCGGGTGCGCCGGTCGCCGCCGGTGGGATGGCCCACCACCACCACCATGTCCTTTAACCCGGCCAGCGCGTCGGCCACGCTTTTCACGGCATCATCACAGGCAGCGATGAAGGCGGGGCGCAGAAACAGGTCTTCGGCTGCGTAACCGCAGATCGACAGCTCGGGCGTCAGCAACAGCCTTGCGCCCTGCGCGTGAGCTGTGTTGGCCGCTGCAATGATTTTTTGTGCGTTGCCCGCGAGGTCGCCCACGCAGAAGTTAAGCTGGGCTACGCAGATTTTGAGCGTCATGAAACAAAGGCAAGGTTCGGTGGGAAAAGAGTCAAATGATTATGTCACCCGGGTACTGGCCTCCCCGCTGGACATCTCCGCCACCGAATGGAATGCCCTGCTGGCGCTGCAGCCGCAGCCCACTCCCTTTATGCGCCACGAGTACCTGGCCGCACTGCACGAAAGCGGAAGCGCCACGCCTGAGACCGGCTGGACGCCAGCCTTCGTCACGCTCTGGTGCGGCGGTGTTCTGCACGCCGCCTGCGCCCTGTATCGGAAAACCCATTCCTACGGCGAGTATGTTTTTGACTGGGCCTGGGCCAATGCCTACGATCAGCACGGCCTGCGTTATTACCCCAAGGCGCTGGTCGCCGCGCCGTTCACGCCGGTGCCGGGCACACGCTTGCTGGCGCGCGATGCAGGCGCGCGGGAGGCGTTGGTGCGGGCTTTGCTGACCTGGTGTGCTGAGGAAAAGCTGTCGTCGTTGCACATGCTCTTTGGCAGCGATGACGACGTGGCGGCAGCAACAAGTGCGGGTCTCATGCTGCGCCACACCGTCCAGTTCCATTGGAAAAATACGCCGCCCGGCTACCCCAGCTTCGACGACTTCCTCGCCACGCTGGCGCAGGACAAACGCAAGAAAATCCGCCAGGAGCGGCGCAAAGTGGCCGATGCGGGCGTCAGCTTCCGCTGGTCGCTCGGACGCGACATTGCGCCTGCCGACTGGGATTTTTTCTACCGCTGCTACGAACGCACCTACCTGGAACACGGCAACGCGCCCTACCTCAGCCGCGACTTCTTCCAGCGCATGGCCGATACGCTGCCCGAGCACTGGCTGCTGTTTGTGGCGGAGCGCAGCGGACAAGCGATTGCTTCAAGTTTGATAGCAATATCACAAGAAAAGACGCCGGCTACAGGCACTTTTTATACTGAAACGGGTGTTTTAGAGGCTCCCAAGGTGGCCTGGGGCCGCTATTGGGGCGCGTTGCAGCGGGTGGACTGCCTGCACTTTGAGGCTTGTTACTACCAGCCGCTGGCCTGGTGTATTGAACGCGGCTACCAGCGGTTTGAAGGCGGCGCGCAGGGCGAACACAAGATGGCGCGCGCGCTGATGCCGGTCAAGACCACCTCGGCCCACTGGCTGGCGCACCCGGCCTTTGCCGATGCGGTGGAGCGCTTTCTGGAGCGCGAAGGCCAGGGCATAGAAAACTACCTGGAGCATCTGGGCGAACGCAGCCCTTTCCGGCCGCCTGCAATCGAATAGGCTCCAACTGTCGCAGCCTGCGACACCTTGGCCCGCAACAGCGGATTACGCGTCGCCCAAGGGACAGAAAGCCAGACGCGCAACTCTAAAAACCCCACCCCACGGCGGCGGGCTTGTTGTTAAATCGGAAGCTGAAGCAACCAGCGCATGGCGCACTGATTCCGATGGCCATCACCAACAGAGACATGTCCCCTTCCCGTAGCAAGCCGCAGCCCACAGCCCGCACCGATATCGCAGCACCCAGCGCTTTTTTGCTGGCGCTGGAATTCCGCGCTTTCTGGGAATTTGGGGCGGTGCTGCCGGCCTGGCCGGTGCTGCAGCGCGCACCCCAGGGCGATGGCCACACGGTGCTGGTTTTTCCGGGGCTCTCTGCCAACGACAGCACCACGCTGCCACTGCGGCGCTACCTGGATTCCCTCAACTACGCCACCCAGGGCTGGGACCAGGGGTTTAACTTTGGCCCACGCGAAGGCGTGCTGGAAAACGCCAAGCGCCAGGTGGAAGAAGCCTTTGAGCGCAGCGGCAGCAAGCTCAGTCTGGTGGGCTGGAGCCTGGGCGGCATCTACGCGCGTGAGCTGGCCAAGGAAATGCCGGAGATGGTGCGCGGCGTCATCACGCTGGGCACGCCATTTGCCGGTACGCCGCGCAGCACCAACGCCTGGCGCCTGTACGAACTCACCAGTGGCCGCAACAGCCACCAGGAGTCGGAGCAGCGCGATCTGCCTACCGCGCCGCCGGTACCCACCACCTCCATTTATTCGCGCACGGACGGCATCGTAGCCTGGCAGGGCAGCCTGCAGGCACGCTCCATGGCGAACCGCCAGACCGAAAACGTGGAAGTGCTGGCCAGCCATTTCGGCATTGGCCTGAACCCCAGCGCATGGTGGGTGGTGGCCGACCGGCTGGCGCAACAGCCAGGCCAGTGGCAGCCATTTGAGCGCAAGCCCGGCCGCCTGCACGGGCTGATTTTTCCCGACCCCCAGCGTTGAACAGCGCCCCATGAAAAAAGCCTGCCGGTGCAAACCGGGCAGGCTTTTTCTTTGGGGCGATGCGGCTTACGCTTCGGCGTTGGCCTTTTGGTAGTTGGCTACGCCGTCCATAACTTCTTTTTTGGCTGCGTCCACACCTTCCCAGCCCAGAATCTTGACCCACTTGCCTTCTTCCAGGTCTTTGTAGTGCTCGAAGAAATGCGAGATGGTGCGCAGGCGCAGCGGGTTCATGTCTTCCGGCTTTTGCCACTGGGTGTAGAGCGAGCACTTCTTGTCGATCGGCACGGCCAGCACCTTGCCATCGACACCGGCTTCGTCTTCCATCATCAGGATGCCGATGGGGCGGCAGGTCACCACCACGCCTGGGATCAGCGGCACAGGCGTAATCACCAACACGTCCACCGGGTCGCCATCGCCGCTGAGCGTTTTGGGCACGTAGCCGTAGTTGGTCGGGTAGTGCATTGAGGTGCTCATGAAGCGGTCGACGAAGATCGCGCCGGACTCCTTGTCGACCTCGTATTTCACCGGGTCGGCGTTCATGGGAATTTCAATGACGACGTTGAACGATTCGGGCACGTTCTTGCCGGGGGAGACTTTATCGAGGGCCATGGAGTGTTGTGAGGTGAGGAATCGGAAACCTAGGATTAACCCTCATTTTACTTTCTCGGGCCTTGCTGTCACGCGTATCGGCACTTTTTCACGGTACATTCCGGCGGTTGGCCAATCGACTCCACCGTCTGTAAAGCGGAGCTACGAGGAAGCAACGCAGCGGAAACACAACCCTGCGTTGTGTTTTCTCCAAGCAGAAACATACGAGTAGGAGTTCGACATGACAGGCAACTCAGCGCTGATTCTTGCGCTTGTCTGCGGTCTGGTCGCCGTGGGATACGGCTTCTGGGCACGCGGATGGATTCTTTCCCAGGACGCAGGCAATGCGCGGATGCAGGAAATTGCAGCCGCCATTCAAGCCGGTGCGGCAGCGTACCTGGCCCGCCAATACAAAACCATCGCCATCGTGGGCGTCATCCTGGCCGTACTGATCGGTGTCTTCCTTGACGGGCAGACGGCGGTTGGCTTTGTCATCGGTGCGGTGCTTTCGGGCGCCTGCGGCTTCATTGGCATGAACGTATCGGTACGGGCCAACGTGCGTACCGCACAAGCCGCCACCAAAGGCATTGGCCCGGCACTCGACGTCGCCTTCCGCGGCGGCGCTACCACCGGCATGCTGGTGGTGGGCCTCGGTTTGCTGGGCGTCGCCGGATTCTTCTGGTTTCTGGTGGGCAATGGCAACCTGACGCCGGACAAAAGTCTGGCGTCGCTGCTGAACCCGCTGATCGGCTTTGCCTTTGGCTCCTCGCTGATCTCCATCTTCGCCCGTCTGGGCGGCGGCATCTTCACCAAGGGCGCTGACGTCGGCGCCGACCTGGTAGGTAAAGTTGAAGCCGGCATCCCCGAAGACGATCCGCGCAACCCGGCGGTGATTGCCGACAACGTGGGCGACAACGTGGGCGACTGCGCCGGCATGGCGGCCGACTTGTTCGAGACCTACGCCGTGACGCTGATCGCCACCATGGTGCTGGGCGCCCTGCTGGTGGCCGCCGCGCCCATGCAGGCCGTGCTGTACCCGCTGGCGCTGGGCGGCGTGTCCATCATCGCGTCCATCATCGGCTGCTTCTT
>JAZKCX010000001.1:37278-37668 GCA_040387875.1 Pseudomonadota bacterium | reverse complement strand
AGCTGGCCTGACCGCCAGCAGCACGCTGGCCATCACGATTACGCCGGTGGATGACATAACCGACAACGCGTTCACGATCAACGAAGACACGCCTGCAATCATCACTCCCCTTGCCAATGACAGCTTTGAGAACGCAGGGGCAACTATTACCGCTGTCAACGGCTTGGCTATTGTTGCCGGTGGCCCAGCGGTAATATTGGCAAATGGCAGTGTCAGTCTTGATGGCCTTAATGTGCTGACATTTACGCCCAACGCCAACTACAACGGCCCCGCCAGCTTCACCTACACCGTAACTTCGGGTGGTTCCATTGAGACGGCTACTATCAGCGGTACAGTCACTGCGGTGAACGATGTCCCTGTTGCCAATGCGGATGCGCGCACGACGGCGGA
>JAZKCX010000001.1:0-37178 GCA_040387875.1 Pseudomonadota bacterium | reverse complement strand
GCGTCTCCGATGGTCAGGGTGGAGTCACCACCGCGGTCGTGAGCATCACGGTGACCTCTGTGAACGACGCCCCCGTCTTCATACCCGATACAGCCAACCAGACCACACTGGAAGACACGGCCGTCAACGGCAGCGTCAGCGCCAGCGATGCGGACGGCAACCCGCTGAGCTATGCAGTTGGCATGAACCCGGCCAACGGCGTGGTAGTGGTCAATGCCAACGGCACCTACACCTACACGCCCAATGCGGACTATGCGGGTACCGACAGCTTCACCGTCACCGTCACCGACGGTCAGGGTGGAACAGACACCATCACCGTCAACGTCGGCATCACGCCCGTCAACGATGCGCCCACTGGCACCAGCAACACCTTCACCATTGCCGAAGACGCCAGCCGCACCTTCAGCGCAAGCGACTTTGGATTCGGTGATGCCCTGGACAACCCGGCCAACGCACTGCAAAGCGTCGTCATTGACACCTTGCCGCCAGCCGGTGAGGGCAGCTTGCTGCTCAACGGCGTAGCCGTCACGGCAGGCCAGGAAATTCCTGTCGGCCAACTCGGTCAGCTCGTATTCGTGGCAGCGCCCAACTTCAATGGCACCGGCGTAGGCAGCTTCAACTTCCAGGTGCGCGACAACGGCGGCACTGCTAACGGCGGAGTCAACCTGGACGCCTCGCCCAACACCATCTCCTTTGTGATTGGTGGCGCCAACGACGCGCCCGTGTTCACCCCCGACACGGCCAGCCAGACCACACTGGAAGACAACGCTGTAAGCGGCGTAGTCAGCGCCATTGATGCCGATGGTGACACCTTGACCTATGCGGTCGGCATGAACCCGGCCAACGGCGCGGTCGTAGTCAACGCCAACGGCACCTACACCTATACGCCCGACATCAACTATGCCGGTACCGACAGCTTTACCGTCACCGTCTCCGACGGCCAGGGCGGGCAGGACACCATCACCGTCAACGTCAATATCACGCCAGTCAACGATGCACCGGCAGGCGCCAACAGCACCTACACCATCGTAGAAGACGGAACGCGCACCTTTGCGGCGGTGGACTTTGGCTTTGGCGATGCACTGGACAACCCGGCCAACGCACTGCAAAGCGTCATCATCACCAGCCTGCCGCCCGGTGCCCAGGGCATCCTGCGCCTGAACGGTGTGGCTGTAACGGCAGGCCAGGAGATCCCTGCAGGCCAGCTCGGCCAGCTCGTCTTCACGGCAGCGCCCAACTTCAACGGCACGGGCGTAGGCAGCTTCACCTTCCAGGTCAAGGACAACGGAGGAGTGGCCAACGGTGGTGTAGACACCGACGCCTCGCCCAACACCATCAGCTTCAACATCACTGCGGTGAACGATGTCCCTGTTGCCAATGCGGATGCGCGCACGACGGCGGAAGACACGCCGGTGAGCGGCACGGTGACGGCCAGCGATGCGGACGGCAACCCGCTGGTGTTCAGCAAGGCTACGGATCCGACGAATGGTGCGGTGGTAGTCAACCCCAACGGCACGTACACCTATACGCCCAACGCGAACTACTTTGGGCCTGACAGCTTCACGGTAAGCGTCTCCGATGGTCAGGGTGGAGTCACCACCGCGGTCGTGAGCATCACGGTGACGGAAGTTGTTGCTGGCAATAACCAGCCGGTGGTCAATCAGGCGGCATCGACCACCCAGGAAGATACTGCGGTGAACGGTGCTGTCATAGCTACCGATCCTGATGGAGATACGCTGACGTTCACCAAGGCAACCGATCCGGCCAACGGCGCGGTCGTGGTCAATACCAACGGCACCTATACCTATACGCCCAATGCCAACTACTTTGGTCCGGACAGCTTCACTGTCACGGTCGCTGATGGTCAAGGTGGAGTTGTAACCACGACGGTAAATGTGACTGTGACCCCTGTGAACGATGTGCCGGTGGCGACTCCTGCAGCCAGCACGACGGCGGAAGACACGCCCGTTACCGGTACGGTAACTGCCAGCGATGCGGACGGCAATCCGTTGACGTTCGTCAAGGCTACGGATCCGGCTAACGGTACGGTGGTGGTTAATGCCAACGGTACGTACACCTACACGCCCAACGCGAACTACTTTGGGCCTGACAGCTTTACGGTAAACGTTTCCGATGGCCAAGGTGGCACGACGACAACGACTGTAAGCGTCACAGTTACCCCGGTGAATGACATTCCGGTTGTTGCGCCTCCGGCTCCGGTAACGACGCCAGCGGGAACGCCAGTTGGCGGAACCGTAACTGCGACGGACGCTGATGGCAATACCCTGACCTTCAGCCAGGGCGGCACGCCATCCAACGGTACGGTCGTCGTCAATCCGAACGGGACTTACACCTACACCCCCAATCCCGGATTCAATGGCCCAGACAGCTTTGTTGTGAGCGTCTCTGATGGCGCAGGCGGTACTGCAACTGCAACGGTGAACGTGACAGTCACCCCGGTCACGCCAGGCAACACGCCGCCAGTGGCCAATCCGGGTGCAGCTACCACCGCAGAAGACACACCGGTCAGCGGTACGGTAACAGCCAGCGATGTGGACGGGGATACCCTTGCGTTTACCAAGGCGACCGATCCTGCGAACGGTACGGTGGTAGTCAACGCCAATGGCACCTACACCTACACACCCAATGCCAACTATTTTGGGGCCGACAGTTTCACGGTGACCGTGTCTGACGGCCGGGGTGGTAGCAGCACCGCTGTGGTCAATCTCACAGTGACCCCGGTAAACGATGCACCGGTCATTGCACAGCCTGCTGCGCTTACGACGCCGAATGCAACCCCGGTCAGCGGTACTGTTACGGCCACTGACGTCGATGGCAATGCGCTGACTTTCAGCCAGGGCGGCGCTCCGTCGAACGGCACCGTGGTGGTCAACCCCAACGGCAGCTACACCTACACGCCGAATTCAACCTTCAGCGGCACCGACAGCTTTGTTGTTACCGTTTCTGACGGTGCAGGCGGCACTACAAGTGCCACGGTCAGCGTGACGGTGCTGCCTGCCAATCCACCAGTAATTACCATTGGTACGGCCGGCGGGGCAGTCAGCACGCCGGAAGATATGGCAGTCGCCAGTCAGGTGATTGCGACCGATTCGAACGGCAATCCGCTGACGTTCTCCATGGGGTCCAATCCGGCGAACGGCACGGTAGTGGTCAACCCCAACGGTACCTACACCTACACGCCGAACGCCAATTTCAACGGCTCGGACAGTTTCACGATCACCGTGTCCAATGGCATTAATACGCCAGTGACCACCACCGTGCGCGTCACAGTAACCCCGGTGAACGACGCCCCGGTTGCCAACAACGATACCGTGAATGTGCCGGCCGGCACACCGTCGACCATTGCCGTTCTGGGCAACGACACAGACGTTGAAGGGAACCCGCTGACTGTCACTGCCGCATCCAGCAGCAATGGCAGCGTAACGATTGGCACCAACGGAACCTTGTTGTTCACGCCGCAGCCTGGATTTGTCGGCCCCGCACTGATCAACTACACCATCAGCGATGGCCAGGGAGGTACGGCAAGCGCACAGGTGCAGGTCAATGTGGTTTCGGTGACGGAGACATTCCTGCCCGACGCCCGTCCAATTTCCACTCCGTCGTTCGATACGCCACTGCAGCAGCAGGTCATCACTCCTGCGTTGTTTGTAGCCCAAGCGGTCAACGCTTCGCAAGTCGAGATTTCGCTGCTGTCGAACTTCGGTACCCTCCAGACCGACGTCGCGACCAGTGCCGAACTCACCCAGGCGCTTGGCCAAGACTTCTCGTTTGGCACCGGTAGCATTAACGATGCTCCGAACGTAATCACTGCACGCAACAATGCGCTGGGTCGTGGCCAGTTGAGCCGTGACAATGCACTGTATGTGCAGCAGGCAGTGCGCCACCAGCCGCTGTCGGACGACCCAACCTTGTTTGTACAGCGCTCGGTGCGTGCATCCCAGGCCGAAGCTCAGTTGCGCGCCATCGAGGTGGATGCAGTCAACTCGGCAATTCCAGGAGTGGCCAGCCTGCTCGATCCGTTTGCCCTTGGTAGCCCTGTATCGGCGTTGCAAAACGGTGGTAACGAAGGCGCCAATGAAAAGCCAGCCGTCTCATCCCAGTCCGCAGCTGAGGGCGTATTGGCGGGCTTGCAAGACGATTGCACCCGTATGCCACAGGCGGCGGAACAAGATAAACCTGCGGCACAGATACAGCCGCGTCGTGCAGCAGCCGGGTTTGGAAAACAACTGGAGCGTATGGGGTCCCAGTTCAGGCCCCACGCCGCAAAGCAGCAACTTCCGTCTTCCGGGGGTGGTGGATGAAGTGACCTATCTTGATCTGCCACACAACCTACTGAAAACGTTAACCGAATAAATGATTTAAAGGAATGATGAAATGACCTCGCTGACCATCAAGACCGCGCAGCCCTCCAGTACCCGTACGTCCACTATCTTGCGCTTTACCACCCTGGCCGCCGCCATGGTGCTGGCGGGTTGTACTGTGACGCCTACGCTGGTAACACCCGAAGAAGTGCGCTCGCGTGTTGCATCCGATACCGAAAAAATGTATCTGGAGCAGGCGCCCATCAGTGGCCCGGTTTCTCTAGAGGAAGCCATGGCCCGCGCGCTGAAATACAACCTGGACTATCGACTCAAGAAAATGGAGTCGGCGCTGGCACTGGGCCTTACCGATCTGACCAGTCTCGACGGCTTGCCCAAGTTGATTGCGTCCGCCGGTTACCGTACCCGGAGTAATGATTCCGGTGGTACCAGTATCGGGATTGAAGACCGTGTGCAGTCATTGCGGCCTTCCACGTCAGAAGAACGCAACCATACCCTGGCTGGTGCAGAGTTCTCGTGGAACGTGCTGGACTTCGGTGTTTCCTACTACCGCGCCCGTCAACAGGCCGACCAGTTCCTGATCGCTGAGGAGCGCCGGCGCAAGGTCGTGCAAAACCTGATGCAGGACGTGCGGGCCTCGTACTGGCGCGCGCTCGGCGCACAGCGTTTGGCAGCCCAGGCGGACGACATTCTCAAGCGTGCCAATCTGGCGATGACACGTTCGCGTGAAGCCGAAGTGCAAAAGGTCATCGCTCCTTTCCAGGCGCTGAGCTACCAGCGCGCCTTGCTGGACGCCACCTCGCTGCTCAACCAGCGCCGGCAAGACCTTGAATTCGCCAAGCGTGAGCTGGGTGCTCTGATGAACGTTCCGCCCGGCGTAGGTTTTGCTGTCAGCGAGGCTGTCGAAGCCAAGCTGCCCGCTGCTCCTACCGATATTCGCAAGCTTGAGGAGCTGGCCCTGTTGCAGCGCCCGGAACTGCGTGAAGAAGACCTGAAAAAGCGCATTTCGGCAGACGAGGCCCGCAAACAATTGCTGAGCGTGCTGCCTGGCATCAGCTTTGACTACGGCGTGCAGTACGACTCCAACAACCTGCTGTACAACAACCGCTGGTCGCAGGGCGGCATCCGTATCTCTTGGAACCTGATGCAGCTGGTTACCCTGCCAACCCAGGAGCGCGTGCGCGAGTCCCAGACAAAGACCGACGAAGCCCGTCGCATGGCGCTGTCCATGGCCATCCTGACGCAACTGCGTGTGGGCGCCGAGCGCTATCGTTACGCGGTGGAAGACTTCAAGCTGGCTGATACCGCAGCCCAGGTAGACCGCAGGTTGGCCAATTTCGCCCGTGATTCCGTGACCGCAAAACTCGACAGCGAACTCGAAGCCATCCGCACCCAGTCGCGTGCCGTGCTGGGTGCCTACCAGCGCGCTACAGCGTATGCCAGCGCACAAATTGCTTTTGGCCGTCTCTACAACACCCTGGGCTTTGACCCGCTGCCGGATGACTTTGAGGGCAACGACCTGCCCAAGCTGACGACCCGCATTCGCGACCATCTGCGTGCGACCGAGGCCGACAACCTGCGTATGACCTCCAACTTGTTTGGACACCTGCCATCCGTGGCTGTCAATCTGGCCGGTGTGGAAGACCCGATTCTGCGGGTTCGCATGAAAGCCCAGATTACCGAGCTGCTGTCGCGCAATGAAATGCCAGTGGATGACGCCAATGGCATGCCCATGACCTTTGCCCTTACCCAAGAACCCAAGGACGGCATTGAGAAGGCCAAATGGACCATTGCATTGGCAAATCCCGATGGCAAGGTTCGTGAGTCTGCGCAATACGCGACAACCATGCCAGTCAATGCACGTAACACTGCGCAAGAAGCTGCTTTGGTGGCTGCGGTAACATCGTCACTGCCGCAAATCCGGTCGTGGCTGTCCGCAGTACCAACGGTTCAACAATGAAATTTGTACGTACCAGTCTTTTTTCCTTTCCAACCCAAGACGCGCTAGTTCTCTGTCTTTGCGTTCTGGCAGCAAATGCTGCCTGGGCGCGTGGAGGGCCGGCGCCATCCGCAGCAGTGGTTACGGCGCCGGCGCCTGTAGCGGCGGGGCCGGCTACTGCACCGGTTGCAACACAGCCAGCGTTGCTACAACCACCAGCGCCGGTTCAAATTGGAGCACCGGTAGAGATGGCCGCTGGGCCTGCTGTGAAGCCTGCTGCTAGTCCCGCAAAGGTTTCGCTGGTATCGCCTGAACCCATTCGGGTTTTGCTGGCTCCCGAGCTGGAGACCACTTTGTCCAGCCCTGTTGCCGCACGTATTACCTCTCTGAACGCCACGCTGGGCGCGCGTTTCAACGCAGGCCAGACTCTAGTGAGCTTTAACTGCCAGGAATCGGTGGCGCGCAAAGGTATTGCCGATGCAGAGCTTTCCGCTGCGGTAGAGCAGCACGAAGCAAAAGTACGCATGCAAGGTCTTGAGCAGGCCAGCGACGTCGAAGTGGCGGTGGCAGCCAGCGCGGTGGCGAAGGCCAAGTCGCAGTTGGCGCTGCAGCAAGCCCAAGTTTCCCAATGTTCGGTCAGTGCACCGTGGGCGGGCAGGATTGCCAAGGTGCATGCCCGTAACTTCATGACGGTCTCAGCTGGGCAGCCACTGGTGGATTTGGTCAAGACCGGGCCACTGAAACTCAAGCTCAATGTACCGTCCCGATGGCTCAGCCAGCTCCAGGTGGGTTCTGTGTTCGACGTATCGATTGACGAAACCGGCAAAACCTATCAGGCGCGGGTGGTAGCCATTAACAGCCGTATCGATCCTGTCAGCCAGACCATTGAGCTGGAAGCCGGCATGGCCCAGGCCTATCCCGAGCTTTTGGCCGGTATGAGCGGTGTCGCCAGCATGGCGGCCATACGTCAGGGCAATTGACAATCGACTTTGTGCCAGTCTGTATGGCACTACATTCATGACAAATACTTCCGCGGCCGCAGAACCCAGCGTTCTGGCGGCCCTTGTTCATCTCCAGGGCCGTGCGCTGGAAGCCAATACTCCTGCAGTTCTCGGCTTTTCCGTGGTGAACGAGGCGCTGGCGCTCGCGCCCTACCGACAGGCAGCTTTTTTTACCCTGTCGGCCGTTGGCGGCATGGTGCTGACCACAGCATCCGGGCTGGCGAATGTTGCCGAAGACTCGCCTTATGCCGTCTGGCTGAGCCGCTTTGCCCGCACTTTTCCTGAAACGCCCGGCTGCCACCGGCTGAACTTTTCCGAAGCCGCAGCAGACTACGCAGACGGCTGGGAGGAGTGGCTGCCTGACCACCTGCTGGTGGCGCCTCTGATAGGACCAGATTCCAAGCGGCAGGGCATTGTCATGTATGCCCGAGAAGAGCCATGGCTGGACAACGAAGTCGCGCTGCTGGACCGCATGCACCAGGTCTACGGCTATTGCCTCTGGGCAATGCAGCGTACCCGTTTTGGTTTTGACAAAGCCTGGCGCAAGGCCCTGCGCGGCAAGTGGGCCAAGCGCTGGTTGATTGGCGCGTTGGTCGCGCTGCTGATTCCGGTGCGCCTGTCGGCACTGGCCCCGGCCGAAGTAGTTGCGCTGAATGCGCTGGCCGTTGCTGCGCCGCAAGACGGGGTTGTAAGTACCTTTCATGTACAGCCTAACGCGCGGGTGAAAGTAGGGGATCTGCTTTTCTCGCTGGACAACAGTGCCCTGGGCAACCGGCGTGAAGTCGCAGCCAAGAGTCTGCAGGTTGCACGCTCCGACGCATTGGTGGCACAACAAAAGGCCTTTGACGATGTCAAAAGCAAAGCCGAACTTGCGGCGGCCATGGGACGTGTCCGCGAGAAAGAAGCCGAGCTGGCCTCTATTGAGGCGCTGCGAGACCGGGTTGATGTAAAAGCCGAGCGCGAAGGCATTGCGGTGTTTTCCGATGCCAACGAATGGATAGGGCGCCCGGTGCAAACCGGCGAGCGGGTCATGCAGCTGGCCGACCCGCGTGATGCCGGCGTGCTGGTGTGGCTGCCGGTGACCGATGCGCTGAACCTTGAGGCGGGTGCATCGATGCGACTCTTTCTGCACACCCAGCCACTGGTCCCGCTGGCGGCCGAATTGGTAGAAACCAGTTACCAGGCGGTGCAAAGCCCCGAGAACGTGACCGCCTACAAACTGCGCGGAAAATTTGAGGCCGACGAGGAAAAACCGCGTATTGGTTTGCGCGGCACTGCCCGGGTTTCCGGTAGCTGGGCCATTCTGGGTTACTACCTGTTCCGGCGCCCGATTGCTGCGTTTCGGGAGTGGAGCGGCCTGTGAGCGCTGTCCTGCCCTCGATTGATGGGGTTATCGTCGGGCGGCCCGAGATCTGGCTGCCGCCCCTGCGCGAGGAACTGCGCCTGCTGCCTGCCTCGCCCAACCACGATGGAACTCCCGCCTGGATGGTGCAGGACCCGGTCAACAACCGCTTCTTCCGGCTGGGCTGGACCGATTTCGAGATTTTGCTGCGCTGGACCCTGGGTACGCCGCAAAAAGTCATTGATGCCGTGAATGCCGAAACCACGCTGGAAATCGAGCAGTCCGACATCATGGGTTTGATGGCTTTTCTGGAGCAGCACAGCCTCCTGCGGGTGGTCAACCGTCAGGGAGTCGACCGTCTTGCGCAGAGTGCAGCCCGCCAGAAAAAAGGCTTCTTCACCTGGTTGCTGCACCGCTACCTGTTTTTCCGCATACCGCTGGTGCGGCCGCAGAACTGGCTCGCCAGGACCATGCCCTACCTGCAGTGGCTTTACACGCCAGCCGCAGCCTGGGCCATCATCGGGCTGACCGGGCTAGGCCTGTTTCTGGCGGCCCGGCAATGGGATACGTTTTCCAGCACCTTCGTTGACCACCTGAGCTGGTCCGGCGTGTTGGGCTACACCATAGCGCTGGTGTGTGCCAAGGCGCTGCACGAGTTGGGACATGCATTCACCGCTACGCGGTTCGGGGTGCGTGTAGCGCATATGGGGGTAGCCTTGCTGGTACTTTTCCCCATGCTTTACACCGACACCAGCGAGAGCTGGAAACTGCGCAACCCGCGTGAGCGCCTGGCCATTGCCAGTGCAGGCATCATTACCGAACTGGCGCTGGCGGGACTGGCCACGCTGGCCTGGAGCCTGGCGCCTGAAGGCTCCATCAAAGGCGCCCTGTTTTTCCTGGCGACCACCAGCTGGGTGCTGACACTGGCCATCAACGTCAGTCCCTTCATGCGCTTTGATGGCTACTTCATCCTCACGGACGTACTGGACCTCCCGAACCTGCATGAACGCTCAGGCGCCTTGGCGCGGACCGCTGTTCGGCGCATGCTGCTGGGGTTTAACGACCCCTGGCCGGAAAGGCTGCCGGGTCGCGGCAACGCGGTGCTGATTGGTTTTGCCTGGTGCACCTGGCTGTACCGCCTGGTTGTGTTTCTCGGCATTGCCCTTCTGGTGTACCACCTGGCGTTCAAGGTGTTGGGTATCGTGCTGATGGCAGTGGAGCTGCTCTGGTTCATTGGCCTGCCCCTGTGGGCGGAAATCAAGGTCTGGATTGAGCGGCGCGCCGAAATCAAACCTAACCGCAAACGCTGGGCCTGGGGTTCCGCCGCCGCCCTGCTGCTGGTGTTGCTGGTACCCTGGCAGTCTTCGGTGCATGCACCGGGATGGCTTCATGCAGAGCGGCAAACGGTTGTCTATGCGCCGCTTGCGGGTCGGCTGGCCAAGTTGCCTGCTGCAGGCAAGGTAAGCGAAGGTCAGGCGCTTTTTGTGCTGGAGTCTCCCGATTTGCGCCTTGCCGCTGACCGATCCAACGCCTTGGCACAGGCCCGGGCCAAGGAGCTGCTGGGCCTGTCCGGTCTGCCGGACGGCGAAGACCGCCGTGCCAACCTGCAGCTGCAACAGGAAAAACTCCTTGCTGAAGTCAGGCTCTATGAAGATGAGCAGTCGCGCCTGCAGATCACAGCCCCTTTCGCCGGCTTGCTGCAAGACCTTGACCCTCTGCTGGCCCCGGGTGTCTGGGTACAACCCCGGCAACCGCTGGCGGTGGTTATAGACCCGTCTGCCTGGGTGGTGGAGGCGTATATTTCCGAGTCGGACGTCTCCCGCATCCAGCCTGGAAATTCGGTTCGCGTTCACCTCTCCCCACGTTCGCTACGAGTGCTGGACGGTGTAGTGACCGAGGTGGATGCTGGCCGCACCGTGGCACTGCCCCACCAGATTCTGGATGCGCAGACCGGTGGGCCGATCGCCACGCTTACGCCTGGCAGCGACAGAAGGCACATCGAACGTGCGCCGCGCGACGCTATTTACCGAGTCAAGGTATTACTGAAAGATCCACCGCCCGTAAACCAGATGATGGTGGGGCAAGTGGTTATTTCCGGTGAGCGCCGGGCCTGGCTGCCTACGGCGCTGGAGCGGGTGGCCGCCATTTTCATTCGCGAAAGTGGATTCTGAGAGAAGGGCGCCGTTATGGCGCCCGTTTCAGCGCTTCTGGTACTGTGATTTTCCGAACAGCAGTTCGCGCGACTTGTCGTCGGTCAGCGGTTTGCGCAGGTCGGCCAGCACCTGTACGCCGCGTTGCACCGCCGGGCGTGCTCCCACGAGGTCAAACCAGCGCTTCAGGGCAGGGTAGTCGGCCCAGTCGATGCCCTGGTTTTGCCAGCTCCGCAGCCATGGGAAAATCGCCACGTCGGCCACCGTGTACTGGTTGCCAGCAATGAATTTTGTTTTGCCCAACTGCTTGTCCATCACGCCGTAAAGACGTTTGGCCTCGTTGGTGTAGCGGTTGACGGCATAGTCGATTTTCTCTGGCGCGTAGAGCCGGAAATGGTGGGTCTGTCCCAGCATCGGGCCCACGCCGCCCATCTGGAACATCAGCCACTGCAGCACCTCAAACTTGGCGCGGTCACTGCGCGGCAGCAATTTGCCAGTCTTGGCCGCCAGGTAAAGCAGAATGGCGCCCGATTCAAATAGCGAAATCGGCTTGCCATCGGGGCCATGTGGATCAACCAGCGCCGGAATCTTGTTGTTCGGGCTGATGGCCAGAAACTCCGGCTTGAACTGGTCGCCGGTACCGATGTTGACCGGAATGGCCTGCCAGTCACGCCCCAGCCGCAGGCCACATTCTTCCAGCATGATGTGGACTTTGTGGCCGTTGGGCGTGGGCCAGGAAAAAACGTCAATCATCGGGTCTCCTTGAAGTCCAAGGACTTTAGGAGAAAACCCGAAACCTTGCTGACGACGGACTACCCGCCGCGTGTTACCGGCATCTCCACTTGCCCCGGAATGGTCAGATGCTTGGCAAACTCCAGCTTGGCCAGCGAGTTGCGGTGCACTTCGTCCGGACCATCGGCCAAGCGCAGGGTGCGCTGGTGGGCATAGGCATAGGCCAGCACAAAGTCTTCGGAAACGCCCGCCGCACCATGGGCCTGAATGGCCCAGTCAATGATCTGGCAGGCCATGTTGGGGGCGATGACTTTGATCATCGCGATCTCGGCCTTGGCCACTTTGTTGCCTACCGTGTCCATCATGTGGGCTGCTTTCAGCGTCAACAAGCGCGCCTGCTCGATCATGCAGCGCGACTCGGCCACACGCTCCTGCCAGACACTCTGGCGCGCGACTTCGCGGCCGAAGGCCACGCGGGTATTGAGCCGTTTGCACATCAACTCCAGCGCGCGTTCTGCGGCGCCGATGGAGCGCATGCAGTGATGAATACGCCCAGGCCCGAGCCGGCCTTGCGCAATCTCGAAACCGCGGCCTTCGCCCAGCAGGATGCTGGATGCCGGCACCCGCACGTTGTCCAGCAGCACTTCCATGTGCCCGTGGGGCGCATCGTCATAGCCAAACACCGACAGCGCCCGCAGCACCTTGACGCCTGGTGTGTTTACCGGCACCAGCACCATCGACTGCTGTTCGTGGCGGCCGGCATCGGGATTGGTTTTGCCCATCAGGATGTAGATCTGGCAGCGTGGGTCGCCGGCACCAGACGACCACCACTTGCGGCCGTTGATTACATACTCGTCGCCATCACGCACGATGCTGCACTGGATGTTGGTGGCGTCGCTCGATGCGACCTCGGGCTCGGTCATCAAAAAGGCCGAGCGGATCTCGCCCTTGAGCAGCGGTTCCAGCCACTGGTCCTTGTGGGACTCGGTGCCGTAGCGGGCAATGGTTTCCATGTTGCCGGTGTCGGGCGCCGAGCAGTTGAAGACTTCCGGCGCCCACGGCACCCGGCCCATGATTTCGCACAGCGGTGCGTATTCCAGATTCGACAGGCCTTCGGGCGCGCGCGGCGAGTGTGGCAGAAACAGATTCCACAGACCGGCAGCGCGGGCCTTGGGTTTGAGTTCTTCGATCAGCGTGGTGGGAATCCAGGCATTACCCTTGGCCCGGTTTGCTGCAATCTCCTGCAGGAAGCGCGCTTCGTTGGGATAGATGTGGGTGTCCATGAACGCCAGCAGGCGGGCCTGAAGTTCCTTGACCTTGGGGGAGTAGTCGAAATGCATGCGGAATCCTTCTGTGCTGTCGCGGTAAATTTTTAGGCTTTTTGGGCAAAGCGCCAGGCCATCTCGGCCAGTGGCCGTGCGCCGGAGCCGGCACTGACCGCCTGTGCGCTGGCTGCCGTGCCGGCCTCCACCCGTTTGGCGATGCCCTGCAGGATGGCGGCGATGCGGAACAGGTTGTAGGCCATGTAGAAGTTCCAGTCCTTTTGCAGCGCTTCGGGCGTGGTCAGGCCGGTGCGTTCGCAGTACTGACGGATGTAGTCGCTCTCGGCCGGTATTCCCAGGCTGGCAATGTCCAGCCCGCCGATACCGCGGAAGGAGCCCGGTGGGATATGCCAGGCCATGCAGTGGTAGCTGAAGTCGGCCAGCGGGTGGCCGAGCGTGGACAGCTCCCAGTCCAGCACCGCCAGCACACGCGGCTCGGTGGGGTGAAAGATCAGGTTATCCATGCGGTAGTCGCCATGGACAATAGAGACGCGGCTGGCATCTTTCGCGTCATCCGGAATATGACCCGGCAGCCAGGCCATCAACGCGTCCATCTCGGGGATGGGCTGGGTGATGGATGCGGCGTACTGCTTGCTCCAGCGGCCAATCTGGCGCTCGAAATAGTTGCCGGGCTTGCCGTAGTCGCCCAAGCCGCAGGCGACAAAGTCCACCGTATGCAGCGCGGACAGCACGCGGTTCATTTCGCCATAGATCGCGGCGCGCTGGGCATTCGTCATGCCCGGCAGCGATTGGTCCCACAGAACGCGGCCTTCAATGAACTCCATCACGTAGAAAGCGCGGCCGATGATGGACTCGTCTTCGCACAGGCAGTGCATTTGCGCGACCGGCACACCGCTGCCATACAGGCCCCGCATCACCTTGAATTCGCGCTCGATGGCGTGGGCTGAGGGCAGCAGCTTGGCTACGGGTCCGGGCTTGGCCCGCATCACATACGAGCGGCTCGGCGTGACCAGTTTGTAGGTGGGATTGGATTGGCCGCCCTTGAACAGCTCCAGACTGAGCGGGCCGACAAATCCGTCAAGGTGCTGCGACAGATAGGCGCTGAGCGCGGCCACATCCAGCGCGTGCGTGTCGGGCAGCGCGCGGGTGCCGACAAAATGGTCGAAATCAGCCATGGTTCAGACGTTGGCTTCGGCAATGCGCTTGAGGGCTTCGCGACTGCGCACCACCAGGCCGCCCGGCTCGATGCGGATGATGTCCTCGCGCTCCATCGATTTGAGTTCCTGGTTCACGCGCTGGCGCGACGCACCCAGCAGTTGCGCCAGTTCTTCCTGTGCCAGTTGCAGGCCAATACGCACCTCGTCGTCGTCGGCCAGTGTGGGTACACCGTAGCTGCGCGCCAGGTGAAGCAACTGCTTTGCCAGCCGCGCCCGCAAGGGCAGGGTGTTGAGGTCTTCCACCAGACCGAAAAGCTGGCGGATGCGCCGGGCCTGCAGCCGCATCAGCGCTTCGTACAGCTCGATGTGGCTGGCCAGGATTTTCTGGAAATCGCTGCGGGCCACACACAGCAGCACGGTTTCGCCATGCGCATAAGCATCGTGCGTGCGGCGGTCGCCGTCGAAGATCGCCACGTCGCCAAACCAGATGCCCGGCTCGATGTAGGTCAGCGTGATCTGTTTGCCCGAAATCGAGGTGGAGCTGACCCGTACCGCGCCCCGGGCGCAGGCGCACCAATCGGTCGGCGAGTCGCCGCGCGCGGCGATCAGCTCGCCGTCCTTGAATCGCTGGACGTAGGCACATCGGAGAATGTCGTGGCGCAGTGAAGGGGAGAGTGAGGAAAACCAGCGACCGGCGTTGATCGCCTCTCGCTCGTCTATCGTAAGAATGGGGTCGTCCATTGGGTTGTCTTGCCGGTGACTGCTGTTGGATGGATTGTCACGTCAGGGACCAGTGCGGGCACTCAGGGTTGTCACCTGCGTGTCCGCGATCAAGCCCTGGTGTTCAGCTGTAATCGGGCCGGGTCTTGCCCAGAAATGCCGCGATGCCTGTGCCCGCATTGGCGTGGTGCAGATTCTGCACAAACTGGTCGCGCTCGCGTGCGAGCTGTTTGTTCAGCGAGCTGCCATCGGCATCGTTCAGCAGCTCCTTGATGCTGGCCAGCGCGTTGGGTGCGCGCTGGTTCAGCGTCTCGGCAAATTCGAGCGCGGCGGCCAGTGCGTTGCCGGGCTCGGCCACGCGGTTCACCAAACCAAGCGCCTGCAGCCGCTGGGCGTCGATGCGCTCGCCGCACATCAGCAACTCATTCACCAGCGGGCGGGGCAGCGCGCGCTGCAGGCTCCAGCTCGCGCCGCCATCGGGCGACAGCGCGATATTGGAATACGCCATCACAAACACTGCATTGCTGGCTGCCACAATGAAATCACAGACCAGCGCCAGCGAAAAGCCGGCACCGGCAGCCGCACCTTCCACCGCCGCAATCACCGGTTTGGGAAAGGCGTGGATGGCCTCTATCCAACTGTGCAGGCCCTCAATGCTTTGCGCCTGCAGCTCAGGTGGCTGCTGTCGGTTGGCCTGCAGCCGCTGCAGGTTGCCACCGGCGCTGAAGATGCTGCCTTCACCCACAATGACCACGCTGCGCACCTCGGCGCTGCTTTCGGCCACATTCAGGGCTTCCACGCCCGCAGCGTAGATGTCCGGGCCCAGTGCATTGCGGTGTTCCGGGTTGCTGATGGTCAGCACCATGGTCCGGCCATGGCTGGTGCTTCGGAGTTCGGCGGCCACGATGGTGTCTTTCAGCGTTCTTCGTGCATCAGGCCCAGGCCGAGCGCGCCGCGCCGGCGCAGCCAGGGACTGGGGCGGTAGCGCGGGTCGGCATAGACGGTTTGCATGTTGAACAGGATTTCCAGAATGCTGGCTGCGCCATAGGCTGTGCCCATGGCCAGCGGGCCCATCGGGTAACCCAGGCCCAGCACCACCGCAGTTTCCAGGTCTTTCGGGCTGCAGATGCCTTGCTGGCAAATATCGCTGGCAATGTTGATGATGGTGGCCAGCACCCGCTGGGTGACAAAGCCGCCGCTGTCGCGGATCACGCTGACCGGCTTGCCGTCGCGGGCAAACAGGGCATGGGCAGCGTCGCGCATGGCAGGTTGGGTGGCGGGGTTGGTGGCCAGCACGCGGCGCTTGGTGGCGCTGTCCTCCACCAGCATGTCGATGCCCACGGTGCGGGTGGGATCGAGTCGGTTGACTGCCGCCACGGTGGTCACGTCAAAGCCCAGCGGCGCCACCACAATCAGCGCGGCGTCGGACGGCAATTCACCGGTTTCGATCTGCGCGCCCAGCTTGTGCACCAGCTTGAGCAGATCGGCCCGGCGTGCGGCCTGCGGCGACACCCAGACTGGCGGCAGTTGCGCCACGCTGGGTGCGGGCGGCTCCGGGGGTACCTGGGCCACGCCGTCCTTGTAGTTGTAAAAACCTTCGCCTACTTTTTTACCGACCATGCCGCCGGCCAGCCGTTGCGCGGTAATCACGCTGGGCCGGTAGCGCGGCTCCTGGTAGTACTGCTGGTAGATGGACTCCATCACCGGGTGCGATACGTCCAGCGCCGTGAGGTCCATCAGCTCGAAGGGGCCGAGCTTGAAGCCGGCCTGGTCTTTCAGAATACGGTCTATGGTGGCGAAGTCGGCCACACCTTCGCCCACAATCCGCAGCGCCTCGGTGCCGTAGCCCCGGCCGGCGTGGTTGACAATGAAACCCGGCGTGTCCTGCGCCTGCACCGGCGTGTGGCCCATCTGCTTGACGTAGGTCGATAGTTGCTCGCACACCGGCACTTGGGTGCGCAGGCCGCCAATCACTTCCACCACCCGCATCAGCGGCACCGGGTTGAAAAAATGCAAGCCGGCAAAACGGCCCGGAAGCTTGAGCCCGGCGGCAATCGCGGTGATGGAAAGCGACGAGGTATTGCTGGCCAGCACGGCGGTCTCGGCAACAATGCCTTCCAGCTCGGCAAACAGTGCGCGCTTCACATCCAGCCGCTCCACAATCGCTTCCACCACCAGGGTGCAGTCGGCCAGGCCTGCCAGTGCATCGACCACCTGCAGCTTGTTTTTCAGCGCGTTGGCCTGGGCCGTTTTGAGCCGACCCTTCTCGACCATCTTGTCCCACTGCTCGGCCACGGCTGCGTGGGCGGCCGCTGCGGCCTCGGGGTTGGTGTCAAACAGGCGCACTGCGCTGCCAGCCTGGGCGGCCAGTTGTGCAATGCCGCGCCCCATGGCGCCGGTGCCGATGACGCCCACTGTCGAAAAAGCTGTGTTCATGAAAATATTATCGCGTAGCGTTTTGCTGCAAACCCGACCTCAGCGCCGCACCTGCAGCGCACCCGGGTTGACGATGTTGGTGGGCGTACCCTTGATGAAATTCACCACGTTGTCAAAGGCCGCGGCGAAATACATTTCGTAGTTGTCCTGTTCCACATAGCCGATGTGTGGCGTGCAGACGCAGTTCTCCAGCCGCAGCAGCGCATGGCCTTGCAGGATGGGCTCGCTCTCGAATACATCCACCGCCGCCAGGCCAGGGCGGCCCCGGTTCAGTGCGGCCAGCAGGGCGTCGGGTTCAATGAGTTCGGCGCGCGAGGTGTTCACCAGAAGCGCGCTGGGTTTCATACGGGCCAGGTCTTCCGGTCGTACCGTAGCGCGGGTCTCGTCGCACAGCCGCAGGTGCAGCGAGAGCACGTCGCAATCGGTAAAAAACGCTTCTTTGCTGGCGGCCGCTTCAAAGCCGTCCTGCCGCGCTTTCTCCAGCGAGGTGTCGCGGCCCCACACCACCACCCGCATGCCAAACGCCTTGCCGTAACCGGCCACCATGCTGCCAATGCGCCCATAGCCCCAGATGCCCAGCGTCTTGCCCTTCAGGCTGGTGCCCAGCCCAAAGTTGGCCGGCATCGACGCCGCCTTCAGGCCCGACTGCTGCCAGGCACCGTGTTTCAGGTTGCCGATGTACTGGGGCAACCGCCGCATGGCGGCCATGATCAGCGCCCAGGTCAGCTCGGCCGGCGCAATCGGCGAGCCGGTGCCTTCCGACACGGCCACGCCGCGCTCGGTGCATGCCGCCACGTCCACGTGGTTGCCGACCCGCCCGGTCTGCGCGATCAGCTTGAGTTTGGGCAGTTTTTCCACCAGCTGGCGGTTGATATGGGTGCGTTCGCGAATCAGCACAATCACGTCGGCATCGCGCAGCCGCACCGACAACTGGCCCAGGCCCTTGACCGTATTGGTATAGACCTTGGCAGGAAACGCCTCCAGTTTGGCGGCGCAGTTGAGCTTGCGCACGACGTCCTGGTAGTCGTCGAGGATCACGATATTCATCCCGCCATTGTGCCTGCTCGTTGTAGCGGCCTGGCTGTGCAGGGGCGTCCCCGGCCGGCTGCTGGGGCCGATGTTCAGCTCAGAAACTGTAGCGCCGCGAGTTGCGCGTAGGTGCCACCCAGCGCCACCAGCGATTCGTGTGTGCCCTGTTCCACAATCCGGCCATGGTCCAGCACCACAATCCGGTCAGCCTGCTGCACCGTGGCCAGCCGGTGTGCAATCACCAGCGTGGTGCGGTCCCGCATGGCCGATTCCAGCGCCGCCTGCACCATGCGCTCGCTTTCGGCGTCCAGCGCGCTGGTGGCTTCGTCCAGCAGCAAGAGCGGCGGGTTTTTCAGCATGGCCCGGGCAATCGCGATGCGCTGGCGCTGCCCGCCCGACAGGCGGGTGCCGCGCTCGCCCAGAAAGGTGTTGTAGCCCTCGGGCAGGGCGCTGATGAAGGTGTGGGCAAAGGCGGCTTCGGCCGCGGCTTTCACTTCGTCATCGCTGGCATCCGGCTTGCCGTAGCGGATGTTTTCCAGCGCGCTGGTCGAGAAAATCACCGCCTCCTGCGGCACGATGCCGATGCGCTGGCGCAGATCGGCCAGCGCCATGTCGCGGGTGGGCACGCCGTCCAGGGTGATGGTGCCGGCGCCGCTGGCAAGCTGGCGCGCGTCGGGGTCGTAAAAACGCAGCAGCAACTGGAACACCGTGCTTTTACCGGCGCCGCTGGCGCCCACCAGCGCCACCGTTTCGCCGGGCGCCACCGTGAGCGTGAAATCGCTCAGCGCCGCCTGCGCGGGGCGCGACGGGTAGTGAAAGGTAATGCTCTCAAAATGTATAGCGCTTCCCGAAGTACTGGCGCCGGCCTGTGCCGGATTTGGTGGTGAAAATATCGGGGAACGGCTGTCCAGCAGCTCCATCAGCCGCTCGGTCGCACCGGCCGCCCGCAGCAGGTCGCCATAGACCTCGCCCAGCACGCCCGCCGCGCCAGCCAGAATGATGACGTAAACCACCGTCTGGCCCAGATGGCCAGCGCTAATGTCGCCGCGCATCACCGCCTGGGTGCCCAGGTACAGCCCCCACAGCAAAGCAGCCGAGGTGGCAATGATGATGAAAGCCACCAGCACCGAGCGGGCCCGGGTGCGGCGGATGGCGGTCTTGAAGGCGTTTTCGGTGGACGCGTCAAAACGTGCCGCCTCGCGTGCCTCGGCGGTGTAGCTCTGCACCACCGGAATCGCGTTCAACACCTCGGCGGCAATCGCGCTGGAATCGGCAATCCGGTCCTGGCTGGCGCGCGAGAGGCGCCGCACGCGCCGGCCAAACCACATGCTGGGCAGCACAATCAGCACCAGAACACCGGCCACCTGGAACATCACATAGGGGTTGGTCCAGACCAGCATGGCCAGGGCGCCTAGGCCCATCACTGCATTGCGCAGCCCCATGCTGAGCGACGAGCCCACCACGGTTTGCACCAGCGTGGTGTCGGCGGTCAGGCGGCTGAGCACCTCGCCGGTTTGCGTGGTTTCAAAAAACTGCGGGCTTTGCTCCAGCACATGGGCGTACACCGCGTTGCGGATGTCGGCCGTGACCCGCTCGCCCAGCCAGCTCACCAGATAAAAGCGGGCTGCCGAGAACACGCCCAGGCCCACCGCCACAGCGAACAGCGCCACAAAATGCTCTTGCAGCGCCAGCAGTTGCGCCCCTTTGTCGGCGGCGCTCAGGCCACCGTCAATCAGGCTGCGCAGCGCGATGGGGAAGACCAGGGTGGCGCCGGCGGCCAGCACCAGAAATACAAAAGCCAGGGCAATGCGGCTGCGGTAGGGCCGCAGGAACGGCACGAGCCCGGAGAGCGAGCGGGGCGAAGCTTTCGCTGCAGCAGCGTTGGAGGGGGAGGCCATGCCCGCGAGTGTAGTCGCGGCATGCAGGGGCTGCAGGCGCTCAGGCCGACTTGGTGCCAGTGTCCCGGGCCTGCTCCTGCGCCGTGAAATGCTGGATGTAGGCGGGCAGTTCGGACGCCGGCATGGGCCGGGCGTAGGCAAAGCCTTGCACCACATGGCAGCCCATCTCGCGCAGCAGCGCCATTTGCTGCGGCGTTTCCACGCCCTCGGCGGTAATCGACTTGCCCAGGCTTTTACCGAGCTGCACGATGGCCAGCACAATCGACGCATCGGCGCCGTCACGGGTCAGGCCCGCCACAAACGAGCGGTCAATCTTGAGCCGGTCAATCGGCAGGCTTTTCAGGTGGGTGAGCGAGGCGTAGCCGGTGCCGAAGTCGTCAAACGCAATCTCCACGCCCATGTCGTGCAGCTGCTGCAGACCGGCGGTGGCCGGCCCGGCCGAGCGGCCGAGAAACATGCCTTCGGTCACTTCAATCGCAAAACGCGATGCCGGTACCTCGTGCGCGGCCAGCGTCTCGGCCAGATCGCCAGCAAAACGTTCGCTGGCAAAGTCGGCGGCCACGACGTTGATGGCCAGACGGCCAAACTCAATGCCGTCTTTCAGCCAGCGCTCGGCCTGCGCCACCGACAACTGCACCACGCGCTGGCCAATCTGCGCTGCCAGCGCCGCGTCGTCAAAGGCGCGTGCAAATGTGCCGGGTGTCAGCACGCCCAACGTGGGGTGGTTCCAGCGCAGCAGCGCCTCCACACCCACCACCCGGCCTTGGGCGAGGTCCAGCACCGGCTGGTAGTACAGCATCAGCGCGTCGGCCTGCAAAGCGGCCTCAATCTCGCGGCACATGGAAACACGGCGCTGCACGGCGCTGCGCATGTCCTGTTTAAAAAACTCAAAACGGTTCCGGCCGGCGGCCTTGGCACGGTACAGCGCAATGTCAGCGTTTTTCACCAGGTCGGTGCCGTCGCCGGCATCGTCGGGGTAGAGCGTGACGCCCATGCTGAAAGTGCAGCGCCGCATCTCGTCGCCAATCGCAATCGGCTCGGTCAGCGCGGCGTGCATGCCTTCCAATGGCCGGCGCAGGGCCGATACGCTGGCAGCGCCGTGCAGGATGGCGGCAAATTCGTCACCACCAATGCGGGCCACCAGGTCCGACTGGCGCAGCACCCGCTGCAGCCGCTGCGCCACCGCCTTGAGCAGGGTGTCGCCGCCATCGTGGCCCAGCGTGTCGTTGATTTCCTTGAAGTTGTCCAGGTCCAGCAAGGCCACTGCAAACGGCTCGCCGCTGGCCTGGCCCTGCTGCACCGCCTGGGCCAGCCGCTCCTGGAACATCATGCGGTTGGGCAGGCCGGTGAGGGTGTCGACATTGGCCAGGCGCCACAGGCGGTCTTGTACGCTGCGGCGCGAGGTGACTTCGCGGCTGACACCGCGGTAGCCACAAAAGCGGCCGGCGGAATCAAACACCGGTTCGCCGGAAACGCTGTACCAGCGCCATTCATCGCCCGCGCGCTGGCGGTACTCAAAGTTGCGGAAGGCGCGGCGGGCTTCGACTGCCTCGCGGTGCTCTGCCCAGCCTTCGTCGTTGGTGTCTACGTCCAGTTCCCAGCGCCGCTTGCCCATCAGGTGGGCCGGGCCGGGGTCGGAACTTTCGGGCCCGCCCGACAGCCGGGTGAAGCGCAGCTCGGCGTCCTGCTCCCAGAACCAGTCGGTGGACAGCGCCAGCAGGCTGCGGAAACGCTGCCGGCTTTGCTCCAGCGCCAGACCGGCCACCTTGGTCTCGGTGATGTCGTGGTGAATCGCCACATGGTGCGTAACTGCGCCATCGGCAGCGCGCTGCGGCACGATGGTGGTGTCGAGCCAATACGTTGCGCCGCTGGGGTGGCGGTTGCAGATCTCGCCTTTCCAGGGCCGGCCGTTGCTGATGGCCTGCCACAGGTTGGCAAAAAACGCCGACGGGTGGTGCCCGGCATTCACCAGCGCATAGGTCTGGCCCAAAAGCTGCTCGGCACTGTAGCCCGAGGTATCGCAGAAACGCTGGTTGACAAAGGTAATGCGGCCCTGCGCATCGGTCATGCTGAGAATGGCGTACTGGTCAATCGCAGCCTGGCGGGCGGCCCAGGCGCCCAGCGCCTGTTCGGGGCCGGGCAGGGCCAGCACCGCGGCATGGTCGGCGGTGGCGGGACGCATCCAGTCCCGCACGCGGCGCGACCAGCCAGACCAGCGGCCAGAGGGCTGCAGGCCAGGGGGGGAGGGGTGGTTATTGGTTGGCAAGGTGTGCTCCACTTACCGCGAGTACGGCAGAAGATGGGGCAAGTATCCCGCCCTAATCGACTGAACCATCGGCAAAGAAGAGGCTAGAAACGCCCGTATTCGCGCTGTAAGAACGGCTTGCGCACCCTCAAGAAAATTACGCAAAAACCGGTGGAAAAAACTTGAGGGGGAATTACCCCGAATTTGTAAATTTGGGTATCTGTTTCAGAGCTGCAAAGGCTTGGCATAGCCGGTCATTTCCAGGTAGCCCCGCCCTACATGGCGCTGGTTGCCGTCAAACAGGTCGCTCAGGCCTTCCCAGTAAATGGCGCCGGTGGACTGCCGGCTGTCCAGCTCCTGCGCCGGCACCACCGCTTTCACGGTGTAGAAATCGGATGTGGTGCGCACCAGCCATTCAATCGGGTAGACCGCCTGGGTCAGCGGACTTTTCCAGGTTTTGAGCGGCTGGAACGCGGTCTCACCCTTGCTGGCAATAAACAAACCGGCTTTCGGATGGCGAAACGAACCGCCGTCCCACAGCGCGTTGCCGTCGCCATCGCGCAGCCGAAAGGCAGTTACCGCGCTGCCATCAAAAAGATTCATGCCTATCCAGTCCCAGCCCACCGCACGCGGGTGTAACAGCGCCTCGCTCCATTCGTGGTCGAGCCAGGCCTTGCCGTCGATGGCAAAGCGCTGGCCGCGCAGCGTCAGGCTGCCGCGTGTTGTGAGCTGCGGCAGGCTGTAGTAGTAACTGGCCTGTTCAGGCTCGGGGCCCTTGCGCGACAGGCCGCCGCGGCCCTGCAGCAGCACCGGCTGGGTTTCGGTGAAATTGAGCTGCAGCGCAAACTCGCCGGCAGTGATGTCGGCCACATAGCCCTGCGGTGTGCGTTTCAGCGACCAGTCGCGCAGGGTGATGGCGGTGTCGGTTTCGCTGGCTGTGCCCTGGTCGAGCGCGCTGTTGCCCGACGCGCGGGCGATGCGCTGGTCGTGCACCAGTTTTTTGCCTTGTACGTCGGTAATGGCGGCATGGGCAAACAGCAGTTGTTTGGCGGCAAAGCCGGAGCGCAGCGCTTGCGTGCCGTCGACCCGGCTGCGGAAAAACGTGACCTGAAAGCCGAACTCGCGGTTGCCGGATTTTGCATGGCCGGTGACGTACCACCACTCGGTGCGAAAGTCGGGGTGGCTGCCGTAGTCGCGCGGGAATCGGAGTACCTGCGGGGGCAGGGCACTGGCCGGTACGGCGGCCGACAGTCCCGCCAGGAGCAGGCTGCGGCGCAGGGGGCTGGGCAGGAATTGCATTTGCTGATTGTGCTGTGCGGGTCGGGTGCTTACCAGTCTTCTTTTACCGCCAGCACCGCGTCGCGCCCGGCTGCGGCGCGGCCGGCCAGCCAGGCGGTAGCGGTTCCGGCCAGCACCACCGCCGCGCCGAGCGCCAGCAGCCGCAGCCAGGGTGTGGCCAGGTCCATGGTCCAGTGAAAGCTCTGCGGGTTCACCACAAACACCAGCACCAGCGAAACCGCCAGGCCCAGCGCCAGCCCGGCCAGCGCACCAATCAGCGTCCAGGCCGCGCCTTCGCCGGCTACCACGCCAAGGATTTGCCGACGCGTCAGCCCCAGATGCGCCAGCAGGCCAAACTCCTTGCGCCGCGCCAGCACCTGCGCCGAAAAGCTGGCCGCTACGCCAAACAGGCCAATCGCAATGGCGACGGCCTGCAGCCAGTAGGTGACGGCAAAACTGCGGTCAAAAATCTTCAGCGAGATCGCGCGGATCTGCGCGGCCGACGCAAACTCGATCAGCGCGCCCGCCCCCGGCTGCTGCACATCTGCCATGGCGCGCACCGCCTGTTGCACTGCGGCTGCGTCGGCGTCGGGCGCCAGCCACAGCGCAATGTCGTTCACACGCGCATCGCCGGTACGCTGGAGGAAATCGCGCTGGTCGATGGCGATGGCGCCAAACTGCCGGGCATAGTCGCGCCACACGCCTGCTACGAAAAACGGAGCTATCTGCGCTTTATCCACGCCGGCTACCGGCATAAAAGATGCTGAAAGCAGAGGAAAATCGGCTCCCGGACGGGCACCGTACAAATCAACCATGGCTTCGCTAACGTAGATGGCTGTGCGCCCCGGCGGAACCGGATGCGGGTTGCCTACCAGCGCCAGATTTTTGGCGGGGTCGCTCACGTCGCGGGCGATCAGCGCCACCGCTGGCCGGGCTGGATCGAGCAGCAACTGGCTGTTGCGCTGCACCGCCAGCCGCGCCACGCCGGGCACTTTGCGCGCAGCGTCTACGAAGGCGGGGCTGAAATACACGGTGTCGCCCGCTGCCACGCTGGTGGCAGTGCGGGCGTACAGGTCGGCGGGAAGCACTACGTCCAGCCAGCTCGTCACCGAGCCGCGAAAGCTCGCCACCATCACCGTCAGGGCCACTGCCAGGCTGAGCGATGCCACCACGCCGCTGACGGCCACCGCCGCGCTTTCGCGCACCCGGCGCGCCCGCTCCACCGCCAGCAGCGGCAGCAGCCGCCGCGCCACCAGCGGGCTGAGCCGGTCGTACAGCAGTGTTATCAGCCGCGGCAGCGCACCAATGCCGCCAATCAGCAGCAGCGCCACCGAGACATAGGCCGCCAGCGGAATGCCAAAGAGGGGCGGTGTCAGGGCCAGCACCAGCGCGGCCGGCAGCAGCGCAGGAATAAACCAGCCCCCACCGCCCGCGCCGGTTGCCGCGCCCAGCCCCTTGAGGGTTTGCGCTGGCGGCAGCCGTTGCGCCGCGCGGGCCGGCCACCAGCCACCGATCAATGCGGCTACCACACCCAGCGCCCCGTAGACCAGCGCCGCCAGCCCGTCCCATTGCAGCGCAGGCGACACGCCGGAGAAATAGCCACCGCCCAGATCACCGCCCAAAAGGCCCAGCGCCAGCGCGGCCAGACCGGCGCCCAGCGCCACACCGGCCACGCTACCCACCAGTCCCAGCAGCAGCGATTCGGCCAGCACCAGTTGCAGGCGCTGGTGGGCGGTCAGGCCCAGTACCGCCAAGAGCGCAAACTGCTGCGCGCGTTTGGCCACACTTAGCGACAGCACCGAAAACACCAGAAACGCGCCGGTGAACAGCGCCACCAGCGCCAGCACCGTGAGGTTGACGCGGTAGGCGCGCGACAGGTTGCTGATGCGCTGCGCGTCGTCGCCGGGCGCGGCCAGCACCAGTTGGGCCGGCCAGTCGGGCGCGCTGCGCAAAGTGGCTACGAAGGCATCGCGGTTGCTGCCGGGGCGCAACTGCAGGTCAATGCGAGAGAGCTGGCCGAGCTTGCCAAACAGGTCTTGCGCGGCGCCCAGGTCCATCACCACCAGCGGAGGGCCACCCGCGCTGACGCTGCCGGCAATTTTTAATTCATGCACCACCAGGCCGCTTTGCAGCCGCATGTTTTGCGCACTGCCTAGCGCCGTGCGCGCAGCGGGGTTGAGAAACACCGTATCGGGCGCAAACAGCGCAAAGCGGCTGGCGCCATCGTCAGGGCGTGGCAGCAGCGCCGGCGACAGGCTGGCGGCCACCAGCGCATCGATGCCCAGCACTTTGACAGGAAGGCGCTGGCCGTCGGCGCCGGTACTCAGGCTGGCCAGCTCCAGCACCGGGCTGGCGACCGCCACATCGGCATGGCGCACCAGCTTGCCGAACACCGCTTCGTCAAACGTGCCCAGCGCCGCCCGCACTTCCAGATCGGGCTGGCCATTGACCGAACGCACCGCCTGCGAGAACTCGCTGAGCGCCGAGGCGTTGATCAGGTGCACCGAAAACGCCAGCGCCACGCCCAGCATGACTGCCACCACGGCTGCCGCGTTGCGCCAGGGGTGGTGCAGCAGCTCGCCCAGCGAGAACTGGCGGAGCAATCTAACGAAAGCCATCGAGGGTCAGGTGCAGCACCCGGTCGGCACGGGCCGCTGCGGCTTCGGAATGGGTCACCAGCACCAGCGCGGCGTTTTGTGCGCGGCTCTGGGTGAGCAGGGCGTCGAGCACTTTGGCGGCCGTGGTCGGGTCGAGGTTGCCGGTGGGTTCGTCGGCCAGCAGCAGGGCAGGGCGGTGCACCAGCGCGCGGGCAATCGCTACCCGCTGCAACTGGCCGCCGGAAAGCTGCTGCGGCAGCCGTGCGCCCAGGCCTTCCAGACCCACGGCGGCGAGCATGGCCAACACACGCGCATCGTCGGGCTGGTTCAGCAGCAACAGTGGCAGGCCGACGTTCTGCGCTACGTCGAGGTGCGGCAGCACATGAAAAGCCTGGAATACAAAACCCACTTGGCGCCGGCGCAGCAGCGCACGCGCGTCGTCGCTGGCTTGCCTTAAGTCTGTGCCGTCGAGCACCACGGTGCCAGCGTCCCAGGTATCGAGTCCGGCCAGGCAGTTGAGCAGGGTGGATTTGCCCACGCCCGATTCGCCGACGATGGCCACAAATTCGCCCCGCGCCACCTGCAGCGAGACGTTCTGGAACACGGTGCTGTCGCCGTAGCGTTTGGCAAGGTTTTTGACTTCGACAATCATGAGGTTGCCTCGTGAACCAGTGCCAGCACCTGGGCCAGCGCATCGGGCGCGTCGCAGGCCACCACCCTGCGCTGCGGCATGCCGCGCAGCCAGGTGAGCTGGCGTTTGGCGAGCTGGCGGGTGGCGGCGATGCCGCGTTCGCGCAGCTCCGCTATCGAAGATTCGCCATCCAGATGTTCCCAGGCCTGGCGGTAGCCGACGCATCGCATCGACGGCAAATCGGTGTGCAGGTCGCCGCGTGCGCGCAGGGCCTTCACCTCGTCCAGTAAGCCGCCAGCGAGCATCGTGTCAAAGCGCTGCGCAATGCGCTCGTGGAGCCAGCCCCTGTCTGCGGGTTCAAGGCTTATCAGGCCGCTGGCCAGCATTGAGTATGGATTTTCAGCTATGGTTTTTGAAGTGTGAAAGGCCGACAGCGGCTGCCCCGAAATCCGGAACACCTCAATCGCGCGCGAGATGCGCTGGCTGTCGGCCGGCGCCAGCCGCGCGGCGGTAAGGGGGTCGATGCGCGCCAGTTCGGCGTGCATGCCTTGCCAGCCGTGCTCTTGTGCCTCGCGCTCAATCTGTGCGCGCACCGCAGGGTTGGCGGCGGGCATGTCGTCCAGGCCATCGAACAGCGCCTTGAAATACAGCATGGTGCCGCCCACCAGCAGCGGCCGTTTGCCGCGCTGCTGAATCTCACCGATAAGCTCTTTGGCATCGGCCACAAACTGCGCGGCGCTGTAAGCCTGCAGCGGGTCGCGGATATTGATCAGGTGGTGCGGTACCGCGGCCAGCTCTTGGGCGCTGGGCTTGGCCGTGCCTATGTCCATGCCGCGGTAGACCAGCGCGGAGTCGACGCTGATGATTTCCACGTCATGCTGCTCTGCAATGGCCAGCGCAGCGGCAGTTTTGCCTGCGGCCGTGGGGCCGGCCAGGCACAGAACAGGGGCGCTCATGGCGGCTCCAGCCCGGCCATCGCCGGCGGGGTGGACGGCACAGGCTGGCCGTAGCGCGGCACCAGCATCCACGCAGCCAGCGCAATACAGACGCTCCAGAACCACAGGCCATGGGTGAGGGCAGTTACCCCGCCGTCCAGGTGCGTGCCCAGCCAGCTGCCCATGGCAAAGGCCGCCACCATCATCAGAAAACCATTCAGCGCCGACGCCGCACCTGCCGCCTGCGGAAACGGCCCCACCGCGCCGCTCTGGCCGCAGGGCTGGTGCACGCCGTGGCCCAGCATGAACAGATAGAACGGCAGCATGATGCTCCAGATGCCCACCACACCGGCCAGCGCCAGCAGGCCCATGGCGGTGCCGCCGGCCAGCGAAAAACCGGCCGCAATGGCCACCGTGCACTGCACGCCAAAGCGTTGCAACAGGCGCCGGCAGACAAAGGTGCCCAGGATGTAGGCCAGCGACATGGAAAACATCAACAGGCCGTAGCCGGTTTTGCTGACGCCCAGCACGCCGATGAACACAAACGAAGACGCCGCCAGAAAGGTGAACAGCCCGCCGTACGACGCAATCGACAGCGCAGAAAACGCCCAGAAGGTAGGATGCCGCACGATGCCGGCCCAGGTGCGCCACAGTGTGGCCGGCTGCAGCGCCATCGGGTTTTTGTGCTGCAGGGTTTCCTCAAAACGCAGCGCCACCACCACCAGCGTGGCGGCACCAAAAACCGCCAGCACCAAAAGCGCAGCGCGCCAGTGAAAAAGGTCGGTCAGCAGCCCGCCCAGCGGTGCGCTGGCGCAGGCAATGATGCCCAGCCCGGTCAGCCCGCGCGACATGGCGCGGGCGCCTTCGTCGGGGGTGTAGAGGTCGCGCACGATGGCGCGTGCACACATGACGCTGGCGCCCATGGCCGCGCCCTGCACGCTGCGGCAGGCAATCAGCCACCACATGCTGGGCGCCAGCACACTGGCGATGGCCGCCACGATGTAGGCCGCCAGTCCCCACAGCAGAATCGGCCGGCGACCAAAGCGGTCGGACAGCGGGCCCCAGACCAGTTGTGATGCGCCAAACGCCAGCAGCAGCGCGGTGAGTGTGAGCTGGGCCTGTGGCAGCGGCGCGGCAAAGCCAGCGGTGAGCGCGGGCAGGGCCGGCAGGTACAGATCGGTGGTGACGGGCTGTATGCCCAGCAGCAGGGCCAGCACCAGCACCACGCGGCCTTGCGGCAGGACGGGAGGAGTGTTGGCTGGCGGGTGCGAAGGCATCGCTCTGAGCGTAGCAGAAGCCTGCTGCGCCAGCCCTTGTCAGGGCTTGGTCTTAGCCCAGCGCGAACAGCTCGGCCAGCGCTTTGCGGTACTGCTTCTGGCCGACCGCGTTGGTGTTGAAGTGCGAGCCGCCTTCCACCAGCACAAAGGCCTTGGGGCCGCGTGCGGCCTCAAACAGCTTGCGGCCCAGATCCGACGGAATCATGGTGTCGCGTTCGCCGTGCACCACCAGCAGCGGCGAGCCAATGTCGGCCACCTTGCGCAGCGCCTCGAAACGCTGGGTCAAAAGCGGGCCCACCGGCACCCAGCCCCAGCGGGTGGCGCTGACCACATCAGAGATCGAGGTGAAGGTGCCTTCCACAATCGTGCCGGCTTCGTCGTTCACCTTGGCCGCCAGGTCGATGGCGATGGCGCCGCCCAGCGAATGCCCAAAAACGTAGCGTTTGCGCTCCGGGTAGCGTGCGGCCAGCCAGTCCCAGGCGGCGCGGGCGTCTTCGCTGGCCATGGCCTCCGACGGCAGCTCGCGGCTGGTCTGGCCAAAACCACGGTAGTCCACCGCCAGCACCGAAAAGCCCAGCTCCTGCATGCGGCGAATGCGCCCGGCCGAGCCGGCCACGTTCCAGCGCGCGCCGTGCAAATAGAGCAGCACGGGGGCGTTGGCCTTGGCAGCAGGCAGCCACAGGCCGTGCAACCGCACCTTGCGCTCGGTAATGGCCGATTCGTATTCGACCCAGGTGTCGTCCATGCCGCGGGCGGCTTCGGCGCTGTTGCCCCAGCTGCGGTCGCCAGGCTGGAAAATCCAGGCGCGCTGTTTTTCGTCCAGCGTAGAGCAGCCAAGCAGGCCCAGGGTGAGTGCCAGCGCGGCAGTGATGAGAAGAATCCAGCGTTTCATGAAAAGGACAGAGCGTGCGGCCGCCGCAAAAGTTCAGTTGACAATGCATCTGGCGCCCGGATGCGCCGTTTCCAAGGAGTGCCCACGGTGCAAGACAGTATCTTTACAAAAATCGTCCAACGCGAGATTCCCGCCGCGATTGTTTACGAGGACGACGAAATCATCGCCTTCATGGACGCCGGCCAGGTGAATCCCGGCCATGTGCTTGTAGCCACCAAACAGCAGGCCGAAACCCTGATGGACATTGACGACGCACTGGCCGGCCGGCTGTTTGTGGTGGTGGCGCGGGTGGCCCGCGCAGTGCAGGCCGCCTTCGCGCCCGAAGGCATTACCGTACTGCAGGCGAACCGGCCGGCAGGCTGGCAGACCGTGCCGCATCTGCACCTGCATGTGCTGCCGCGTTTTGCCGGCGACGGGGTGGAGCTGGTCTGGCCGCGCAAGAACCCCACGCCGGAGCTGCTGCGCGACTACGCCAGCCGCATCAGGCTTTAGCGGCGAGCGCGGATTCCACCAGTGGCAGCAGCGGCGCCTGTGGCCGTGCGCCGAAATGCGAAATCGCCTCGGCCGCAGCGATGCCGCCGGCACGGGCGCAGCCGCGCATGTCCAGCCCGCGCGTGAGGCCATAGAGAAAACCGGCAGCGTACAGGTCGCCGGCGCCGGTGGTGTCCACCACCTTGGCAATGGGTTCGGCGGGTACGGCGGTGGTGCTGGTGGCATCGATAACCACCGAGCCCAGCGCGCCGCGCGTTACCACGGTGATTTTTCCGGCGCTGCGTGGCACGCGGGCCAGCGCGGCGTCAAAACTCTCGGCCTCGTACAGCGAAATGAGCTCGGCTTCGTTGGCGAACAGAATGTCCACATGGTTCTCGGCCAGGTCCAGAAACTCGGCGCGGTGCCGGCCCACACAGAACGGGTCGGACAGCGTGAGCGAGACGCGGCGGCCGGCGGCATGCGCCACTTTGGCGGCCTTGCGAAACGCGTCTTTGGCGGCGGGGCGGTCCCAGAGGTAGCCTTCCAGGTAGGTGATGGCAGCGTCCTGCACCAGCGCTTCGGGCACGTCGTCAGGCCCCAGCTCCACGCAGGCACCCAGAAAGGTCTGCATGGTGCGCTGCGCGTCGGGCGTGACCAGCACCAGGCACTGGGCGGTGGGCGGCTCGGCGGGGCCGGCGGGGGTGTCGAACGCTACGCCGACATCGACCATGCCTTTCGAGAAAACGCCGCCCAGCCGGTCGCTTGCCACCTTGCCGATGTAGGCCGTGCGCACGCCCAAAGCGGCCAGACCCACCAGCGTGTTGGCAGCCGAGCCGCCGGAGCATTCCACCCCAGCGGGTACGGCGGCCAGCATGGCGGTGGCAGTGGCCGCATCGACCAGTGCCATCGAGCCCTTGTTCAGTGCGTGCTGCGCCAGCACGCTGTCGTCTACTGCGACGAGTACGTCAACAATCGCGTTGCCGATGCCGAGGATGTCAAATTGTGGGGTTGCCATGGATGCTCTTTGGTTCTGAAAAAAGAAAAGGGGTTAGCGGCCGCGCAGAAACAGCGCGTCGAGTTCCTTGACGCTGATCTGGCGCCAGGTGGGCCGGCCGTGGTTGCACTGGTCAGAGCGCTCGGTTTGCTCCATGTCGCGCAGCAGCGCGTCCATCTCGGCCAGGGTGAGTCTGCGGTTCGCGCGCACCGCGCCATGGCAGGCCATGGTGGAGAGCAGCTCGTTGCGAGCGCGTTCCACCACGCTGCTGGCGTCGTGCTGCGCCAGGTCGGCCAGCACGCTGCGCGCCAGTTCGGCGGCATCGCCCTGCGCGAGCGAGGTGGGCACGGCGCGCACCGCCAGGGTTTTGGGAGAGAAGGCGCTGATCTCCAGCCCCAGCGTGGCCAGCGTGTCGGCATGGGCCTCGGCGGTGGCGACTTCGTGCGGCGTGGCGGCAAAGGTGGCGGGAATCAGCAGCGGCTGGCTGGCAATGCGGCCTGTATTGCCAGCGGCGTCGAGCTGGGTTTTCAGCCGCTCGTAGACGATGCGTTCGTGCGCGGCGTGCATGTCCACAATCACCAGTCCCTGGCGGTTTTCGGCCAGGATGTAGATGCCCTGCAGTTGCGCCAGCGCGCGGCCTAAGGGCCAGTCGCCAGTGGGCAGTTCTCTAGCGGGCGTTGGTTGCGGCGCGGCAGGATACGGGGGGGCTTGGGGGGCTACTGGCTGCGGCCACATGGCTGCAAAACCGGGATTGCCAGCCGGCCGCTCCGCTACGAAATGCATAGCTGACTGGTAAGATGGCACGCCGGCTACAGGCCTATTTTGTTCATAAATAGGGGTAAAAACGGTATTTTCAGGCGCTGGAGCTGTTGCAGCCGCCGCACCCGCACGCGGCGCAGCCAGCGCGTTTTCTACTGCGTGGCGCACCGCCTGGTGCACCTCGCGACTGTCGCGAAACCGCACCTCGATTTTGGTGGGGTGCACATTCACATCCACCCGCGCCGGATCGACGCTGAGGTAGAGCGCAAACACCGGCTGCCGCTGGCCGTGCAGGATATCTTCGTAGGCGCTGCGGGCAGCGTGGGTCAGCACCTTGTCGCGCACAAAGCGGCCGTTGACATAGGCAAACTGCTGGTCTCCACGGGCGCGGGCGGCATCGGGAACGCCAGCACGGCCGCGCACGGCAATGGCGCCGGAAACGTAGTTCACGGCCACGCTGCTGGCCAGCCAGTCCGCGCCCAGCACGTCGGCCAGGCGCTGGTCGTGCGCGTCAGGCCCGCTGCAGGCGCGCCACTGCTCTACCAGTTTGCCTTCGTGCCAGATGGCAAAGCCCACATCGGGCCGCACCAGGGCGTGGCGGCGCACCGCCTCCACACAATGCGCGAGTTCGGTGGCGTCGGTCTTCAAAAACTTGCGGCGGGCGGGCGTGCTGAAGAACAGCTCTTTGACCTCGATGGTGGTGCCCTGGCCACGCGCGGCAGGCCGGGTTTCGCCGCTGCGGCCATCCAGAAAAAACGCACTGGGCTGGTCGGCGGTCCGCGACAGCAGCGCCATGTCGGCCACCGAGTTGATGGCGGCCAGTGCCTCGCCCCGGAAACCCATGGTGCCTACGGTTTCCAGGTCAGACAGGCTGGCAATTTTGCTGGTGGCGTGGCGGCGCAGCGCCAGCGGCAGCTCTTCGCGCGGTATGCCTGCGCCGTCGTCTTCCACCGCAATCAGCCGCACGCCGCCGGCCAAGAGGCGCAGCGTGATCTGGCTGGCGCCGGCATCCAGCGCGTTGTCCAGCAGCTCGCGCACCACCGAAGCCGGGCGCTCTACCACCTCGCCCGCAGCAATCTGGCTGATGAGTTCGTCAGGGAGTTCGCGGATGCTGCGGCGCACCGCAGTGGAGAAGGGCGTGTCTGTCACGGGGGAATTCTATGCGGCACCGATAATGCGCCCCATGATGGAACTGATCGCACTGCTGATGGACTTTGTGCTGCATGTGGACAAACACCTGGAGGTATTCGTCAACAACTACGGCGCCTGGGTCTATGTGCTGCTGTTTGTGATTGTTTTTACCGAGACCGGTGTGGTGGTGATGCCCTTTCTGCCAGGCGACTCGCTCCTGTTCATAGTGGGTGCACTTGCCGGTGCTGGCCTGCTCAACCTGCCGCTGGCCTGCGTGGTGCTGATTGCCGCAGCGATTCTGGGCGACCAGTGCAACTACAGCATAGGCCGCTACTTTGGCCCCAAGGTGTTCCAGTGGGAAAACTCGCGTTTTTTCAACAAGCGTGCCTTTAACCAGGCGCATGATTTTTACGAGCGCTACGGCGGCATCACCATTGTGCTGGCGCGCTTCATGCCGTTTATTCGCACCTTTGCGCCGTTTGTGGCCGGCGTGGCCATGATGAACCGCACCCGCTTTACCGCCTACAACGTGGGCGGCGCATTGGTGTGGGTGCTGGGCCTGTGTGGCGCCGGCTACCTGTTTGGCAACACCATGTGGGTGCGCGAGAACCTGAGCAGCATCATCTGGGCCATGATCATTATTCCCGGGCTGGTGGTGGTGGTGGGTGCAGTGCGGGCGCGCATGAAAGGCGAAACGGCCCATTAGGGCCGTTTCAGTCAGTGCGTCCATCGCTGGACGCCATGCCGGTGTTTACCGGCGGTTCTGGTCCTGACGTTTGCCCAGCTCGTTACCAATCAGCGCGCCGGCGGCTGCGCCACCGACGGTGCCCAAAGTGCCGCCGCCCACGGCGCTACCCGCGACACCCCCCAGAACGGCGCCGGTGGCGGTGCCGATTTCCTGGCTGGTGGGGTTGGAAGCACAGCCGGTGCTCAGGGTGATCACTGCTGCGGCAGCGGCCGCGAAAATAAGTTTGGTGTTCATGGTGTTCGCCTTGTCTAAAAGTTGCAGGCAAGGTGTCTGCTGCCTGTGCCTTCAATGTAGGTTCGGCACGGGCGCAGGTCTGTAGGAAAAGGCCGCCGGGGCCTGTGGGCCCGCAGTGACAAAATCCGGCTTCGCGCAGAGACTACAAAACGCGGCTGCGCGCGAGTGGCGGGTTCTTTGCAAAGTAGCGCTGGATGCCGCGCATCACCGCATCGGCGAGCTGCTCCTGGTAGGCGTCGCTGCGCAGCAGGGCTTCTTCGTCGGGGTTGCTGATGAAGGCGGTCTCCACCAGCACGCTGGGAATGTCGGGTGCTTTCAGCACCGCAAAGCCGGCCTGCTCGACCCGCTGCTTGTGCAGCTTGCCCACGTTGCCAATCTCGCCCAGAAGCGCACTGCCAAGTTTCAGGCTGTCGTTGATCTGCGCGGTGGTGCTCATGTCGAGCAGGGCGCGCTGCACCTGGCTGTCGCGTGCGCCCATGTTCAGGCCGCCAATCAGATCGGCCTTGTTTTCCTTGTCGGCCATCCAGCGCGCGGCGCTGCTCGAGGCACCGTTCTGGCTGAGCGCAAACACGCTGGCGCCGCGTGCTTCGGGGGTAAAAAACGCGTCGGCATGGATGCTGACAAACAGGTCGGCCTGCACCCGCCGCGCTTTTTGTACCCGCACCTGCAGCGGCACAAAAAAATCGGCATCGCGGGTGAGGAAGGCGCGCATGGGGTTGCCGTTGACGGTGGTGGCATTGATACGGTCGCGCAGCAGGTGCGCAATGCGCAGCACCACGTCTTTTTCCTGCGTGCCTGCGGGGCCGATGGCGCCGGGGTCTTCGCCGCCGTGGCCGGGGTCGAGCGCAATGACGATGAGGCGGTCGGTCGCTGGCACCAAAGCCGCATTTTTTACACTATTTTGGCCTGTAGCCGGCGCCGGTACTGAATTATTTGCTACGGTATTGGGAGCGCTTGCAGTGCGGGCTACAGCAGCATTGCGCTGCGCCTGCTGCGCAATCAACTCGCCCAGGGGGTCAACGCCGGGCGCAGCCGGCCGCGAGAGGGCCACGCCGGCGCTGGCGGCATCGCGCGCGCCCTGGGCCTGCTGTTTGTCCCGCAGGCGCTCGGCAATCAGCGCTTCCAGCGGGTCCACCGCCTGGCTGGGATACAAATCGAGCACCAGCCGGTGCTGGTAGGCGGCAATCGGCGGCAGGCTGAAAACCTGCGGCAGCGCGGGCTGTTTCAAGTCCAGCACCAGCCGCACCACGCCGGGGGCGTTCTGGCCCACCCGCACGCCAGCAATAAAGGGGTCGTCCGCCCGCACCTGGCCGACCAGCTCGCGCAGTGCGGGGTTGAGTTCAATGCCGGTAATGTCGACCGCCAGCCGGGGCGGGTCGGGCACAAAAAACGGTTTGGCCTGCAGCAAGGCATCGGACTCGATGGTGACGCGGGTGTAGTCGGGCGCGGGCCAGACCCGCACTTCCACAATGCTGGCACCGTGGGCCAGGTGGTGTGCCCCAAGCAGCAGCATCAGCGTGCCGCCCTGCAGCAGATCGCGCCGGCGCAGGCCTTCACTCATGCGGGCAGGGCGCGCAGCACGGCCTGCCCCAGCGCCGTGGGAGCGGTGAGCGTGACATGTCGCGACTGGTCGGCCATTGCTTCGATTTTAATAGCTAAATCGGCTAGCGGCAAAAGGCCGCCAGCCTTCTCGGGCCATTCGGCGAGCTTGAGGCCGGGGCTGGCAAAGATGTCGCGAAAGCCGGCGTCTTCCCACTCGCGCGGGTCGGCAAAGCGGTAGAAATCGAAGTGCGAAATCGCCAGCGGTGCGCTGTTGAGCGTGGCTTCGTGCGGCTCCACCACCGCATAGGTGGGGCTTTTGATGCGGCCCTGCACACCCAGCGCGCGCAGCAGGTGCCGCACCAGCGTAGTTTTGCCGGCGCCCAGGTCGCCATGCAGTTCCACAAAGCAGTTCTGCAGGCCGGGCTGCGCTGCCAGCGCAGTGGCAAACGCCAGGGTGGCATCTTCGTCGGGCCACACCAGCGTGCGGGTGCTTCCTACAATCGGCGGGTGACTCTCGACAGCGCGCAACTGCTTCCTTTTATTCAGGCATGGGCCCGGGAGCTGGGATTTTCGCAAATTGGCGTGAGCGGTATTGATCTGTCGTCGGCCGAGCCCGGTCTGCAGGCCTGGCTGGCCCAGGGCTTTCATGGCGAGATGGCCTACATGGCGCAGCATGGCATGAAGCGCGCGCGCCCCGCCGAGCTGGTGCCAGGCACGGTGAGTGTGATTACCGCCCGTATGGATTATCTGACCGCGCACCATGGCGACGACTGGCAGGCGGTGGAGTTTGCGCGGCTCGCGCAGCCGGCCGAAGCGGTTATCTCGCTCTATGCCCGCGGCCGCGATTACCACAAGGTGTTGCGCAACCGTTTGCAAAAACTGGCCGACCGCATTGCAGAACATCTTGGCCCTTTCGGCCACCGTGTATTCACCGATTCGGCCCCGGTGCTGGAGGTGGAACTCGCCACCCGCAGCGGCCAGGGCTGGCGCGGCAAACACACGCTGGTGCTGAGCCGCGAGGCGGGCTCAATGTTTTTTCTGGGCGAGATTTATGTCGACTTGGCGCTGCCCGAAAGCGCGCCCGTTACGCCGCACTGTGGCAGTTGCAGCGCCTGCATGGACGTGTGCCCCACGCAGGCGATCGTGGCACCGCACCGGCTGGATGCGCGGCGCTGTATTTCTTACCTCACCATCGAACACGCCGGCCCGATTCCACTGGAACTTCGGCCGCTGCTGGGCAACCGCATCTATGGTTGCGACGACTGCCAGCTGGTCTGCCCCTGGAACAAATATGCGCAGCGCAGCGCATTGCCCGACTTTGACGAGCGCGCCGGCCTGAGCAGCCCGCAACTGGTGACGCTGTTCGGCTGGAGCGAAGAAGAATTTCTGCGCCACACCGAAGGCAGCGCGATACGCC